>CAXTRS010000184.1:0-9451 GCA_964246635.1 uncultured Chthoniobacterales bacterium | reverse complement strand
GGGCGGAGGTTTTCAGGGCTTGGCGGCGATTCATCATAGGGTTGGGGGTGTCTGTCTGTTTCTATCTCAAGAAGCGCGCTGATTACCGGCAACAGTCGAGAGCGCCCGCACAATCGCGCGCTTCGCCAACTCGACCTTGAAATTGTTGTATTTGTAGCCCTTCGCCCCAGCGAGTGCCGCCTCGGCAGCCGCTTTGAAAGTCGCCTCGTCCGCCTTGGCACCGACGAGTCTTTGTTCCGCTTCCCCAGCCCGCCAGGGCTTGTGGGCGACACCGCCGAGGGCGACCCGCGCCCGCTGGATCTTGTCGCCCTCCATCTCCAAAGCCGCCGCGACCGAAACCAGCGCAAAGGCGTAGCTCGCGCGGTCGCGCACTTTCAAATAGTGCGACCGCTTCGCCCACGGCGCGGGCGGCAAATCGACCGCGGTGATGAGCTCGTCCTTGCCCAGCGTCGTATCGTTTTCCGGGTGATCGCCGGGCACGGTGTGAAAGTCCGCAAACGGAATCTGCCGCTCGCCTTTCGGCCCTTGCACGCGCACGACGGCCTCCAACGCCGCGAGCGCGACACACATGTCGCTCGGGTGCGTGGCGATGCAGGCATTGCTCTGGCCGAGGATCGCGTGGATGCGGTTGAAGCCTTCGAGCGCGCCGCACCCGCTGCCGGGCTGGCGCTTGTTGCACTGCGGAAACGCGGGGTCGTAGAAATAATAGCAGCGCGTGCGCTGGAGCAGGTTGCCGCCGGTCGTGGCCATGTTGCGCAACTGGGGCGATGCGCCGGCGAGAATGGCTTCGCGCAATATCGGGTAGCGCTCTTTCACGAGCGGATGCTCCGCCACGTCGGAATTGCGCGAGAGCGCGCCGAGACGCAACCCGCCGCCGGGCAACTCCTCGATCTTCGCCAGCGGCTGGATGCGGTTGATGTCGATGAGCTTCGTCGGTTGCTCGACACCCATTTTCATGAGGTCGATCAGATTCGTGCCGCCACCGAGGAATTTGGCCTGCCCGTTCGCCGCGGCGAGTTCGCCGAGCGCCGCCTTGCCGTCCGTCGCGCGAGTGTAGGTGAAAGGGTGCATGGGGAAGAAGTGCGGGGTGCGGAATGATTAAGACACCGAAGTGAGGCGGCGGCCAAGCGCGGGTTGTTGCTGCGTCTTGGCTTCGTTGATCGCGGCGACAATGTTCGGATACGCGCCGCAGCGGCAAAGGTTGCCGCTCATCCACTCGCGGATTTCGTCGTCGTTCGTCGCGTGGCCTTCGGCAATGAGCGCGACGGCGGAACAAATCTGCCCCGGCGTGCAGTAGCCGCACTGGAAGCCGTCGTGTTTGATGAACGCGGCCTGCACGGGATGAAGATCCGAGCCTTGCGCGAGGCCTTCGATGGTCACGATCTCGTCGCCCTCGTGCGTGACGGCGAGCGACAGGCACGAATTGATGCGCCGGCCATTGACGAGCACCGTGCAGGCGCCGCACTGGCCGTGGTCGCAACCCTTCTTTGAGCCAGTCAGGTTGAGCCGCTCGCGCAAGGCGTCGAGCAGGCTCACGCGCGGGTCGAGCTTCAGCGCGTGCTTCGCGCCGTTAATCGTCATGGCAACATCGACGGCTTCCGGCCCGGCAGGCACCGGCGTGAGCGCAGTTTCCATCGCACCACCACTGGCAGCCGCTTCCTTCGCTCCCGCAGTGGACGACGAGAGAAAATACGGCGCCAGCGTCGCGGCCGCGCCGGCCGCGGCGAGTTGCCGCAGAAAATCGCGCCGTGTCGGCGGCAGGCTTTGAAAATCGGAATCGCTGAGTCCGAACGTCGCCGCGAGCGCGGATTCCTCGGGCGAGATCGGCGGCGTGTCGTCGGGCGCATCACCGGCGGACGAACGGCAACAAGGAGGAGTGAGCATGAGAGTGTGCGGAAGGTTTGGAGCCGCAAAGTGATTCGATACGAGGGGTCTTCAGGGATGCCGGGAACCGAAGATTTTACAAGAGCCGGCGCACCGCGTGTCTCTCCGCTTCTGCCGCCGCACCGGTGCCGGCGGGACTTTGCCTTGCGCCGTCCCGCGCTTCTTCGGTAAAAAGAGCGAGCGCTCCTCCGAAGGGCGAACACCCTGGCCTGCCGCGGCTCCTCCCTTCTGGCAAAGGCACGGAAATGGCTTTCCCACATTTACCGCAAAGCCACGCCTCCGCGCGCCTTGCGGGGATTCCTTCCAACGACTCCATCCCCAGCAGTTGAAGCCGCTATGACCGAACCCGCGCCCACGCTTTCCCCGCCCAACGACCGCTCGGATTTGCCTCCCCTCGCTGGGGTCTCCATCGCTGCGATCGTGCCCAAGTCTGTCGCCGCCCAAGCCCGGCTTCATCCCGATAACCTGGCGCTGTCGGCGGAGACGGAAGCGCTGACGTTCGCGGAACTGGAACGCCGCGCGTCTCAACTCGCCCATCATCTGCGCGCGCTCGGCGCCGGACCGGAAACCGTCGTTGGGCTTTGCGTCGAGCGGTCGCCGCAGTTTGTCGTCGCCGCGCTGGCGATCATGAAAACGGGCGCGGCTTATTTGCCGATGGACTCAGCACATCCGGCGGAGCGTTTGCGGTTTGTTTTGCAAGACGCCGGCGCGCGGCTGCTCGTCACGCAGGGAAGCCTGGCCGGACATTTCACCGGATGCGCGGGTGTTCGCATCGTCGCGCTCGACACGGAGGAGGCCGCGATCGGCGCCCAGTCGCCGGAGCCGCCGGAAGTCGAAATCGCACCCGACAGCCTTGCCTACATCATTTATACCTCCGGCTCGACTGGGCAGCCGAAGGGCGTCGAGATCACGCATCGCGCGCTGGCGAACCTCGTCACGTGGCACATCCGTGCGTTCGGCGTGACGGCGTCGGACAGCGTCTCTTTCGGTGCCGGCGTCGGCTTCGACGCCGCGGTGTGGGAACTCTGGCCCGCGCTATCCGTCGGGGCTGCGGTTTGCCTGCCCGATGAAGCGACACGCTTGTCGCACGAGGCTTCGCGCGAATGGTTGATCGCGCAGCGGATCACGATCAGCTTCGCGCCGCCCGCGCTCGCGGAACCGATGATCGCGTCCGCTGCCCCTTGGCCTGCCGATACCGCCTTGCGTTTCCTGCTCACGGGCGCCGACACCTTGCACCGTCGCCCGGTCATCGGTCTGCCGTTTGCCTTGGTCAACAATTACGGCCCCACGGAATGCACGGTCGTCGCGACCTCAGGCGTCGTTGCGCCGGGAGACAATGAAAATTCCGACAGCTTGCCCTCCATTGGCTCACCCATTGACGACGTGCTAATTCGCATCGATGCCGATGGCGAAATTCTTATCGGCGGCGCTGGCGTCGCGCGCGGCTACCGCAACCGGCCGGACCTGACCGCCGAGCGTTTCGTCACCGACGAGCAGGGTGCCCGCTGGTATCGCACCGGCGACACCGGCCGCTGGTTGCCGAACGGCGAGATCGCCTTTCTTGGCCGGCGGGACGACCAGGTGAAAATCCGCGGCTTCCGCATCGAGCTGGGCGAGATCAACGCGCGGCTCCAAGCGCAGCCGTCCATCGCCGGCAGCGTCGTCATTGCGCGAGAAGATATTCCCGGCGACAAGCAGCTGGTCGCTTACATCGTGTCCAGCGCTGGGTCGGCACAGGATGAGGCCGCGTTGCGCGAAGCCGTGCGCCAGTCGCTGCCGGATTACATGGAACCAGCAGCGTTCGTCTGGCTCGAATCGCTGCCGCTGACGCCGAACGGCAAAGTGGATCGCGCCGCGCTGCCGCCGCCCAAACCGCACGCCGAAAAAGACGAATCCGACGCCGGGTTCATCCCGCCCCAGACGCCGACGGAGGAAACGCTCGCCGCGATCATGACCGACGTGCTCGACGTGCCGCGCATCAGCACGGACGACGACTTTTTCCACCTCGGCGCCCACTCGCTGCTCGGCGCGCAAGTCATCGCGCGGGTGCGCAGCGCGTTCGGCGTGGAGTTGCGGCTGCTCGACGTTTTCGACGCGCCCACCGTCGCCGAGCTGGCGGCGAAAATCGAGGAAACGCTGACGAGCCAACTCGCCGCGATGAGCGACGTAGAAGTCGAGGCCGCGCTCGCCGCGATGAATAACGCTGACCGCGAGACAACCGCGACCTTTTCCCATCGATGACTAAGAAGTCCGACGCCAGCCTCAGCCTGGTTCGCCTGCTCGACCCGGAAGTTCTCGCCGATCCGCACCCGCTTTATCATCGGCTGCGCACGGAAGACCCGGTGCATTGGGACCGCTTCCTGCACTCCTGGGTCGTCACGCGCTACGCGGACGTGCTCAACGTCCTGCACTCGTTTTCCGCGGACCGCACGCCGACACCGGAGCAGCTCACTGTGATGGGCCTTTCCGCGCTCAATCCCATCGCCAAGGTGATGGTGAAACAGATGCTCTTCATGGACGCGCCGGCGCACACGCGCTTGCGCGGGCTGGCGTCCGCGGCGTTCACCCCGAAGCGGGTCGAACACCTGCGCAGCCACATCCAGGAAATCGCCGACGACTTGCTCGACCGCGTGATCGCTCGCGGCGAGATGGACGTGATCGCCGACTTCGCCGCACCGCTGCCGGCGATCGTCACCGCCGAGATGCTCGGTGTGCCGACGAGCGACCACGCAAAGCTGAAAAAATGGTCGGCCGATTTCGCGGAAATGCTCGGCAATTTCCAGCACAATCCTGACCGGATTCCGCGCGTGCTGGAGAGCACGAACAACCTCATTGACTACTTCGAGCACGCGATCCGGGAGACCAAGGCCCACCCGCGCGAGGGGCTCATCCATTCGTTTCTCACCGCGGAGGTCGAAGGCGATCGGCTCACGGAAGAAGAGATCGTCGCCAATTGCGTCGTCGTGATGGTCGGCGGTCAGGAAACCACGACGAACTTGATCGGCAATGGGCTGCTCACGCTCTTGCGTAATCCCGCGCAGCTTGCCCAGCTTCGGGACGATCCCGCGCTCGTGCCTTCGGCTGTGGAGGAATTGCTGCGTTACGAAAGTCCGAGCCAGCACACCGGTCGCATCGCGCCGGCGGATGTCGAGATCGGCGGCAAAACGATCCGGAAAGGCCAGGCCATGATGGCCGTAATGGCGGCGGCCAACCGCGACCCCGCGCGCTTCACTGAACCCGACCGGCTCATCCTGGACCGCGTCGACAACAAGCACCTCGCGTTCGGTTGGTCGAACCACTTCTGCTTCGGTGCGCCGCTCGCGCGCATGGAAGGACAGATCGCTTTTGGAACGCTGCTCCGGCGGCTGCCGAATCTCCAGCTCACCGCCGCGCCGCTGACGTGGCGGGCGAACTCCGGCCTGCGCGGCTTGACGGCGCTGCCCGTGACTTTTTCCCCCTCGCGGAACTGACCTAATGCCACCCGACGTGAAAGCGACAGCCGAGCTCTCGGCCGCGCGGCGCGCCTTGTTGGAGAAGCTTCTTCGCGGCGCGGCGCCCAGCACGCCGGCGACGACGATTCCCAAACGGAAGGATTCCGGCCCAGCGCTGCTGTCCTACCCGCAGCAGGGCATCTTCCTGCACGCCCATCTCGCTGGCGCGGCACCGATCTACAACGAGCCGATCACGATTCGCCGCCGCGGCGCGCTCGATCGGGCGGCGCTCGAGCATGCGTTCACGGAGATCATCCGCCGTCACGAAGCCTGGCGCACGACCTTCGAGTGGCGCGGCGACGCGCCCGTGCAAATAGTGCAGCCGCCTCCGGCGCAGATCGAGTTCCCATTCACCAACCTTTCGGGTCTTCCGACTGATGACCGCGAGCGCGAGGCCATCCGCCTGGCGACCGCCGATGCGCGCGCGCCTTTCGATCTCGCGCGCGGGCCGCTGTATCGCCTGCGCCTCGTGCGGGTGGACGACGCGGACCACCGGCTGTTCATCGCGCTGCACCACGTCATCTTCGATGGCGTCTCGCTCTACCGCGTCCTGCTGCCGGAACTGCAAACGCTTTACAATGCGTTCACCAAAAACGCGTCACCCGGCGCGCTGCCCGCGCTGCCAATTCAGTATCCCGATTTCGCGGCGTGGCAGCGGGAAACCGTCACGGGAATTTCGCCCGTGGACCTCGCGTATTGGGAGCCAATCCTGCGGGATCTGCCGGTGGTCGAACTCCCCACGGATCGCCCGCGTCCCGCCGCACAAACCTTCCGCGGCGCGGCGGAAATTGTGCGCATCTCCCTGGCCACCAGCGCCTCGCTGAAGACGCTCTGCCACGAACAGGGAGTGACCTCCTGGACGCTTATGGTCGCCGCGTTCATGGCGTTGCTGCACGGCTACACCGGTCAGGAAGATCTCGCCGTCGGCGGCATCAGCGGCGGGCGCGAGGCAGCGGAGACGCAGAATTTGCTCGGCTGTTTTCTGAACACCGTCGTGATCCGCACGGCGTTTTCGAAAGATTCGCCCTTTACCGACCTGCTCGCGCGCGTGCGCGCAGCCACACTCGGCGCGCTGTCCCACGGCCGGATTCCCTTCGAGACGCTCGTGCAGAAGTTTGCCGGCAAACGCGACCCCAGCCGCGCGCCGCTGTTTCAAACGTTGATCGTCGTCGAGCCGCCGCTGGCGCCGCTGGAACCGGGCTGGGAGTTCACCCATATGGACGTCGATACCGGCACGGCGAAGTTCGACCTCCAACTGGGTCTGGACGAGCGGCCGGAAGGACTGGTCGGCCGGTTCATTTACAACACCGACCTGTTCGAGCGGCGGACGGTCGAAGTTTTGAAATCGCGCTGGCTGAAATTGCTCGAAGCCGTCGTCGCGGCGCCGACGAAAACGGTCGCCGAGCTGACCGCGGAGATTTGGCGGGAAGACACCGGTGCTGCTGACCAGGAGCGTCACCGCGTGCTGGTCGAATGGAACGCCACGGACGCACCGGAATTTCCGCGCGATCGTTGCCTGCACGAGCTTTTCGCCGCGCAAGCCGCGCGCACACCGGCGGCGCCGGCGATCATCGCGGAGGGGCGGACGCTTTCCTACCGTGAGCTCGACGCGCAGAGCAACCAGCTCGCGCACCGCCTCCGCGCGCTCGGCGTCCGTCCGGATACCCTTGTAGGTGTGTGCATGGAACGCGCGCCCGAGATGGCCGTCGCGCTCCTCGGCATTCTGAAAAGCGGCGCCGCCTATGTCCCCCTCGAGCCGGAATATCCCGCCGAGCGCCTGCGCTATCTGCTCGCCGATGCCGACACCTCCGTGCTCCTGACCCAGGAACGGCTGCTCGGCAAAGTCGGCGCCTCCACAGCGCGCTCCACTGTGCTCTGCCTCGACCGCGACTGGCCCGGCATCGGGCAGGAGAGCGCCGAGCCGCTACGCGACACCGGCGTCACGGTCGAAAACCTCGCCTATCTCATCTACACCAGCGGCTCGACCGGCCAGCCCAAAGGCGCGATGAATCCTCACCGTGCGGTGGTTAGCCGCTTGTGCTGGAACCAGCGCACCTGCCCGCTCGACGCGCGCGACCGCGTGCTGCTGAAGTCGCCGTTCTCGTTCGACTTTTCGATCACCGAGCTTTTCTGGCCGCTGCTCTTCGGCGCGGCGGTGGTCGTCGCCCGGCCGAGTGGTCAGCGCGACAGCGATTACCTGCTCGACCTCATGGCCCGTGAGCGGATCACCAACGCCGAGTTCGTGCCCCCGATGCTCGGGGCGTTTCTCGACGAGCGCGATCTGGAAACGCGCGGCGCCTCGTTGCGCTGCGTCATCTCCGGCGGTGACGTGCTGACGCCGGGACTCGTCGAACGGTTCTTCGCCCGCCTACCCCATGCGCGGCTGGTGAACGTCTATGGCCCCACTGAAGCCGCGCTCTACGCCACGGCTTGGGAATGTCGCCCCGGCGAAGAGCAAATCCCCATCGGCCGACCCATCGCTGACACAGAGATTTACATACTCGACGAACGTCTGGAGCCGACACCGGTGGGAGTCCCCGGCGAACTGCACATCGGCGGTCGCGGCGTCGGCCGGGGGTATTGGCGGCGACCCGAGCTGACCGCACAAAAATTTCTCGCTGATCCCTTCAAAGCCGGCACGCCCGACGCACGCCTTTACCGCACCGGCGACCTTGCCCATTGGCGGGAGGACGGCGCGCTGATCTTCGACGGCCGGCTCGATCATCAGGTGAAAATCCGCGGCTTCCGCATTGAACTCGGCGAGATCGAGGCCGCGCTGAACGCGCACGCGGAAGTGCGCGAGAGCGTCGTCGTCGCAAACACGCCAACGGACGCTGGCGGTTCGTCGCGCCTGGTAGCCTACGCTGTCCCCGCGCCGCCGCCGCCGTCGCTCGACACGCCCGCAGCCTTTCCCGATGCGGCCACCTTCGCGCGCGCGCTGAAAAATGCCGTCGGCGCGGCGACGCCCGGCTCCATTGTTGCTGTGAGCGACGTGCCGAGCCGGACGCTGACCGAAGCCCGTTTTCTGCTCGAAGAAGCGCAAGGCGCACCCGCAAATCTGTCAGTCGCCGAGTTGCGCAAACACGCGCGGAACCGCTGCGAGCACGACACCGCGCTCTCGCTCGATCCCGCCTTTTTCCATGCGCTCGCGCGGCGTGAACTGGCGGGTGCGATCGCGGGCGTCGAGATCGAATGGCGTCGGGGGCCAATCCACGTTGGCCACGCCGATTTTCATTACGACGTCCGGCTGGTAATCGGTGATCCACAAACGACTCATTCGCTCCGGGCGCCGGAGTGGATCGACTGCGGACGCGAACCGCTGGATCTCGCCAATCTGCGGCTGCTTCTGAGCGAGACGCAGCCCGAAACCCTGGGCCTCGACCGGGTGCCGAACGCCCGGTTGCAACCCGCTTCGCGCGCGCTGCGCTTTTCCCGCGACGCGCGACCGGAAGCCACGGTGACGGATTTGCTCGAGGCGTCGCAGGTGGTTGGTTACGAAGTCGATCCCGAAGACCTCCGCCGGCTTGGCGAAGAGCTTGGCTATCGGGTCGCGATCGGGCCTGCGCACCTGACTGGCGGCGACGCGCCGACGCCATTCGCAGTGCTCGACGAGATGCGCGCCGTTTTTACTCGCCGCGCCGATCTGTCGCCAGCGACCGGGTTGTTCTCCGCTGCGGAGATCGCCGCGGCGATCGGCGCGCCAACCATGCCGTTCTCCGCATTCGCTCACGAACCCGGTGAACACGCCCAGGTTCCCGCCGCTGCGGTTTACAGCCCGCCGGCCAGGGCGAGCGATCTTCCAGCCCGCCTGCGCGCGCACCTGCGCGAGCGCCTGCCCGATTACATGGTACCCGCGGCGATGGTAGTGTTGCCGGCGTTGCCGTTGTCCGCCAACGGCAAGATCGACCGCGCGGCGCTGCCCGCGCCTGTATTCGACGTTAGCGACGATGCGCCCGAACCCGAGAGCGCGACCTCGCCTCTCGAAACGCAGCTCCGCGGGATTTGGGCGGAAGTCCTCGGCCTCAGCCGCGTCGGTCGGGACGACAATTTCTTCGAGCTTGGCGGTGATTCGCTCC
>CAXTRS010000183.1:0-9501 GCA_964246635.1 uncultured Chthoniobacterales bacterium | reverse complement strand
TCTTTTCAGCGATGGCGGGCTGCGTTCCGGCCTGTGCGGGAGCGTCCATGCGGGCGCTCGGAAACTCCTGCATCTCGCGCAGGATGGTTTGCGCGGGCGCGTGGAGGCGCGCGACCGGGATTTTCTTTTCCGGCGCGTCGATCAGGCTGGCGAGCCACTGATGGTGGCCGTCGATGACATGATTGTCAGACGACACGAGGATCATGCGGTTCGAGCCTGTGTGCTTGCGCGCTTTCTCCACCTTCGCGGGCAAAAATTCCGCCTGTGTTGGTTTCAGCTCGCCTGGCTTTGCGCCCGTCTGGTTCCACTTGATGCCGCGCGCCTGGAGGAAGTTTGCCAGCGCGCCGCGGTGCTCGCTCTTGATCTGCGGCATCTCCGCGCGGGGAATGCCGAGCGTCCCGCTCGCGGGAGGGAAATTTTTCCAAGTATTCGCGGACTGCTCTTGCGCGAGCGTCTGGCGCTCGTGGGCAAGCAGGCGCTGTTGGCTCACGTTGAGCGTTTGGCCGGCGCGCTGGTGCGCTTCGAGCGCAGCGACGGTCTTCTGCGCGGAGGCGGCGCGCGGGGTGAGCGGGGCGGCGCTCGGTGCGGACGCTGCCGGCTGCGCGGAGGGATGAGCGCCGGGAAGGCTCAGGCCGAGACCGTGCTTCGCGTCGATGCCCGCCAGTGCTGCGATGACATTCTTTTGGCCCTTTTCAGACAGGCGCGGCAGAAACGCTGGATTGCTGAGGTGTGCGCGCCACTCGCGGAGGTCCGCCGGCACGGGCTTGCCCGCGGATTCGAGCGCGGAAATCCTGTTCGCGACGGCGGCCCGGACACCGGGGGCAGCTTCGGCGAGAGTGGCGGGCAGCGGCGAAGGCGACGCAGGCGCGGACCTCGGCGCCGACGCTGCCGGTTGCGCGGAGGGATGAGCGCCGGGCAGGGTCAAGCCGAGGCTATATTTTGCGTCAACACCCGCCAGTGCCGCGACGACGTTTCTCTGACCCTTCTCGGAGAGAGGCGGCAGGAACTTGGGATCAGCAAAGCGCGCTTGCCACTCGCGCAGCACTCCGGGGACCGGTTGCCCGGTAGCTTTCAAAGAGGCGATTTTCGCGTTGAACAACTGAGCCAACCCAGGCGCGGCTTCGGCTAGCGTGGCCGGTGCGGGACGCGAGACTTGTTCGTTGGCCGGCGTGGCTGCCGCGGGCTGTGCGCCGCCCGTTGCCGAGTTGGCGGCGGGTGCGCGGAGCTGCGCGATCTGGTCGTCGAGATGAGCCACCAATGCGCGCGTGTGTGGCTCTGCTTCGGGCGCGACCTTGCCGGCGTCGAGAAGCGCCTGCTGATCATCCCGCAGACGGGTCAGAGTGGCGAGGCGCTCGCCGTTTGAACCTCCAACGGTTGGCAGTTGGCGCGCCTCGGGGCGCAGTAAAAAAGCCCGCGCGTTGGCGAGGGTTTTCTGCTGGCCGTCGCTGAGTTTTTCGCCCGCGGCGAGCTTGGCTTCGAGGCCATCGAGCGCCGCCTTGGCTTGAACGCCACGGGGGGAGAGCGGTGCATTTGAACCTCCAACGGTTGGAGGTTGACGGTCGTCGTTTGCTTGACCGGGTGGCGGCGGGGCGATACCACCAGGGGATGCTGGGCTGGATTCGGGAGAAGCTGGACGCGCGGAAAGCGCTTGTTGCTCAGCGGGAGCGGGAGAAATGGGAGAGATTGAGGGCGGAGAGTCTGAGCGGACCTCAGATTGATTGGCAGTCGCCGGAGGGACAGGAGATTCTTCGACGATTGTCGGTTGAGCAGGCGACCGTGGGGGGCTTCCCGGTAGCGACTTCGGTGAAAATTCGCCAGCCGCAGGCGACTCATCCCGAGGCCGCAGATTCACCGCAACGGCTCCAATAGGTTTTCCGGCCATCGTCGCCTGCTCTGCATTGCCCGTAGGCGTAATCCCGTTTCGAGCCATTTCTGAGGCACGAGCTTGGGCTTTAAAGAAAACCTCCTGCTCTTTCGCTGAAAGCGGCTTTGCAAAAGCGCTTAGGGTATCGGAGTCGATCCCAGGATGTTTCGCCGCGAAAGCCGCGAGCTTTTCGGCGGGAATTGTCTCGCCCGGTGCCACATTCAATTCCATCCGAAGCGATCCTCGGTTGAGGATACTGCCAAGCTCTGCCTCGTTGTATTTTCCAAATTCGGTGGTTTTTCCGGCGAGCAGCGCACCAAGCGCCGCGTTCGTGGCGACACTGCCAAGGGTCGGCGCTTGGAAGGGATCGTGCTCAATGCCGAGCGCATCCGCCGCTGCGTTCAAACCCAAGTCGAAGCCGGGGCGCGCAATGCCCTCGAAAGCCGCTCCACCAGCGGCACCGAGTCCGACTTGGTTGGCGATTGCTTTCGCGCCCACCGTGCCGCCACCAGCCAGCGAGCCAATCTTGGCCAAGTTTCGGACCGCACCGCCTGCGGGGACGAGGAAAGAAATCAGGTTGCCCGCTTGGTCATAACCGGGCGCAAGCCGGGCCGACTCCCCGAACTGCCGCAGCGTCTCGTTGTGCTCGGCGAGCTTCTTTGCCAGCGCAGTTGCGGCTTTCTCGGTCGCATAGCCGCCCGACAGCGCACCGATCGCACCGCCGATGATCGTTCCCGCCGCGCCGCCGATGGGGATGGTTTCGGGGCCGAGAAATGGAGCGGCGACTGCGCCGACGGCGAGTCCCGCCGTGCGGCCAACGGATGCCCCAGCGGCGCCGCCGGGAACCGCACCCGCGAGGAACGAGCCTCCGCGCGCCGCGCCTGTGAGAAGCGCCTGCGCTTTCTGCCAGGTCGTCGGGTCGGTCTTTGCTTCGAGGTCGCGTTTTGCGAGGGCGGCAGCCTGCGCTTTCAGCGCAGCGGGCCACAGCGTTTGCATTTGCTCCTTCGTCACAAGCCCGGCTTTGAACGCCGCATCGACGGCCGCCGCGGGGCGCGCAGGATCGAGCGCGAAACTGCCGTCTTCGTTCTGTCGGAACGGCTTTTCGTCTGCTGAAAACGGCGCGGGTGGAGCGGCAGGCGCGGTCGTTGAACCTCCAACCGTTGGCGGTTGCGCCGGCTGCGACACGTTGAACCCGTCGGGATTCGCGGCGATCGCCTTGCGAGTCTTCGTGTCGAGCAGCGGCAGGGCGTCGCGTGACACGCGCACGATCCTGTTGCCGTCGGGCATTTGCTCGCGCACGAGCAGGCCGACGTTGTCGAGCAACTGCGGCCGGGGATCGTCCTTGTCGATTACGCCGCCGTTGAGCACGTGCGTGAGGATTTCGCGCGCCGGGGCGATGCCGCCCAACTGGCGCACGGCCGCAAGCTGGTCGTGCTGGCGCTGGGCGTAGAGGCCGCTCTGCTGACTGGCCGTGACCCGCTGCCGGGCGTCGCTGATGATGCTCTCGCGCGCCTCGATCTCTTTGCGCACGGCGTCGGCCTGCGGGGATTTTTCCGCGAGGATGCGTTGCGCGTTTGTCTGGCTCTCCAACCCAACGTCGTCAAGCGTCTGCCCCGTCGCCTGCATCCGGTTCAGAGCGTTGAGCCGGCCGCGCAGAGGCAGAAGCTCGCGCTCCATCGGACCGAGCTTGTCGCGCAGGTCGGCGAGCGACATTGCCTGCAAGGGCGTGCCGCCCTGAAAGCCATGCAACGCGCGCTGAGCGTCGAGTTCAGCCTGATGGCTGTCGCGCTGGTGCTCGGTGACCTGGCTTTTGAGGCTCGTCAGCGCCGGCACGAGTGCGTCTTTGCCGATGACCTCGCGGCGGGTCGTTCCGTCGGCGGTCGGCGCGAAGAGATATTTCTCGCCGCTATGTTGGTCCAATCGGTAGTCGTGCCCCTCGACGCCCTCACGCTCGATGTCGAAGGCGCGCTGCTGGCCGAATTGGTCGCGCACGATGCGCACGCCGCGGCCGTTCTCGTCGCGCTCAAACGCTGACACCGTGCCGGGTTTGAAGAGCGGCCGGCCGTCTTCGTGGTAGGCGATGCGCTCGCTGCCGTCGCCGCCGACTTCGGTGCGCCCGCCCTGCGCCTTGTGCGCTCGCAGCGTCGCCGCGTGGTCGCGCATGGCCTGCTGGCGCGCTTCCTCGGCGGCGCGTTCCTGCTCGCGGGCCATGCGCTCCTGGCCCGCCTGGAGCGCACGTTGGTCTTGCTGCGTTGCTGCAGCTTCGAGCGCGGGGTCGGCGAAGTGCGGTCGCAGCGGAGGGGCATAACCGCCCGCGCGCAGGTCGGCTTGCTCGCGCTGCCAGTCTTCTGCGCTTTGCGGGCGAGCTTGTTGCGGCGCTGACTGTTGAGGCGCGGGCGTCTGGAAGCCGGTGGTCTGTGGCGGCAGAACCGGATTCGGAACGGGCGGCGGGCCTGGCGCTGCTGCGGCTGGTCGAGGCTGCGGCGCTACGGGCGCACTGGACGGGATGAAATCTTCCGCGCGGGCGACGCCCCGTTGGATGTCGGAAAATTCAGGGTCGATGTCGTCGTCGTATGGGCCAGCCATCGCGCCGGGCTACGGGCGAGGGAGGCATGAGCAAGCGCGAAGTTCCAAGAAGAGCACATTGCGCCCAGACCGTTGCCTTGCGGTGAGGGTGTGACGAATCGTCTTGCCACGCGGCGTGCATGGGAGACAATTTCGGTCTGATCATAAGGAGAGTGCTCTCGAATGAAAGCGCATCTGCTCGAGGAAGCTGCAAAGGTTGTCCCCGACCCGCAAAGGCTTATCAGTATTATTTCCAAGCGCGTGCGCCAACTCACCCAAGGTCATCGGCCGGTTGTCGATCCGGGTGCAGATGTGGTTTACAGCGACATTGCGTTGCTCGAAATCATCGCGGGCAAACTCACTTGGACTGATTCAGCCCAAGACGCCGAAAAGGCCGAACCCCCAGACCCGGTATTATGCCTCAGTGCTATCGTGTCCGTTGTTCAGAGTGCTGACGATGGTAATATCGTAACAGTATTAGCCCCCGCTTGGCGAGAGATCACAAGAATGCTGCGTGAGAGTCCTAGTGACCTGTTTAATCTGACGCCAAGGCAGTGGGAGGAGTTGGTTGCTGCATCATACGCCAAAGCTGGCTTCAATGAGGTCATTTTAACACCGCGGAGTGGCGACTTTGGCCGCGACGTTATTGCGACAAAGAGCGGTTGGGGAACAGTCCGCATTATAGATCAGGTAAAGGCCTACAGACCGGGCCATTTGGTGACAGCCAACGATGTGCGCGCTCTTCTTGGCGTCCTCCACGGAGACCCCAGGGCAACAAAGGCGGTGATGACGACTACATCGTCCTTTGCGCCGCGAATCATGACTGATCCCTTTATCGCGCCATTCTGTCCGTATAGACTCGAACTCGTCGATGGCACCGAACTCTTCACGCGACTCCATTCATTGGCCACCGGAAACGCCTAACCCTGCGCTCCCGCCTGTCGCTCCTTGTCGTCGCGGAACTGGCGCCGGTCGCTGTGCTTGGGGGCGTTAAGCGACAAGCCACCTGCGCAACTACGACTTATGGATAACACCGAAGCGATTTTTATCTCTTACGCACGCGCAGACTCACAAGTGATCGCTCCCATCCTCAAATTTCTCCGGGAAAGCGGCTATCGACATTGGATTGATGAGGAGGATATAGAGGGCGCCACGTTCTGGCGGCGCGAGATCGTAGAGGCGATTGTAAGGTGTCCACTGGTCATATTTCTTGCCTCAGAACGGAGTTGCCACTCTCTCAGCGTCGCCAAGGAGCTCGCCCTCGCCAGCGATGAGTATAAGCCCATTCTCCCCGTCTTCTTGCATGAGCTCATCCTGACACCTGAAATCCGATACCAAGTAGCCGGTCTCCAAAGCATTTTCTACTATCAGGATGCAGACCGCGGCAAAGAGCAGCTTCTTGTCGTGCTTTCCCGCCTAGTCCACCCTCCGGTCGCGCCACTTGTTCCAAGCACCCCTGCCGGCGCCGCAGCAACAACCGCTGCGCATCCTTCGATCTATAGCAGCCGCGCCGCAAGCATTATATCAAGCGATCCACAACTGATTCGGTCTTTGGACAGACTACAGAAGTTTACTAACCATCTGTGGAAGGCGATACTTCGACTGGATGCTTCAAAGACCGAGTGTTGGGCGGACATTCAGAAGAAGACATTCGATATGGTATCCGCCGATCTCGATCAATTAGTTTCCTTGGGGCACCTTCGTTACCTCACGAAATATAAGTATAACACAGAGTCCACCGGCGAACTAGTGCTGGATATTCACCTGCGCGATGTAACAACCCAGTTGTCTAACTTAGCGAAAGCGATCAATGAGCGCCCGCAATAGATTGCAAGTGCGTTTCGGTCGTCTTCCCGCTCATGCCGCCGTGCCCAGCGAGCGATAAATCAGCATTAGCAAACGAGCCGTCCTAACCCATAAACGAGTCAACTAACGCTTGCCCGCACGTCGAGAGCCAGAGGGCAGGCGAGGTGCGGATGGCGTAGGCGGCTTCGGCTTCAGTCACAGCCGCGCCGAGCTACGGGCACGGGCGGCAAGGTCAAGCCAACACAATCCGCTGCTTCGTCCCGCAATGATGGCAGCGGCGCCGCCGGCGACCGGCGATCCAGTAATGGCGCTCGTCCGAGCAGCGCCAGTGCCGCCAGAAGCGCGTCCACCAATTCGGTTTGAACGTCGTTTTCTCCACGGACGCGCGAGGTAGGCGCACAGGTCGGATGGTCAACCTGAAATTACTACTGCCCCTCCGCAGCCTTGAATTCGGCGACCCGCCTCGCCAGCTCACTCAGCGGCTCCAGCCGATTTTTGTCGCCAGGGAGTTCGATCTTCGTCGGCGCATTCAGGCCGTAGAGCTCGGCGTGGGCCTTGGCGATCTTGAGCACGCGGTCCATCGCCTTGAGCTGGAGTTCCGCCGCATCCTTCTTGACCTCGACCGCACCGTCGGCCGTAAACTCCGTCACCAGCATGACAAGGTTGTTGTGAGTGGCCAGCGGCATCGCCCGCTTGAGCATGGCCATGAGCCGTGCCTCCCACTCCGCCCGCAAAAGCCGGCGCTCCTCGTCGGTCGTCTCGTTGATGCGGTCCCAGCCGTCGTTGACGTATTTGTGCGCCGTGCTCTTGGCGACACGGAGCGCGGCGGCGATCTCCTCGAAGCTGTGGCCATCCCGGCGCAACTGCACCGCTCGCTGCCGGTCGATGTCGGCCGCAATCCCCCCGGCGGGGTCGCCATCCTTTCGCCCCTTTGATCGACGATCGTTCGATTTCCTTGTGTTCGGCCCTTTGCTCATTTCAATCGGTGATCGGCCCGTCGGGTGCCTGTTCGCGGAATTTGCGGAACGAGAAGTCCTGAAAAGCGCGCCGCTTGGGCAGCCGACCGATGTTCTCCATTTCGCGGATTACGCGGTCGAGTTGACGGGCCTCTCGATCAGTGAAGTAGTGGTCGTCGTGCTCGTGGCGGTCGCGCGATCCGCTGTGCGCCTTCTGGCCGGCGACGTTCTTGGAAACGCGGCGGATGCTGCGCTTCGGTTTCGGCTTTGAACCTCCAACGGTTGGAGGTTGGACGGTGGCGCTGCTGTGGATTGCTGGCTCGCTCATCGGCGCCGCAGGTAGGGGCAGCGGCGCGATGGTCAATGCAGAAATTACGGCGGCGGTGGCGAGTCGGTTGGCGACGCGGTGGTTGTGCATGGCGCCGACTCTGCCGGGGTGTCATGGCACCCCGCAACCCCGAAGTCGCTGCCTGCGACACCGTTGGACATAATTCGTTCTATAGGCCCTTCGTGCTGCACGAATACGGCGGTGGCGATCTCCAGCCGACGAATAATCGACATCAGCATTTTCACCTCTGCGGTCTTGTTGGCCTGCTGATAATTGGCCTCAAGCGTTTTGCGGATGCGATGCTCGCCGATTTCGAGCAAACCCCAGTTCTCGGGCATCTCATCCGCTCGAAGCAGTCCCATCGGCGCGGCGAAGTAGCGCAGGTCGCCCATGCCATCGGCTTGATAAGCGCGGAATATTTTGTTGCGATCAGCGAGGAAATCCGAGCGACTGACTTTGCATTCGATCAGGATCGATCCGCCTGCGCCGTAGAAGCCGAGCACGTCGGGCGTCTCGTGATTCTGCGTCTTCAACTCGGCGGCCACGATCAGGCAGCGGCCCGCGCCTTTGAGCCATGCTGCCATCCTTTTCACCGCCGCCTTGTGAGTGAGCGGTTCGTCCGATTTGAGCGAAAATGGTGCGATTGGCGCGGTGTTCATCGTGCCGCAGCGGCGTGGGTCAGACTTGCGATTGAGGAGCGCATGAACGGCTTCACGGCCTCGAGGCGGCTCAGAATTTGGCGCTCGAAATACGCCTCGGTGCCGTCGTTGTCGATGCGCGTGTCCGCCATATCGGACACCTGCGCGCTGTGCTCGGCTTCCTCGGCGTTGGCGCATTCGACGCCGGGGCGCGTGATTTCCCACACCCAGCCGCCGCGGCGCTGGATGGCCGCAGCCTCGTTGGCATAGCGCACGTCGGTAATGACGACGATGCGGGCGTCGTCGAGGATGGAGTCGAAGAGCACTTCGACCCAGTAATCCGGCCGCAGGGCGCGCCCGAGCCGGCCGAGCTCGACGAGCAACGGGCGGATGAGCGCCTTCTGCGCCGGGTCTTCCGTGAACGGGTTGAGGTCCATCGGCGCGAGGGTGCCGAGCAGGCGCTCTTTGAGCGGATCGGCGAACGCGCGGCGGATGGCGTGCGGATAGTGGCGTTTGATGATGCGCCAGGCCGTGTCCTTGCCGACGCGGGCGCGGGAGCCAAGGCCGATGATGAGGGGCGGTTGAGCGGTGTTCATGGTTTCTCTGCCATTCTGATTTTCGCGTTAACGCGCTCAAGGGCTCCCGCGAGGGCTTCGCCGATGGCGGCGCGTTGTTTATTCGTGACGCCCCAAGTGCCTTTTGCGTCACTGAGCAGATTCCCCATGAGCGTTTGCGCACTCACAAGCAGCGTCTTGTTGGTGACGAGAACGAATTCGCGCTCAGTCATAATTTTCAGGCTGCGGCGATGCGGCGGAGTTCGGTGACGGGCAGGTGCCGGAACTGGGTGAGGTTGGCCTTTTGACGCCGTCGCTCCTCGTCGGAGACCGGTGCCGGCATCGGCGCGGCGGCTCCGAGCGGCATCGGGGTATCGGGAGCAACGGTCGCCGGCGGCGGGAAGAGCTTGCGCGCCCGACCGATGTCCTTAGTCGGGTCGGCGAGAAACGCGGAGAGGGTCTGGGCGTGCCACACCTTTTCGCCGCGGTGCAGCGCGCCATTGGCGATGCCCCAGAGACGTTCGAGGCTGCGCAGCGTGGCGTAGTCGAGCTGCAACGCGAAGAGCGTGCGCATTCGCTCGTCGCCGCGCTCCAAGCCCTGAAATTCCCGCGACGCCAGCCGGAACACCGCCGCGAGCCGCACCCGCAGCTCGTCCATCGGCACAACGGCGGTCGGTGGTGGTGGGTCGGGTGCCGCGGCCGAGAGCAAAGCAATCGCCGGTTCGACCTTCTCCTCCCTCGGGGTTGGGGGGATTCCTTCCTGGACTTCCTTCAATGGAATACCTTCGTC
>CAXTRS010000182.1:0-9558 GCA_964246635.1 uncultured Chthoniobacterales bacterium | reverse complement strand
GCCAGCGCGCCGCAGGAGCAAATCCAGCCGCAATACGCGCCTTTTCCCCAGCGGTAAATGATGAGCGGAATGATGACGAACGTCTGCACGAACGAGATGCCGAGCCAGAGCCAGTGCGGGTGTTCGGTGAAGACGTTATAAACGTTCAACGGCCACGCGAGGATGAAGCCGTAAGCCCGCCAATACGCGCGCTCGTGGCCCACGGCGCCGTCGTAGGATTCGAAGAGCTGATCCGCGATCCAGCGCAGCGGCTGCCCTTGCTCGAACCACCCGTTGCGACCCATCCAGGGAAGAATGATTTCCGGCAGGATGAAGAGCGGGATGCACTGCACGAGCATCAACGTGTAGGTCTGCCGCTTGATGTATGGCGTTGGCTTGCGGCGGATGCGTTTTAACCCAAAGCCGACCACGCAGGCGCAATACGCGAGCGTGTAATAAAACGAAGTGTTGCCAAGCCCGCGCTTGATCGTGAAGAGCAGGTTGTGCTCGTCCTTCGCGTAGGCGCCAATCTGCTCGCCGGCGCCTTCGAGCAGCGCGGGGAGATTGAGCGGGAACCAGTGGCGCTGTTCGGCGATCTGTTTGATGGATTTGCCGCCAAACGAGATCGCCTCCGCGTGCCCGCTCTTCCAGTGGTAGAGCAGCACGCAGAAGAGGATGAAGGCCAGGCACGCCGCGACCCGCACGAGGGTCCATTCGTTGCGAATCGGCAGGTGGCTGCGCCGGAAAAAATCGAGCGGCGCTTCGCGGCCGATCATGGCGAAGACGACGTCATTTTCGATGGCTCGCTCCTTGCCTTTTTCGCGGATGGTCACACTGCCCGGCTCGATTTTGACCACCTCGCTCGGCAGCGCGAGCGACACCGAGCCGGGTGCCTGGTTTTTGTCGCGCATGCCGCGCGTCATCGCGCTGTTCACGCGCTCGCTCTGCGGCTTTTCGATTTGCACTTTTGCCGACGGATCGCGCGCGAGCGCCTCGAGCTTTTCGATGTTTTCCGGCTTCGGCCGCGCGAACTCGGGCTTGCGATAGCTCAGCGTGACGTGCGCGCCCGCGATGCCGAGCGCGATGGCGGTTTCCAACGCGCTGTCGCCGCCGCCGACCACGAGCGCGCTTTTCCCCGCGAACTCTTTCGGGTCGTAGAGCCGGTTATAAACTTTGTCCAGACCCTCGCCGGGGACGCCGAGCTTGCGGTAGTTCCCGCTGCGCCCGATGGCGATGATGACCCGCCGCGCGCGGGTGACGATCGGCCCGCCCGCCAGCGTTTCCGCCGCCGCCGTGTGGACGATGTGAATCTCGTCGCCGCGCCGCTCGACGCGATCAATGCGCGCCGAGCGCACCTGGATGCCGGCGGCGTCGCGCTGCGCTTGGAGTTCCGCGAGCAGCGCTTCTTTCACGTCGGCCTTGAACTTCATCTGCCCGGCCGGCTTCATGTCGGTCGGATAGGTGTAGATCGGCTTTTGCTTGGGAAAATTGACGATAGTTGAGAACGCCTCCGCGGCTTCGTAAATGCGGAAGTGCAGCCCGGACTTTTTCGCCTCCAGCGCCGCCGACATCCCCGACACGCCGCCGCCGATGATGACGAGATCGAACAGGCTGTCACCTGTGCTCTCCCCGCCCGCCTGCCCATCTTTGCCCATGCCCACAAACTCCGGCTCGCGCAGGATCGCTTGCACCGCGCGCGCGCCGGTGTCGGCGGAAAATTTCAGCAGCGGAATGCCGCCGAGGTCGCCGACGATGCGCACGCCCGGCACGCTCGTTTCCCCGTCTGGCCCAACTTCGGGCAATCGCTCGACCGTGCCCGCGGGCCAGCGGGTGTGCAGCCAGCGCGTGTAGGCGCTAATTGGCGAGAACAACGCATGAAGGATGGATGACATGGCAGTGGTTCAGGTTTCAGTGAGACAGTGGATAGAGGCGCGGCAACAGATCGTTGCCGCAACGAAAGCCGACGCTGAGCAGCAAAAAGAAAAGCCCGAACGCGCCCGCGACAAACGCGAAGCCGTAGCGCCAGCCGAAGCGCAGGAGCCGCGCGTCGTAGGGATTCGCCGGCGAATAGGCCACGCGCACCCGCTCGCCCACGGCCACGCCTGGGTGAGACACGAACCACTTCGAGCGAAAGAAAATTTCCGTTCCATTCCGCGCCAAAAAACGGACTCGCGGCGCCACAGCGCCACCGCCTTTTCGAGCCTGCGAGCGCACCAGCTCGACGACGTTCCCCTCCGTGATTTCGCAAGCTCGCAGAGCCAGATGCTCCCGCGCGGCGAAAAAAACGCCCAAGGCCAGGAAGCCAAGACCGAGATAGAAAAGGAAGTTCATCGTGGCGCCTCCGTTGGATGGGTCGGTGGGTCACTCAGACACTCTCCGCAGGGTCCATGCGCGTGCAGGCCACCACCGGCTCGACGTGCTGCTGCGGCCGCTGATGAGCCGGCCGGAAGCGCGAGCGCAGTCCCGCCAGCGCAATCTGCCAGCCGATGCTCAGCGTGCGCCGCCAGTTGACCTTGGAAACTTTTTGCTCGCCCGCCAGCCGTGGCCGTTCGCGCACCGGCACCTCGATCATCCGCGCGCCCGCGCGCGCCGCGAGCACCTGCGCTTCGATCGTCCAGCCGAAGGTCCATTCGCGCAGCCGCAAGCGGTGAAACAGGTCGCGCTCGATGAGCCGCAGCGGGCCGATGTCGCGGAACGGGCGGCCGGTGAGCAGGCCGCACCAGGCGCCGAGCAGGGAATTGGCGACGACGTGCGAGAGGCTCATCACGCGGAGGTTTTCGCGCGTCAGCGGCGCCGTGCGGCAGCCGAGCACGAAGTCCGCGCCGGCGCGGCGGGCTGCGACAAGTTTGGGCAAGTCGCGCGGATCGTTCGCGCCGTCGGCGGCGAAGAAAACGTAGGCGTCGATCTCGGCCTCGAGCCCAGCCTTGGCGAGGAGTTCAATCGCCGCTTTGCAGCCGTAGCCGTAGCCGCGCACGGGCGTCTCGGCGACGAGCGGGCGCAGTGGGTGCGCGCGCGCAATGGCGGCGGTGCGGTCCCCGCCCGGCGCGCTGCCGTTCACGCCGACCGCGACGAGCCAACCCTCTTCCGAGTCAAGCACGGCAGCCAGTTCGTCGAGCACCGGCCCGATGCATTGCTCCTCGTGGCAGGCCGGCAGAATCAAGGCGCAACGGCGATGGCGGCGATGGAACGTCGTGATCGAATCAGCGCTGGAGTGCATGGCGTCGAGGTGAGTCTGCTCGGAATCAAAGAGTTAAGCAACGTTCGCGTCGTTCGGACGCCGGCAGCCGTGGCGGGAAATCTGATGCTCAGACCTTTGAGAAGTCGTGCGGGTTGAAAATTCCTTACGCTTTGCAATTGACGCCCTATTACCTGAGAGTGAATCTCAAAAGCCTTTTTGCCCTGATGTCCGCACTCTCCCTGCTTCCACGTTACGCGGCCGCCGCGGCGCTCGCTTGCTTTGCCCACCCTCTGGCAGGTTTGGCTGCGGACACTGCGAAGTCCGCCGCGGCGACAACGGCGAGCGCGAATCGCACCGACGCCGTCAAGCGCTACCTCGTTTCCCGAGTCGAAAAAATGGACGCCGCCGCGGCGGAGTTCGAGAAGGCGACCGGCGACTACGCGAAGCTGATCGCAACGCACGGCGGCGATTACAAAAAGGCGCTCGGCGCCGCGCGCGCGGATGTGATCGCGCTAGTGGAAAAAATGCGCGCGGGCTACCGGGACATGGACCCATTTGGGTATGAAAACGTCGAGGGCATCGTCGCTGGTGTTCCAGCGCTCAGCGAATACGACACGTATCTCGACGCGGGCGTGCCGAAGGCCGAAGCCGCTGCGGACAAACCGGCCGCGCCGGTCGTCCTTCAACTCGCCAACGGCGAAACGATCGACGGCGAAGGCTGCCTGTTCACTTACATCATCGAGCCGGCGCTTTGGGGCACGCAGCCGAAGTGGGTCGTGCCCATCGACCTGAATGGCGACGGCAAGATCGACGCGCGCGAAAGTCTGCCGCGCGCCGAGGTCATCGCCGCCGCTGGCGCGGACGTGCGCAAAAAAATCGGCGAACTCCTCGCCGCCAGCCGCGCGTGGGAGCCGACGACGAAGGATTGTCTCACCGCCATCGCCACGATGACGCCGACGTTTCCGGGTTACTTCGACGACTGGAAAGAATCGCGCTACGCCGGGAGCGACAAAGAAGGATCGGGCAAATTCACCGCCGTCAGCCGGGTGTCGGACATGCGCGGGATCATGTCGAGTGTCGGCGTGCTTTACGACGGCGTGCGCCCGCTGGTGGCGGCGAAAGACCCCGCTCTGGCGCGAGCGATTGAAGGCCGTTTCAAAGATATTCTCGCCTTCATCGACCGCCTCGCCGCGCGCGAGAAGCGCGGCAAGATCACGGCCGGCGAAATCGAAGGGCTGACTGTGCAAGCGAAGGAAAAAGCCAACAGCTTGGTGCCACAAATCGAGCAGGCCGCGGCGCTGTTGGGCATCAAGCTCGGAGAAGCGTGAGGGCCGGCTGCGCCGGAAGCTTCAAGCCTCAAGTTCCAAGCTTCAAACAAGCTCAAAGTTTCAGGTTCAAAACTCTTCCGCGATTGACTGTCATGAAAGCTCGCGCGTCTCGGCCAAGTCCTGCCTGTTTGGAGCTTCGAGCTTGGAACTTGAGGCTTGAATCTTTCCTGCTCGCTCTGCTGCTCGTGTTCTTCGTCGCCAGCCCGCTGGCTCGCGCGTCCTTTTCCGACGATCTGCTCGACGCGCACTCCGCGCTGCAAACCCGTTGGGAAGAAACGCTCTTCGATGCCTACGGCGAAAAGCTCGCGGCAGCAGACTGGACCGCGACACGCGCGGAAACCACGGGGTTCCTCGCTCGCTTCTCCAGCCCGGAAGCCCGCGCGCTCTGGAACGATTTCGATTCCGCCAAAGACGCCGAGGCGCCGCCGCTGCTCGTCGCGCGGCAGGTGGGCGGGTGGCAGGGAAAATTGCAGCACGCCTGCGCGCTCGAAATGCTCGCAGCCCAGCGTGCGGGCGACATCGAGCGCGCTCGCGCGTGGCGTGCGCTCATCGCGTTGCCGAAGCACGCCAATGCGGTCGAAGGCGCGCTCATCATGCAGCGGCTCGCCGAGCACGGCCGCGCGCAGGAAGGCAGCGTGTCGCAGATTCTCGCGCGCGAGTTTCTCGCCTGGCAAACGACGCGCGTGCGCGAAAAACTCGACTACCTCGACCGGCTGTTGAACAAGAGCGAAGACGCTGGCGCGATGTCCACGCTCGTCGCCAGCCGGCTGGCCGAGGCCGGCGCGCTCGCGGATTTTCCGGCGGCGTTGCGCACGCTTGTCATTCCGGGCGCCGACAATGTCCTCATTCCGGCTGCGCCGGAGGTGCCGCTGGCGAGCGCGAACTTCGAGCGTTGGCGGCTCGGGGTTGAAAACGGATTGCCGAACTTGCTCAGTGCCGACGAAGTGGCGCGCAGCGAGCGGTTGCTGCTGAAGCTCGTGCGGCTTGTCCCGAAAGAGTATCAGGCCGCCGGCGTGCGCGACGGCCAGGTCGCGGTGCCGCTGGAATACCGGCACGCGAAACAATTCGTCCAGCAGGCGGAGAATTTTGTCGGCGAATTGCTCCCGAGCTGGCGCACCGCGAAGGCGGAGGCGCTGCGCGAACACGGCGTGAAGTTGAAGGAGGAATTTGATGCGTTGGAAAACGCGCTCGAGAAAAAAGCGGAGCTTAAGGAAGTCGCCGCGCGCGCCGGCGCGGTCGAGCAGCGCCTGGAGAAAGGGCTGGGCTTAACCCTCAACCGGGCGGGTCCGAAAGAGAGCGTCATCGCCGAGAGCGCGCTCGAAGTCACCAACGCGTTGCGCCAGTCCCAGGCCGCCGCGCGCGCCGGCAAATGGGAGGAGGCCGAGTCGCAGCGGCTCGACGCCTACGTGACGCTCGACCTCGATATTGAAAAGCGGCTGATGCCGCGTGACCCCGATCTGGCGCTGCGGCTTGAGCGCGCGTTTCTCGACGGCTCGCACGGCCAGCCCGGCATCAAAGCGGCGCTCGACGCGCGTTTGAAAGGCTCCGAGCTGGCGGCCGCCTACGAACGCGCCGCGAAGCTGCTCGACGAAGGCGTCACCATGCTGAAAACCTCGCTCTCGCCGAGCGCCGTCATTTTTACCACGGTGACGATTCTGTTGCGCGAAGGGCTCGAAGCCGTCGTCGTCCTCGCCGCGTTGCTCGCCGGGATGCGCGGCGCGGAGAACGCCCCGACCCGTCGCCGGGTCGCCGGTGGCGCGTGGCTTGCGCTGGCGGCCACGGCGCTGACGTTCTGGTTATCGAAGACGCTCATCGCCGCGCTCGCTGGCTTCGGGGAAAAACTCGAAGCCGTGATTTCGATTCTCGCCGTTGGCGTTCTGCTGATGGTGACGAACTGGGTGTTTCACAAATATTATTGGGTCGGCTGGAACGCCAAGATCCGTAGCCTCAGCAAAGCCGCGCTAAACGCCGGCGATGATCCCGAGGCCGGCTCGCGCTGGGAAAGCCTCGCCCTCATCGGAGTCGGCTTCCTGACGATCTACCGCGAAGGCTTCGAGACCGTGCTTTTCCTGCAAACCTTCATCCTCGAAGGCGGCTTGAAGTCCGTGCTTATCGGCCTGGCGATTGGCGGCGGCATCGTCGCGTTGCTCGGCGCGCTGATCTTCGCCGTCGGCGCGAAGCTGCCGTATCGCAAGCTGCTCGTCGTCACCGGCCTGCTCGTGGTCAGCATTTTGATGACCGTCACGGGCCAGACCGTGCGCCTGTTTCAAACCGTCGGCTGGCTGCCGATTCACCCGGCGCCCGACGTCGATTTGCCGGCGTGGGTTGGCACCTGGTTCGGACTGTATTCGAGTTGGGAAGGTCTCCTCATCCCGTTCGCCGGCCTCGGCTATGTCGCCGGCGCGTGGCTGTGGGTGAAGCTCGGCGCGTTGCGCAAACAGCGTGTTGCCGCTGCGGTTCCTGCCACCATCGCCACGAAGCCCCAGGAGCCGGCTCGGGAGTTGGTCACTTCACGATGATCTGCCCGGTGTTGAAATTGTAGAAATAGCGCGGATCCCTCGTGTAACGGCCCGGATTGTTCGCGTCCGGGAAGTAGTAGAGAAACGCGTTGAGCTTGAAATCGTAGAGATACGGAAATGGGAAAGACGGACTCGTGTAGAAAAACGAGCCGCTGGCGAAGTCGTAAAAGAACACTCCGTTGGCGCTGTCGTTGGCCGGGAAGACGTATTCGTAGCCGAGGTCGAAGTGATAAATGAAACGCGGATCGCTCAGATACGCGTAATACCCGAAGATGTTTCCGTTGTTCGGAAATTGCAGATAATAAACGCCGTTCGCGAGCGGCACTTCGCCATTGAAAAACGGCGGGTGCGCCGGGGTCGTTTGCAAGAGTTCCAGCGCCCCTCTTGCGTCGATCAAGCCAAACCCATTCACGGGATTGAAGCCGGTGCCAACCGTGTTGCGCAACGCGCCGCTCGCGTTCACCGCCTTCGCCCCCGCCTTCGGCGAAATCGCCACGGCGACCGTCGCGTTTTCCAGGCGATCCGCCGAGTTGGCGTTTGCGCCCGAGACGGCATCAATGCGGCCAACGCCGAAAGTCAGCGACGCGCCCGGCGCGAAACTCCGGTCCGCGATCGTCAACACAAGCTGGCTGTTCGTCGCGGCGGCGCTCTTCGCGCCAGCCGGCGTTTTAACCTCTGCGGTCACGCTCTTCGGGTTCACGCCGACCGCGCTGCCGACCGTGAAAGGAAACCCGGTGATGCTGTCTGCGCTGAACTTCAATCCCGCCGGCAGCAGATCGATCGTCACGGTGCGCAGGCAGGCGCCCGCCGGGCCGGATTCGTAGCGCAGGGTGAAAAAATTCGTGGACGTGCCGGCGCTGTCCGCCGTGGTGCCGCGCGCCTGGAGCGAAACGCGGCTGCCGTCCGGCGAGTTCTCCACCAACGCCGTCGAAAAAAACGGATCGAGATCGTGCTCCGCCGGGCTGCGCTGGAGCAGGTCGCGCATGCGCGAGGCTGATACCGAGCCGGGTCCACCGCCTGCCTGGAGCAAGAGCGCGCCGACCGCGGCGGCGTGCGGTGCGGCCGCGCTGGTGCCGGGGAAATTCGGGAACCCGTCACTGTCCGGATCGTAGCCGGAAAAGAAGAAGCTGGTGTCCGCGTTATCCGGCGCGGCAATCGCCGGTTGCTGGCGCACCTCCGGCGCAGCGAGACGGTTGCCAGCGCGGTCGAAGAAGATGCTCACCGGGCCCAGAGAAGTGTAATCTTCCGGCGTCGCCGGGTCATTGTAGGGATGGGCGGCGACGGCGATGCAGCCTCGCGCGCCGGGGTGGCCAATGATGGTCGGGATGTCGCTGCGCAAGTAATCGCCGGTGACCGTGAAACCAAAAAAGCGCGACGAGGTGATATAACGAAAGCGATCCACCGGCGCGACGTTGGGTTTCGCCGCGCGGCGGGTGATGACGATCTGATACGTCGCGGTCTGCGTGCGGTCCGCCCCCAGCGGCAGAATCACCTGCTCGATGGGCAACCCAAACGTATAGCTGTCGAACGTGCCGCCCTCGACCGGGAATGACACGCCGGTGCCGGGAAATTTCGTGCGGTTGCCGAGCCACTCGCCGTCGGCGTTGAAGACGAGGACGTTATAGTCCGTGGTGATCCGTTTCGTGTCGCCGACCGGATCGGGCCACTGGAGGGTAAGCTCGGGAAAGCCAAGGCTGCTGACCGAGCTGGTGACGAAAATTTTCTGCACGATGTTCACGCCGCCGTCGCCGTTGGCCGCGGCGAAATTGTGAAACCCGCCGGCGGTGAACTGCGCCGGCACGTCGGAGAAATTCAGATTGCCCGCACCGGTGTGGTTGACGCGCACCTCGGCGTCGGAGACTGCGGCGAAGTCCGCTTCGTAGCCGGTGCCGCCGTCGTTGCCGGCCGCGGAAAAATAAACGATGCGCTTGCCGTTGGGACCGGGATTGTTGACCACGTCGTCGATGGCGTCGGCGATGATGCCGTCGGAGAAAAACGGCTCACTGGAGTAGCCGATGTCATCGACGATGATGTCGCAGTTGGCGCTGTCGCGCAGCGCGCGGATCGCCGCAGCCATCGTGGTCTCCGTTTCGCCGCACGTCGAGAACGCCAGCGCGGAGTCGGGCGCGACATCGTGAATGATTTGCAGCATCGCGCGGCCCTCGTCGGTGCCGCCGAGCGAGTCGTCCAACACATCGACCGTAGTGACGCGACCCTCGGGTGGATTCTCGAACAGCGGCATCGAGTATTGCGTCGGCAAATCGCCGTTGGCCACGTCGGCCTCGGCGGAGCGGGAGGAAGTCGGCAGATAACGCCGGTTGAAGCTGTCCGAGATCGTGCCCACGGTGATGCCGCTGCCGGTGAAGCCGAGGTCATTGACGAGGTCGGCGCGCATCACGCCCACACCCTGCGAGGTGACGAGGCCTGCGCGGGTCAACGGGTGCCGCACCAGCGAGATGCCCGCCACGCCGGGCGCGCGCCCGGCGGCGGCCGCGTTACCCACCGGCAGGTAAACCCAGAACAGACCGACCGGCACCGGCCGGCCAGAGTCAGG
>CAXTRS010000181.1:1860-9583 GCA_964246635.1 uncultured Chthoniobacterales bacterium | reverse complement strand
CCGTTGTCGCTCACCGTCAACGTGCCCTGAGCCGTCTCTGGGTCGGTGCCGAGCATGATCCGCAAGCGGCTGGCGCGGCCGTGGCGCATGGCGTTCGTCGCCGCCTCCTGCGCGATGCGGTAAAGATGCGTGACGGCCTGGCGGTTGCGCGCCGTGTCGAACAGCGCCGCGCCGGCAGGCGCGACCTCGACTTCGCAGCGCACGGCGAACATCTTTTCCAAACCCGCCGCCAGACTGCTGAGCGCGCGCGCCAGCCCGCCGGCTTTGAGATCGACCGGCGAGAGACCGCGCGCCAGCTCGCGGGTCTGCGTCATCGCGTCACCCAGGAGTGTGACAATGCCGCGCGCCTCAGCGGCCTCGAGCGCGCCGCGAGTCTCGAGCGCGTGCGCGAGCGCGTCAGCCAGATAAGAAAGCCCGGCGAGGTGTTGGCCCAAGCCGTCGTGGAGATCCTGGCCGAGGCGGTGTTTTTCGGCGTCGCTGATCTCGAGCACTTGATTTTGCAATTGCCGGCGCGTGGTGAGGTCGCGCGCGAAAAAGATGACGCCCTTGCCCTTTTCGGCGTCGAAAAAAAGGTGGCTGTCGAGGTGCAGGACGTGGCCGGCAACCACGCCATCCCACAGCAGGTGCATCGCTTCGCCCGCGAGCGCGCGCCGGACGACCTCGGCGTTTTCCGGCCAGGTTTCGAACACGTTCCTTCCCAAGAGAAACGCCCGGTCGTTCAGCCCCTGCCGCACGGTGCCGATGACCTCGGTGATGATGCCGCGCTCGTCGATGCGCCCGGCGAGCACGGGCACGTTGGCGGCGATGGCGGAGAGCATTTGCGCGCGCTCGCGCTCGGCCGCCGCGCTGCGCACCCGCTCGGTGACATCCAGGCACACGCCACCGAGCGCACGCACCCGGCCGGCGGCATCGCGCACGGGAAATTTATGGACCTGCCAATGGGTCAGCCGGCCGGTGCCGTCGTCGAGCATGTCGATGCTCTCGGCCGGCTGGCCGCTCTCGATGACCTGGAGGTCGGCGCGGCGCAAGGGCGGGGCGGCCGGCGGCCAGATTTCCGCGTCGCTGCGCCCGAGCCAGGCGTCGTCGCTCACGCGCTGGCGAAAGGCGTCGCGGCCGGTCTTGTTGATGTAAAGATAACGGCTCTCGAGGTCTTTGATGAACACCGGGCCGGGCACGTTTTCCAAGAAATCGCCGAGCAGCCGCTCGCTCTCGCGCAAGCGTTGCGCGGCGCGCTCTTTTTCCACCGCCCAGCGCACAGCACGGCGCAGCGTGAACGCGTTCAACTCGGGCTTCGGCAGGCAATCGGCCGCGCCGGCGGCGAGCGCTTCGCGCAACGCGGTGTCGTCGGCGTTCTCGACCAGCAGGATCGCCGGCCGCGCCAGGCAGCCCTCGGCGGCGGCCCGGCGCAGGAGGGCGCAGCCGCCGGTGGCGTCCCCGTTCTGGGTCGCATCCACGAGGATCACGTCGTGCGCACCCAGGCGCCTAGCCCCCACGCCATCCGCCCGCCCCGAGACCGTCGCGACCCAGCGGCGGCCGGCGGGATTTTCCGTCGCCTCAAGCAAACCAAGCAGTCGGGCAGACTCCCCGGCGCGAGCGTCGGCGATCAGCAGGACGTGGCAGGGGGTGGAAGTCATGACAACCGGCTCGGCGCTGCGGCGCGGGCACGAAGGACTTGCCGCACGCGCGGGGCGTCGGCGCCGCGGATCGCCAGTGTGCGCAGGGGACGCGAAGAGGGCAAGCCAGGAATGGTCGTCCGCATGCGATGAACACCCTCCGTTGTGCTCTGACATACGGCCCGCCGCTCGCACGGGCACGATATTCCCCCGGCCACCGCGCTCTTCATTTTTCCCATGCCGTTACCGCCGTCGTCACGTCCTTCGATCCTGCCCGCCACGACGCCGACGCGCGGGCGGTTTTCGCCGATCACGCTCGTCGTCACGATCGCCGTGCTCTACCTCGCGCGCGAGGTGCTCATCCCGCTGGCGCTGGCGATCCTGTTTTCGTTTTTGCTCGGGCCGGCGGTGCGCAAGCTGGAGCGGCGCGGCATGTGGCGCGCGGTGGCGACGGCGCTGGTGGCCGGCGCGTTTTTTCTGCTCTTCGCCGGCGTCGGCTGGATCGTCTTCAACCAGTCGCTCGACCTCGCCGGCCAGTTGCCGACGTATCAGGACAACATCCAGCAAAAGCTGACTTCTTTGCGTGGACCCGCCGGCGGGTCGTTCCGACGCGCCGCGAAGGCCGTCGAGAACATCAACAAGAAGCTCGAGGAAGCCGGCACCGACGCCGCCGTGGAGGCCGCGGGGCCGAGCACCGCGACCAACCCGGTTTCGGGCAGACGCGACGATGCCGCCTCGCCGCCGGTGGCGGTAAAAATCGTCGAGCCGTCGTTCAGTCCGACCCAGATTCTCGGCAACCTCGCCGGCCCGGTGCTCGGGCCGCTCGCCACCGCGGGCATCGTCATCGTCTTCACGATTTTCCTGCTGCTCGAAGCCGAGGATCTGCGCGACCGGCTGCTGCACCTTGCCGGCAGCGAACGGCTCAGCGTGACGACCCAGGCGGTCAACGACGCCGGCAAACGGGTCAGCCGTTATCTGCGCATGCAAGCGCTCATCAACACCGGCTATGGGCTCGCGGTCGCCGGCGGGCTGGCGCTCATCGGCGTGCCCAGCGCGGCCCTGTGGGGGCTGCTCTCGGGCTGCCTGCGTTTTGTGCCGTTTCTCGGCGTCTGGGTGGCCACGGCGTTCCCGCTCATCATTTCGTTTGCGGCGTTCGACAAGTGGTCACCGCTGGTGGAAACCGTCGTGCTCTTCGGCCTGCTGGAGTTGATCGTGTGCAACGTGGTCGAGCCCTGGCTGTTCAGCTCCAGCACCGGCGTGAGCACGGTCGCCGTCGTGGTGGCCGCGACGTTCTGGACGTGGCTCTGGGGGCCGGTCGGGCTCCTGCTCGCCACGCCGCTGACGGTTTGCATCGTCGTGCTCGGCCGCTACGTGCCGCAGCTCGAATTTCTCCATACCATGCTCGGCGACGCGCCGGCGCTGCCGCCTGATTCACGCTTGTATCAGCGCCTGCTGGCCTTCGATCAGGAGGCCGTGGCCGAGATCGCGGACGAGCACTTGAAAGAAAACACGCCGATCGATTTCTACGACCACGTGCTTATCCCCGCGCTGAACCAGGCACAGCTCGACACACGGCAGGGTCGGCTCGGCGAAGACACGCAGACGTTCATCCGGCAGACCACGCAGACGCTCATCGAAGAATTGCAGGAGCGTCCGCGCACCGCGTTTGTATCCGGCCACGCCACGCCGGAAAGCGCCGACTCGACCCAGAAAAAAGCCGCCACCGTCGCTGCCGGCCTGGCGAAGCTGGACGCGCCCTGCCCGGTGGCGCCGCTCTCCGTGCGCGTCGTGATCCTGCCGGCGCGCAACGAAGCCGACGAAGCCGCCGGCAACATGCTCGCGCACCTGCTCGCGCTCGATTGCATCGGCGCGGAAGTGTTGTCGAGCAAACTGCTCGTGCAGGAGATGCTCGGAGCCGTCGCCGAGCACCAGCCCGCGTTGGTGTTTATCTCGGCGTTGCGCCCGTTCGCCGTGATGCACGCGCGCTATCTCTCCAAGCGTCTGCGCGCGCAAGACTCTGCGGTGAAAATCATGATCGGTTTGTGGGATGCACAGAAGGAAGGGACGCTCACAGGCTCCCCGACGACGGCGATCCCTGGCGCGGCCGCGGCGCCCGACAAACGCCCGACCGCGCCGGTCGATGGCGTGGGCGTGGTTTCCACGATGCAGGAAGCGGTCAATAGCGCGCGGGAATTTCTGCCGCCCGCGACGACCGTGCCGGCGGACATGCTGGCGGCGTCGCAGGCTGCGGCAGCACCCGCGGAAAAAGAGCCCGCGGGCGTGTAGCTTCTCGGCGACACGCCTTGCAACTAATGGTGTTTAAAGGACACCATTCGCAGAAAAAACCGCAATTTATCGGCATTTTCTTGCTGGCAAAGGCAGTGGCTTGTGATACACTAAAAAGCTGTTCGATTGAACACTATGCCTGCTGCCGCCACGAAACCCGCCTCTTCTCGCTCCGCCAGCGCCGCGCACGTTTATGACGAGAGCAAAATCAAGACGCTTTCCTCGCTCGAACACATCCGCGCACGCACCGGCATGTATATCGGGCGCATCGGCGACGGTGGCCATTACGACGACGGCGTTTACGTGTTGTTGAAGGAGGTCATCGACAACTCGATCGACGAGTTCATCATGGGGCACGGCCACGAGATCGTGGTCAACATCCAGGGCGCAACGGTGACGGTGCGCGACTTCGGCCGCGGCATTCCGCTGGGCAAACTGGTCGAGTGCGTGAGCCGCATTAACACGGGTGCGAAATACAACGACGACGTGTTCCAGTTTTCCGTTGGATTGAACGGCGTCGGCACGAAGGCGGTGAACGCGCTGTCGAAAGATTTCGTCGTCGCCAGCTACCGCGACGGGCAGTTCGCGCGGGCGGAATTCAAGCAGGGCGTGCTCGTTTCGCAGAAGAAGGGCAAGGCGTCCGAAGAAGACCGCAACGGCACGCTGATGATCTTCACGCCCGACCCGACGATTTTCAAAAAGGCGGAGTTCCGCGAGGAGCACGTCACCCGGCGGCTGCGGCTTTATACATATCTGAACGCGGGGCTGAAAATTCGCTACAACGGCGCGCTGTTCCAGTCCAAAGACGGGTTGCTCGACCTCATCGCGGAGGACACCGACGACAACCAGGACGCGCTCTACGCGCCGCTGCACCATCGCGAGAAAACGCTCGAGCTGGCGCTCACGCACACCCAGCGTTTTTCGGAAACGCACTACTCGTTTGTGAACGGCCAGTTCACCAGCGATGGCGGCACGCACCTCAGCGCGTTTCGTGAAGGCGTGCTGAAGGCAGTCAACGAATTCACGAAGAAAAAATACGAGGGCGACGACGTGCGCGAAGGGCTGGTCGGCGCGGTGGCGATCCGGTTGAAAGACCCGGTCTTCGAGTCGCAAACGAAGAACAAACTCGGCAACACGGAAATCCGTGGCGAGCTCGTGCAGCGGGTGCGCGACATCGTCAGCGACCTGCTGCACAAGAATAAAGACGTCGCGGAAAAAATCGCCGCGAAAGTCGAGGACACCGCGCGGCTGCGGCGGGAGCTTTCGAGCGTGAAAAAGCTGGCACGCGAGCGTTCCGGCGCGATCACGTTGCGCATCCCGCAACTCAAAGATTGCAAGCTGCACCTGAACCAAAAGCGCGGCGGTGGCGGCTCGATGATTTTCATCACCGAAGGGCAGTCGGCGGCCGGCTCCATCGTGAGCTGCCGCGACGTGATGACGCAGGCGATCTTTGTGCTGAAAGGAAAGCCGCTGAATGTCAACGATCTCAAGAAAGTCGCGCTCTACAAAAACGATGAGCTCTACAATTTGATGCGCGCGCTGAACGTCGAAGATTCCATCGACGGGTTGCGTTACGAAAAGGTGATCCTCGCCACGGATGCCGACGTGGACGGGCTGCACATCCGCAATTTGCTCGTCACGTTTTTCCTGCGCTTTTTCCCGGAGGTCATCACGCGCGGACACCTCTACATTTTGGAAACGCCCCTCTTCCGCGTGCGCAACAAAAAGAAGACCGTGTATTGCTACGATGAAGGCGAGCGCGTGCGCGCCATCGCGTCGCTGCCGGGGCCGGAGATCACGCGTTTCAAAGGACTCGGCGAGATCAACCCGAGCGAGTTCAAAAACTTCATCGGCCCCGACATGCGCCTGAGCCGCGTCGAGGTCGAAAACCTGCCGGCCGCGCCGCACATCCTCGATTTTTACATGGGCAAAAACACGCCCGAGCGCCGCTCTTACATCATGGACCGGCTCGTCGTGGAGCCAGACGAAGCGGCGGTCGCTGCCACGGAATAAGCGATCACGCGAAGTTATGAAAAAACGCGATTCTTTCGGCGACTCCCCCGACCTGCCGCTCGGCCAGATCGGCGGCAGCTTTAACTTCTCTAACGGCCGCGGCACCACTCCGGTGCCGAGCAACGGCGCGACGCGCCACCCTGCGCCCGCCGACGGCTTGCCCGACGCTGAGCCGCCTCCTGCGCCGGAAGAGCCGCCGTTTGAAATGCTGGAGAGCGGCAATGGCAACAGCGGCGATGGCGAATCGTCCTCTTCGCACGGCCCCGCGCCGGACGACCCGAACCTGCGCGCGCTGATTGACCGCAACTTCCTTTCCTACGCCAGCTACGTCATCCGCGACCGCGCGATCCCGGCGCTGGAGGACGGCCTCAAGCCGGTGCAGCGGCGCATCCTGCACTCGCTCCACGAGAATGACGACGGCAAGTTCATCAAAGTCGCCAACATCGTCGGCTACACGATGCAGTATCACCCACACGGTGACGCCAGCATTGGTGACGCGCTCGTCGCGCTGGCGCAAAAGCGCTACGTCATCGAAGGCCAGGGCAACTTCGGCAACGTCTTCACCGGCGACCCGGCGGCGGCGTCGCGCTATATCGAGTGCCGGCTCACCGACCTCGCGCGCAACGAGCTTTTCAACGACAAGCTCACTCGTTTCATCCCGAGCTACGACGGCCGCAACAAGGAGCCGGTCGTGCTGCCGTGCAAGCTGCCGCTGCTGCTCATGCTCGGCGCGGATGGCATCGCGGTCGGGCTTTCGACACGCCTGCTGCCGCACAATTTCAACGAGTTGATCGAGGCACAGATCGCCATCCTGCGCAAAGAGCCGTTCACGATTCTGCCCGACTTCCAGACCGGCGGTTTGCTGGACGCCAGCGGTTACGAAAAAGGCTTTGGCAAAGTGAAGCTGCGCGCCGTCATCGTGCCGAAGCCGCACACGCCCGGCACGCTCGTCATCAAAGAATTGCCCGCCGGCACGACGACCGATTCTCTCATCGCAAGCATCGAAGAAGCGGCGCGGAAAAAGAAAATCAAAGTCCGCTCCATCGACGACTTCACTGCGGAAAACGTCGAGATCGAAATCAAGCTCTCGCCCGGCGAAGACGCGAAGAAAACGATCAACGCGCTCTACCATTTCACCGAGTGCGAACAGTCGATCTCCGTGCGCCCGATTGTCATTCGCGGCGATCGGCCGGTGGAGCTGGACGTGGACGAAATCCTACGCGAAAACACGCGGCAACTCGTCGCCACGCTCAAAGCCGAGCTGACCCTCAAGCGGGACGACCTGCTCGCCACGATCCACGCCCGCACGCTGGCGCAAATCTTCATCGAAGAACGCATCTACAAGCAAATCGAGACGTGCGAAACGGCCGAGGCCGTGCAGAAAACGGTGCTCAAAGGCGTGAACAAATTCCGCGCGAAGCTGCGCCGCGACGTGACGGCCGAAGACGTGGAAAAACTCCTCGCGCTGCCGATCAAACGCATCTCGCAATTCGACATCGACCAGAACAAGCGTGACATCGCCGATCTGCTCGACGAACTGAAGGAAACCGAAGGCCACCTCAAACAACTGACCCGTTATGCGATCAGCTTCTTGAAGGACCTGCTCAAGACCTACGGCAAGCCATACGCGCGGCGCACGAAGCTCACGACCTTCGAGGAAACCGACGTGCGCGCGCACGCCGTGCGTAACCTGCCGATCGTATATGACAAAGTGCGCGGCTACCTCGGCTACGGCGTGAAAGTCGAAGGCGCGGAGCCGCTGGCGATGTGCTCTGAGTTCGACCGCGTGCTCGTGGTTAACGGCGACGGCG
>CAXTRS010000181.1:1358-1850 GCA_964246635.1 uncultured Chthoniobacterales bacterium | reverse complement strand
CCCGCCGCCGGAGAAACTGTTCGTCGATCGCGACCTGCTCCATTGCGCGCTCTTCAATCGCGACACCGTTTATACCGTCGTGTATCAGCTTTCGAGCGGCACGTTTTTGAAGCAGTTCACCTTTGGCGGCACGATCTTGAACAAAGATTATCGCTGCGTGCCGCCGAAAGCGCGCGTGCTGTTGCTGACCGACGAGAAGGTCGAAAAACTGTATCTCAAATACAAGCCTTTCAAGCCGACCGCCAAGCTCCACGCGCGCGCCAAACGCGCCGCGAAAACACAGCCCGACGAACAGGTCGTCAACCTGAAAGGCCTGCCGGTGCAGACGCCAAAAACGCTCGGCCAGCAGCTTTCCTATCGCGCCGTCGATTGGCTGAAAACGACGCGCCCGCGCGGCTGGGAAGAAAGCGACGGCAAGGCGCCGCTGGGGCCATTGTTCAATAATTAAACTCAGACTGACAGATCGGCTCGTCTGGTGGGGAGCGCGGGCAG
>CAXTRS010000181.1:0-1348 GCA_964246635.1 uncultured Chthoniobacterales bacterium | reverse complement strand
CACCCCCTCCCCGGGCGCGGGGGGGGGGGGCCGGCGGGCGCCGCCCCCCCCCCCCTCCCCACAAGACAAACGCGCCAGTGGGAGGCAGCCGTTGGAGTTGCTTCATTTGTGGGTGATGCCGTGCGTCACTCGATCAATTCCGCTCTGTTGGCTTGCGGTGCTCGGATCGCCCGGCAACCCAGACGGAAGCGAGCCACGTATTCGTTTGCGTGCGTGCGCCCCTTGGCCCTGCTGCGCCTCCTCCGGTGGCAACCAGCGACGACAGACCTTCCTCGCCGCTACCGACGTCAGCGCCGTCACGCGCACCCGCTGAGACAAAGATGCCCACGCAAAATCCCCAGCGTCTGCTCTGCGTCGATGCGCTGCGCGGCTTTGCGATGTTTTGGATCATCGGCGCGGACACGCTCGTCCACGCTTTGCGCGGCTGGAGCAACGGCCGGTTCGTGCGGCGGCTCGATCAACAACTCGAGCATCAGGAATGGAGCGGCTTCGCGTTCTACGACCTCATCTTCCCGCTGTTTCTTTTCGTCGTCGGCATCTCGCTCAGCCTTTCGTTGCCTGCCGTCATCGCGCGGCGAGGCCGGGCTGCCGCCGCGCGAGGATTGCTCGGGCGCGCGGCGATTTTGTTCGCGCTCGGCTTTCTCTACAACGGCGGTTTCCATGACGGGCTTGGCCAGATGCGAGTCATGGGTGTGCTCCAGCGGATCGCGCTTTGTTTCGTGGGCGCCGGGCTGTTTTTGTGCGCCGTCCTGCGGACGCCCCGCGATGGTGGCGTGAGCGAACAGGCGGCGCTGGGTTTCCGCGGTCAGCGACGCGCCGTGTGGTCGAGCGCGGGCTTGTTCTGCGCGATTCTGATCGGCTATTGGTTCCTGCTCAATTTTGTGCCGGTGCCAGGCTACGGTCCGCCGTCGTATGTGAAAGGCTCGAATATTGTCGATTGGGTGGATGCCCGGCTGCTCCCGGGCCGGCTGGAAGCGGAGGACCACGATCCCGAAGGACTCCTCAGCACCTTGCCCGCGATTGGCACCACGCTGCTCGGCGTGCTCGCCGGCATGGCGTTGCGCAGCGACCGGCTCGCGCACCGCCGGCGGCCGCTCGCGTTCGGCGCGACAGGGCTCATTTTGCTGGCGGCAGGCTCGGCCTGGGGCACGCGCTATCCCGTCGTGAAAGACCTTTGGACGACATCGTTCGTGCTCGTCGCGGGCGGCTACAGCTTCGGGCTGCTCGCGCTGTTTTACTGGACGATGGAAATCCGCTCCTGGCGCAAATGGGCGCGGCCGTTTGTCTGGCTCGGGGTCAATTCGATTTTCATTTATCTCGCCACCAACATCATTGATTTCTACGGCCT
>CAXTRS010000180.1:2009-9617 GCA_964246635.1 uncultured Chthoniobacterales bacterium | reverse complement strand
ATATTTGCGCCCCCCCCGCCCCCCCGCTGGGGCACAAACCCGCCTCTCCACTGTCACTCCCCCAACGCCGCCTCGCGCACGCGGGCGCGCAGGCGGCCGAGTTGTTCGGGATCGTTCAAGCGGCCCCCATCCGGGTCGGTGAGATAAAAGCTGTCGAACGCCGCTCCCTTGTCCGTGGCGATGCGCGAGAGCACGACGTGGACACCGACTTTGTTGATCGCGCCGAGCAGATCGTAGAGCAGCCCGAGCCGGTCGGCGGCTTGCACTTCGAGCAGCGTGAAGCGGCTCGCGGGATCGTTGCGCGTAAGAATGCGCGTCGGCAGCGGCACGACTTCGCGGATGGCGCGGGTGCGCCGGCCCACGCTGTTGGCGAGCAGAAACGCCGGCTCCTGCGCGCGACGCGCCTTGGTCAGCAGTGGGCCGAAATCGTATTGCTCGACGGCGAGCGCGGCGGCGAGGTGACGCTCGACCGCGGCGATGTCGCGCTGGTCCAGCACGGCGCGGCGGCGCGCGTCGCACACGCGGAAGATTTCCAACGCCAAAAAATCGCTGCGCACGAAACTGTCGGCGCTGAGGATGTTCAACCCGGCGGCGGAAAACGAGCCGGCGATTTTCGTGAGCAGCGCGCGGCGTTTCCAACCGGCGATGAGCACTTCGGTGTGACCCCGATCCGGGCGGGACACCCAGCGGATCGCCGGCTGGATGGACGCGCTGGGCGGCGGCTCGCCTTTTCCGTTGGCGTGGCCGTTGCCATTGTCGGGCCGCGGCAACAGGCTGGCGAAAAACCGCCGGAAGAGCACGAGGTGCTCGGCCACCTGCTCGGCGTCGAACGTGTCGAAATACCGCGGCGGCATGTGGTGAAAATGCGCGTCGATTTCCTCGGCGAAACTTTCCGGCAGCCGCGTCGTCACGGCTTGGCGCTGCGCTTCGCGCTCCTGCTGCTCGCGGCGATAACTGGCCTCACCCTGGGCAAGGTAACGCGCGGTGGCGTGATAGAGTTGCCAGACGAGCGATTCCTTCCAATCGCTCCAACCCTGATCGGTGGTGCCCTGGCCGTCGGCAAACGTCACCAGCATGAGCGCGTCGAGGTTCTCTTTGTTTTTCACAATGCCGGCGAATTCGCCGACCGTCGCCGGGTCTTCGAGATTGCGGGTCTGCGCGGTCATCGACAGGGTGAGATGATGATCGACGAGCAGAATCAGCGCGCGCCGGCGCTCCGGCGAGAGCTGCAAGCGCGTGGCGACCTTTTGCGCGAAGAGCGCGCTCGCTTCCGCGTGGTGCCGCGCGCCGGTGGCCTTGCCGGTGTCGTGCAGCAGCAGACTCAAATATAAGATGGCCGGGTCGTGGAACGCGGCGAAGAGCCGCCGGTAGCCAGCCACGTAGCCGCTTTTGGCGGGATAAAATTCGGCTTCCTCGTCGTCCTTTTCGCCTTCATCGGAAAGCAGGGCGTCCAATTTTTCGAGACAAACGAGGGTATGCTCGTCGGCGCTGTAGCGGTGCACAAACTCGTGCTGCACCAGGCAATCGAGTCCGCCAAATTCCGGCAGGTAGCGGCCGAGCAAATCGAGCTCGTGCATCGCGCGCAGCGTCTTCGCTGCTTGGCCGCGTTCGTTTAGAACGCGGAAGAAAATTTCGCGCGCGACCTTGGCATACGTGAACGTGCGGTCCACCAGCCGCGCTTGCCGGCGGATGAGTTGCGTCAACTCCGCGCTGAGCGTGAGCTCGCGCTCCTGCAGGTGCAAAAACACGCGCAGCAAGCGCGCCGGATCGCGGTGGAAAATTTCGCGTGAGCCGGCGTGCAGTTGATCGTTCTTGCTGAAGAATCCGTCGAACCATTCCTGGGTGCCGTCGTCGTCCAGAAGTGCGGGCGGAATCCCGCTCCCGGACTCGATTGACGCCGCCAGCTCCAGCTCGTTGCCGAGGCGCTCGAAGACGGTTTCCGTGATGTGGTGCAGCTTGCGCGCGTGCCGATAGTAATCCTTCATGAACGCCTCGCTGCGGCGCGGGACGGTCATTTGCGGATAACCAAAATTCGTCGCGATCTGGCCCTGGAAAAACAGCGTGAGCACGTCACCCGGCCGGCCGACGAGGTAGTGCAATTCGGTGCGCACGCGCAGCAGAAAATCGTAGGCGCGCTCGAGCTGCCGCTGCTCGGCGTCCGAGAGCAATTTGCGCCCGGCCAGCGCGTCGAGCGTGGCCTCGCTGCCACCGGCGAGGAAGCGCGCGCTCCAGAGCAGATTGTGCAGGTCGCGCAGGCCGCCCGGGCTGAACTTGACGTTCGGCTCCTGCATGAAAACGCTGCCGCCGTATTTCGCAAAACGCGAGCGCTGATCGTCGCGCCGCCATTGCATGAAGGCCTGCTCCTGGCCGCGGATGCAGCTCGTCTCGAAACGCCGGCGGAACTCTTCGGCCAACCCTGGGTCGCCCGCAATGAACCGCGCCTGGAGCAGCGACGTTTTCGAGATCGGGTCGGCGTTGGCGTGCGCGACCGTGCCGTCAATGGAGCGCGTCGCGTGGCCCACTTTGAAACCGACGTCCCAGAGCAGATACAAAATCTGCTTAATAAATTCGTCGATCTCCGGCGGCGGGCCCTGCTCGGCGAGTCCCGGGGCGCCGTGGAGAAAAAGGATGTCCACATCGCTGAACGGATTGAGCTCGCCGCGGCCGTAGCCACCGGTGGCCAGCAGCGCGAGCGAGGGCGGCGGCGATCCGCTCTCGGGTCCGCGCGAGGCGCGCTCGTAGATGTGTCGCAGGAAAACGTCGAGCAGATCCGCGCGCTGCCGGCAGCCCTCCAGGCCGCCGGCGCCGGCGCGGTGCGCCAGGCGCAAACGGTGGTCCTCGATTTTCAGGAACCGCTGATAAACTGCCAGCCGCTCGTCAGGATTGCGGGCATCGTTGCCGCCGCCATCGTCGGAGGCGAGCTGCTGCGCGGCGTGCGCGAGAAGTTTGTCGCGGTGCAACATCGGACACCAAACCTAAGCCGCGAACCGGCGCGGATGAAACGCGGATTTTTTCAGAGCGGTGAAAACGTGGGCTGCTGCTTTCCGACGCCCGCGCTTTGTCCGCGAGCATCCACGGCTTGCCCAAATCAGAACTTTACGTGCTCCTCGATGCCCAGCCGCTTGAGCTTGTTGTAAAGCGTGGGCCGGTGGATGCCGAGAATTTTGGCCGCGCGCAATTTGTTTCCGTTCGTCTTCGCCAGCGCGCGCACGATGGCTTGGCGCTCGCGGTCTTCGAGGTTGAGGCTTTCCACGTGCGCGCTGCCGCCGCTATTGGCGAGCGGCGCGGCGGCGTGCGCGCCGTAGCCGGTCGGTGCGGCGGACGCCCAAGGACGATGCGCGTCTGGCAACGGCTCGTGCGCTTCGACGGGGAAGAGGATTTCGCGTGGGAGCTGTTCTTCCGTGATGAGGTTGTCTTCAGCGAGGACGAAGGAGTATTGCACGGCGTTTTGCAGCTCGCGGATGTTGCCCGGCCAGGGGTAGTCGCGCAGCTTCGCGAGCGCTTCCGCGGTGATGCGCGGCGGCTGCGCGCGGCCGGCGTCCTGGGCGAAACGTCTGATGAAAAAATCGACGAGCGGCGCGATGTCTTCGCGGCGTTCGCGTAAAGGCGCGATTTCGATTGTGACGACGCGCAGCGGTCGCGCAACGGCGGCAGCTCGATCTGGAAGGTGTTGAGCCGGTAGTAGAGATCGGAACGCAGCACGCCCTCGCGCACGGCGCGCGCGATGGGTTGGTTGGTCGCGGCGACGAGGCGGAAGTCGGCTTTCAGCGTCCGCGTGCTGCCGAGCGGGCGGAACTCGCGCTCCTGCAGCACGCGCAGAAACCGCGTCTGCAGACTCGCCGGCATCTCGGCGATTTCGTCGAGAAACAGGGTGCCGCCGTGCGCGGAGGCGATCATGCCGGGGAAATCGTTAACTGCGCCGGTGAAGGCTCCTTTCACGTAGCCGAAGAGCTCGCCTTCGATCATCTGCTGCGGCAGCGCGGCGCAGTTGAGTTTGACCATGGGCCCGCGCGCGCGCTGGCTTTTGGAATGGATGAGATTGGCGACGACTTCCTTGCCGGTGCCGCTCTCGCCGGTGATGAGCACGTTGGCCTCGGAGGGGGCGATGCGTCGGACGAAGTCTTCGATCTCGACCATGCGCCGGCTGCGCGAAACGTGCGTCGCGGCGACGCGCGCCTCGGCATCGCGCAAGAGCGCCTTGAGCTCTTTGGTTTGCTCGCGCAACGCCGCGGCTTCGTCCGCCAGCGCCTGCTGCTCGAAAGCGCGCTTCATCAGGCTGAGCAATTCCTCTGGCGCGTAAGGCTTCGAGATGAAATGAAACGCGCCGAATTTGATCGAGTCGATCGCGTTGGAGAGCGAGTCCTGCGCGGTGAGCACGATGACGTGAATCTTCGGCGCTTCTTTTTTAATCTTCGTGAGCACGTCGAGTCCGCTGGCGTCGGGCAGGCCAAGGTCGAGCAGAACAAGGTCGGGTCGGTTCTCGGTGCGAAACGCGGCTTTTAATCCCTCGGCCGCGGTGCGCGCGGTTTCCACCTGGTAGCCGTGGCGGCCAAGCAACGCTTCGAGGGTCAGCAGAATCGGCCGTTCGTCGTCCACGACGAGAACGCGCTGAGCGAGGGGTGTGGTCATGCTTGAAACAGGGAAAGTTTATGCTGGCGCGCCGTCGCTCAGCACGGCGGGCAGCCAGATCGTGGTGACGAGCGAAGGCAGGGAATTTGTCGAGGAAACCGCGGCGCGCAGCGTGCCGCCCATCGCTTCGATCACGCGGCGGGCGTGAAACAAGCCCAACCCGTAGCTGCCGCGCCGCGTGGTGCGCAACGGTTCGGTGCCCCAATCCGCAAGTGCATCAGTCGGCAGCGCGGTGGACTTGGCTTCGGTGAGTTCGAGCGAAAGACCGCGGGAGGCCGCGCCCGTTTTGGGGTCGGCCAAGCGCGCCGCGAACGTCAACGCGGAGTCCTTGGTTTCGCGAAAACGCAGCGCGTTGCCGAGCAAGTGCAGGAGCGCCGCCAGCAAGAGCTCCGGGTCGATGTCCAAAGTCAGCGCAGACACCTCCGGCGCGAAGTCCCAGCGAAACGTGCCAGCCGCGCGTTTTTCCTGGCGTTCGCGCAAGTCTTCCAGCAAGTCGCCGGCGGGGTAGGGGATGGGATTCGGCGCGACCGGCCCGGCTGCGGTGCGCACGGCTTGCATCTCGCGGCTGAGGTTGTTTAGCGTGGTGCGCATCGCCACGATGTCCTCCGCCAGCGTGGCGTCTTGATTCAACTCGCTGAGAAGGGTGAGCTGGAGCTCGAGCGCGTTGAGACCATTGCGCAGGTCGTGCGTGAACTGGCCGATGAATTTGTCCACCCACTCCCACGGCACCGCCGGTAACGCGCGCGTGCCCGACGCGGGAGGAGCTGAGGCGAGGATGGAACTCATGGTGACAGAACCGTCGCGTGATAATACAGACCCGCGCGGACATGTGGAGACAAATCGCGCGGACGTTCGTTGAAACTTTCGCCCGCAAGTCCGGCGGAGTCGCCGCAGCGTCGCGGATTATTCCTGCCAAAACGCTTCGGCTTCCGGCCGCTCGGCAGCGCGGGTGCGCACGCCCGGCGAGTTGGCGGCGAGGTGAACGAGGAGGTGATAAACATCCTCCGCGTCGGCGCCGAGCTCGTCGGCCAGTTCGCGCACGGTTTGCGGCTTGCCCGCGGCCTTGCGCAACGCCTCCTGCACGCGGCCCTGGAGTTTGAGCACGTTGCCGGCGGCTTTCTTGCCAGCCTCAACGCCGGGTTGGTGATAGGCGTTGATGTTCACCAAGGTCCCGTAAAAGCCGACCGCCCGTTCGTAGAGCGCGATGAGCGCGCCGAGCGCGTGCGGCGTCACCTCGGGGATGGAGATCGTAATGGAGTCGCGCTCGTTTTCGTAAAGCGCCGTGCGGGTGCCGCGCAGAAACCCTTGCAGGTAGTCGCCGCTCGTGACGCCCGGCTCGACATCGACATCTTTGGGCAAGGCGTGCGCGTCGCTGCCAGCGCGCGCGCGGTCGCGGCGGACTTCGATGAACGTGGCGAAAAAATTCGGCACGCCGTCGCGCAGTTGCTGCACGTAGGCGTGCTGATCGGTCGAGCCTTTGTTGCCGTAAACCGCGATGCCCTGGTGGGCGACGTTGCCGTCGAGGTCGCGCTCCTTGCCGAGCGATTCCATCACAAGCTGCTGGAGATAGCGGCTCAGCAGGACGAGGCGATCTTTGTAAGGCAGAATCACCATGTCCTTCGCGCCCTTGCCGCCGCCGATGTGGTGCCACATGAGCGCGAGTTGCATGGCGGCGTTCTTTCGCGCGTCGCCGACCCGCGTGTGGGCATCCATCGCCGCCGCGCCGGCCAGGAAGGCGTCGGTGTCGATGCCTTGCAATGCCGCCGGCACCAAGCCGACCGCGCTCATCACCGAGGTGCGCCCGCCGACCCAATCATACATGGGGAAACGCCGCAGCCAGCCTTCAGACTTTGCCTGGTTGTCGAGCTGGCTGCCTTCGCCGGTGATCGCCACCGCCTGCTTGGCGAAAGGAATGCCGAGCGCTTCGAAGCGCGCCTTGACTTCGAGCATGCCGTTGCGCGGCTCGGGGGTACCCCCGGATTTTGAAATCACGAGCACCAGCGTGCGCCGCAATTCCTCCGGCTGCCGGTGCGCGAAGAGCCGGTCGATGCCGTCGGGGTCGGTGTTGTCGATGAAATCGACTGCCATGAGATCGCGCGCCGAGCCGAGCGCGTCGGCGACGAGTTCCGGCCCGAGCGCGGAGCCACCGATGCCAATGGAAATGACGCGCGTGAAATTTTCGCCGCTCGCCGATTTGACCTCGCCGCCATGCACCGCCTGCGCGAACGCGCGAATGTCCGCGCGGTCGCGCTCAATGGCGGCCCGGATCCCGGCCTCTGGCGCGCGGCTGGCATCGCGCAGCCAATAATGGCCGACCATGCGCCCCTCGTCTGGGTTGGCAATCGCGCCGCCTTCGAGTGCCCTCATCGCCTCGAACGCGCGGCCGGCGGCCGCGCCCATCCGATCGAAAAACCCGTCTTCAAATCGCACCCGGCTGACGTCGAGACTGATCCCGGTGGAAGGCTCAAAAATCCGCAGGTCTTGATAACGTTGCCAGAGCGCTTGTTTGTCCATGCCGACATGGAAAGCGAAAAAGCGCGCGCATGGGAATCTCAAAATGCGAATTTCGTCGTTCAACGCTGCGACAGCGCCAAATTCGCCGTCATCCAAGTCCGATTTTACCTAAAAACCGCCTCGGCACCTAACTTGCTGAATAATGCCGGGTTCCCTCACAAATCCCGCAAAATTCGGCGAGTTGATTCTCTTTTTTATAAAATAGTTCTTGCCATTTTCTCATTTCTGCTAAAATCCGCGCCGAACTCCGAGATTATCCTTATGCAAATCCACTTGCCCGTTCACCGTAAAGTCCTGCTCCATTTGGGCTGCCTGAGCTTGTGCGGGCTGCTGCTCCACACGGCCTCCGCAGCCAGTGTCGCCGCGGCCGATCATCCGGCCAATCTGGCCCGCGCCGATTTCGGCACGCGCCTGCTTCTGGTCGATGCCCAACGCAAATCGACCGCCGCGCCGCAGCCCGCCACC
>CAXTRS010000180.1:0-1999 GCA_964246635.1 uncultured Chthoniobacterales bacterium | reverse complement strand
GGCCTTGCTCGGCGAGCACGACCCGCTTGGCTACGCGCTCGAGACTGGCGCGACTTCCCTGATCGTCAGCCTGCCCAAAGCGGAGCAGGTTCAATTGTTCAACTTCCTCAATCTCACCGCCGCCGGGCGCGTGAGCGTATCGGTGTCCAATTCCAAGCTGCCGGCGAACAGCCCGCAGTGGCACGCGATTGTCAAAGGCCAGGAGTTTAGCGGACAAGACGTGGTGAACTGCGAACTCGGCAGCGTGGAAGCGCGTTACGTAAAGCTCGATTTCCAGCTCACCACCGCTGGGCGCATCGACACATTCGGCCTGTATGGCAAGCGCACCGCGGCGCGCGCAGGAGTGCGCCAGGGCGCCGGGTCGCTGTATCTCTCGGGCAGCAAATTCATCGGCTACGATTTTGTGGATTACGGCGGCACCTCGGCTCCTGCCACGGTGGTTCAGGTCAGTGCTGGGGAAGACCTCAACGCCGCGCAGGCGATGGTCGATGGCAACCTCAAAACGGGTTACACCTTCAAGGCGACCGACAAGCGCCCGATGGCGGTGATTGATCTCGGCTCCTCGCGTTCGCTGCGCCGGCTGAGCCTGGCGTATAAAGCGGGCCCGGGCCGCATGGACTTTTACGTGCTCCCCGATCCGACCGCGCGCGAAGGCGCGTTTCGCGTGAACAACCAGCCGCGCGCCACGGTCGATGTGGCGAGGCTTGTGAGCAATGACTTCCCCGGCAACCGCGAGCCGATCGCCACGGTGAAAACCGGCGACCAGACGGGCCTGCAACGCGCCAATGTGAACATCGCCGGACAGAACGGGCGCTATCTCGTGGTGGCCTACACCGCGACCGGCGGACGCGCCAACGGCAACGGTGACAGCGGCTCGACGGACGCCGGCAACGGCTCGGGCGGCGGTGCCCGCACGCGCGGCGACTACAAAGACTACAAGGATTTCAAAGACTTCAAGGACTTCAAAGACACGCCAGCGCCGGCAAGCGCCTCGGCTGGCGAGCCGCTCGACATCACGGAGATCACCGTATTCGGGCCGCCACCCACGACCATCACCACGGAATTGCCGCCGACCACCCCGCCGCTGTTCCCTCCGAATCCGCCGCCAATCGACACCAATTAAGCAGCGAATCCTTCCTCCCAGTCGCGGAGGAAAAAGACAACCCGTTTCGCTTTGACGCGAAACGGGTTGTCTCGGTTTGGGAAGGGGAATGGGAAATGGAAATGGGCAGCCCGCGCGCCTGCGCCGTCCTGAAGGGCCAGCTCAGCGCGGGGCGCGGATCAAATCCGGTTCTTCAGGTCTTTACCCACCAGGAATTTCACCGTCCGCGACTTCTTGATCTTGATTTTCTCGCCAGTCTGCGGATTCACCCCGGCGCGAGCTTTTCGTTCGATCACCTTGAACGTGCCGAAATCGACGATCGCGACGGTTTTGTCCCGGCGCAGTCCCAGCTTGATGGCCTCGACCACGCGACCCACCACCAGGGTGGATTCTGCGCGCGTCGCGTCTTTGCCGGAGAGCTTCTGGACCGCCTCGATCAGTTCGGCTTTGTTCATGGCAGCGGAGAGTGGGTTTGTCGAATTCGGCGCAGACTGTCAAGGACTCTGCCGCGGCCTGTCGCCGCGACGGACGAGGACTCTGGTCAGGGCGAAAAATCCGTTGCGGAGCTGCGGCCTTCTTGTGATAGTCATCGCCTTCCGAGTGCCTCGTGGTGTAATGGTAGCACAAGTGATTCTGGATCACTTTGTCAAGGTTCGAGTCCTTGCGAGGCAGCCAGGCGGCTGCTGAGGAAGTTGGGAGAATGATTGACACCGCAGAATCTCTGCCGGCCGCTGACGCAATGGCCGCCACCGCAGGTGTTACCCCTGTTTGCCTGCCTGCGCTTGCCCGGCTGGTTTACGAGTTGTTTAGAGCGTCGCTCAATTGAGTTAGCCCCGGCAGGGGCGGCAGAGCCCTAGCCACGGCGTGAGCCGGGGGGGTCGGCCGGCCGAGCCGCCC
>CAXTRS010000179.1:6679-9655 GCA_964246635.1 uncultured Chthoniobacterales bacterium | reverse complement strand
GCGGCGATCGGCGTCGCGCTGGACGCGGCGAAGCTCGACCTCGGCGGGCGGCCGGAGAGCCGGCTGGCGACCGTGCTCGGCAAGGGGCCGTTCGAGCGGCCGGTGCGCACGGAACTGCTTTATTTCCCGCTGGCGCCGGGCAGTGCGACGCTCGCTTACACGATGACGCTCTGGCAACCCGTCGATGCCTACACGGTCATCGTCGATGCCGCCGACGGAAGTCTGCTTTGGCGCAAAAACATCACCGATCACCAGACGCAGACCGCCACTTACAGCGTCTATCTCAACGACAGCCCGGCGCCGCTCTCGCCCAGCCCTGTCCTCCCCGGCCAGGGCACGCAGGCGCCGGCGATCAGCCGCACGACGGTGACGCTCATCGGCAACGAGCCGCCGAACACGTTCAACAGTCTGGGCTGGATCACCGACGGCGGGAACATGACGACGGGCAACAACGTGAACGCCGGCCTGGACCTCGTGTCGCCGAACGGCATCGACAACGGCGGGCAGGCGACGGGGTCGCCGAACCGCACGTTCGTTTTCGATTTCAACCCGGCGCCGGGCGGCACGGAAGAGCCTGCGACGACGGCTTCGCGCAACGGCGCGGTGACGAATCTGTTCTACTGGACCAACGTGTATCACGACCGGCTGTATCTGCTCGGCTTCACCGAGGCGGCGCGGAATTTCCAGGCCAGCAACTTCAACCGCAACCCGGGCGGCGGGACGACGAACGCGATCAACGGCAACGACGCCGTGCTGGCCGAGGTGCAGGATTATTCCGGCACTAACAACGCGAATTTCTCCACCCCGGCGGACGGCTCGGCGGGCCGGATGCAGATGTATCTTTTCCCGGGGCCGACGCCGGGGCGCGACGGCGCGCTGGACGGCGAGGTGTTCCTCCACGAGTTGACGCACGGGCTTTCCAACCGCTTGCACAATAACGGCAGCGGTCTGACGACGCAGCAAGCGGGCGGCATGGGCGAGGGCTGGTCGGATTTTTATGCGCGGGCGATTTTGTCGAGCGCGGACGAGGACGTGAACGGCGTTTACCCGAGCGGCGGATATGTGACGTATCTGCTCAGCGCGACCTTTACGGACAACTATTATTACGGCATCCGGCGCTTTCCTTACGCGGTGAAAACGAACGTCGGCGCCAACGGCAAACCGCACAATCCGCTGACCTTCGGCTCGATTGATTTCGCGCAGATCAACGCGCTGAACAACGGCGCGTATCCGCCGAGCCCGGTGATCGGCATCACGGCCAACGAGGTGCACAACGTCGGGCATTTCTGGTGCATGGCGTTGCTGGAAATGCGGGCGCGGATGATCACGCGGCTCGGCTGGGCGGTGGGCAATCAGCGCGCGCTGCAAATCGTGACGGACGCGATGAAGCTCGACGTGGCCAGCCCGACGATCATCCAGGCGCGCGACTCGATCATCGCGGCGGACAACGCAGGCTTCTCCGGCGAGGACGTGCCGGACATCCGCACGGCGTTTGCGACGCGCGGCGTCGGCGCGGGCGCGAGCACGACCGGGACGACGTATTTCACGATCGTCGAGTCGTTTTATCCGAGCAGCACGGCGGGGGTGATCACGTTCACGGATACGCTCGGCAACAACAACGGCGTCGCGGACCCAGGCGAGGATTTGGTCTTCACCGTGCCGCTGACGAACCGACTGACCGGCACCGATAGCAACGTGCAGGCGCGGCTGGGGAATTTCAGCGCGAGCTACGGCACGATCGCGGCGAGCGCGACGGTGTCGCGGACGTTTTCCTACCGCGTGCCGGCGAACACGGCGGTCGGCACGGTGTTGCAGGTGCCGTTCACGGTGACGAGCGACAACGGGTCGGCCAGCGTCACGATCCCCGTGCGGATCGGCGCGCCGACGACGACGGTGGCGTTCTCGGAAAATTTCGACGGCGTCACCGCGCCGGCACTGCCGGCGGGCTGGACGATCGCGAATAGCGGCGGGGCGACTGCGGCGTGGAAGACCGTCGCGACGCCGGTGATCGACGCTGGCAACTGCGCGTTTGCGGCGGATATTTCCACGGCGAGCGACAGCAGCCTGATCAGCCCGACGATCACGCTCGGCAGCGGGCAGCAGCTTTCTTTCAAGCACCGCTTCACATTTGAAACGCCCTACGACGGCGGCGTGCTGGAAATCAAAATCGGCGCGGCGGGCAGCTTTACCGACATCGTCACCGCGGGCGGCTCCTTCGTGCAGGGCGGCTACGGGGCGAGCATCACTTCTTCGGCCACCGGCAGTCCGCTCATCGGCCGCAGAGCGTGGAGCGGCTCGATCACTGCGACGAACACGGTGGTCATCGATCTGCCGCCGGCCGCGGCGAATCAGGACGTGCAGTTCCGCTGGCGCGTCGGCTGCGACAGCGGCGGGTCGAGCACCGGCTGGTATGTGGACAGCGTGCAGATTTCCTCCTCGGCCTACAACAGCGCGCCCATCGACAGCGACGGCGACGGCATTCCCGACGGCTACGAACTCGCGCACGGCTTGAATCCCAACGACCCGGGCGACGCGGCGCGCGACGACGACGGCGACGGCGCCACGAATCTCCAGGAATATCTCGAAGGCACCGACCCGGCGGACAACGCCAGCGTCTTGCGGCTCGCCTCCTTCGCGCGCGACGCGACGACCGGCGCGGTGACATTCGCTTTCCCAAGCGTGAACGGCCGGCTCTACCGCGTGGAGTTCTCCGACAACCTCGCCGATCCGAACGGCTGGATGCTCTTGCGCGACAACGTGGTCGGCACCGGCGCAGACATCACGGTGACCGATCCGGCGGCCACGGGCCAGACACAGCTCTTCTATCGGGTGCGCGTGCTGGCGCCGTGAGGGCGGCGGACCCGCCGCTTAATGCCCCACCAACTCCGTGGCTTCCACGGAGTCCGGCCGCGGTTTGGCGGCGTCGGTGGCAGTGGGCGGCGGCGTTACTTCCACCTGGCGCAAGCGGTAGATGAG
>CAXTRS010000179.1:0-6669 GCA_964246635.1 uncultured Chthoniobacterales bacterium | reverse complement strand
CAAGAGCGACAGGATCGAGAGCGCCGCCGCGATCCAGCCGATCAGCGGATAACCGACGAGCCGTGTCGTGCCGCCCGGCGCCGCCACTTCGACGATCAGGATGCCGCCGGCCGCGGAGCCGAGCGCGGACATGAAATTCGCCACCGAGGAGTTCACGCTCATGAACCCACCGCGATGGCGCGACTCGACGCTGGCGGTGATGTAAGCCATCGCCGGCACGAAGCGTCCGCTCATGCAAACCGTGAATGCCGTGGTCGCAATCAGCGCGATGCCGAGCGGCGTCGCTGGCGGCAGGTGGGTGACGACGAGCAGCGCCGCGGCGGCGAAGAAAATCATGATCGTGTAAAGCCGTCGCTTGCCATAGCGATCCGCCAGTTGACCGATGATGTTCATCGAAAAAATCGTGCAGCAACCGCCGACGATATAGACCCAGGGAAGCTGGTGCTCGGTGATGCCGACGTTCTTCACCAGATACGTCGCCAGGTCGGTGAAGACGAGGTAGCCCGAGAAGGTGATCACGGCGCTGAGCGCGAGCGCGACGAGGTGGTTGGAATTAAAAACGACGCCGCGCATGCGCTGCCACGAAGTCTCGTCCGCGCCCGGCTGCTTGAGGTGCCCGCGCAAGGCCGGGAGCTGCCACGCCGCCACCAGCAGGATGAGCGCGCTGAGCGCCGCGAGGGCATAAAACGGCGTGTGCCAGTTGAGCCGGTTGGCGAGGAACAAACCGAAGGGCACGCCGACGATTTGCGAGATCGAAAACGCCGACATCACGATGCCGACCGCCGCGCCGCGCCGGTGCTCGGGCACGACGTCGCCGACGATGGCGAGCACATTGCCGCCGACGATGCCGCCGAAAAATCCGGCCAGCGCGCGGGCGGCGACGAGCGCGTGGTGCGTGGTCGCCATGGCACAAAACAGCGTGCCGATCGTGAAGCCCGCGTAAAGCCCGAGCAGCGCGCGCTTGCGGCCGAAGCGATCCAGGAAAAAACCGGCAGCGAGTCCGCTGAAACTCGCGGCAAACGCATACGCGGCGACGGCGAAATTGAACTGCGCGGTGTCCATGCCAAAGGCGCGCATGAGCTGCGGGCCGAGCGGCAGCATGATGACGAAATCGACGGCGACGGTGAACTGAATCGTCGCGAGCACGAGCAGTAATAACCATTCGCCGCGCGTGCGGCGGTCGCGGGAAATTTGCAGACCGATAGAGGTTTCAAAAGCCGTGGCCGCGGCGGAGGAGAGGCGCCGGGCGCCGGGGAGTGTTTCGTTCATCAAAAGGAGCAGCGAGCTAGAAAAAAAGAAGGTCGCCAATGTCCGTGCGATGCGGCGTTCGGGCAAGCGCGCGGCGTGCGATTCACGGCAACTCCTTCGCGTCGCGGCACGTTCTTGCCTGCGCCGCGGATCGACACCACTTTGGCAGCCGAAAACGATGCCCGCAGAAAAACCGCCCTCACCGCCGCAAAAGCAGGGAAAGACCGCGCTCGCAGGCGTCGCAGGCCTCACGCGCGGTTTGCTCTTCGACGCGCGGCAGCGGCGGCAGCTCATGATCTACGTCATCGCCGCCGCGCTCGGCCTGACGGTGGTTGGCGGCACCGTGGGCTTCGAGACGCTGCGGGGAAACCTTTGGGTTTTCGCCGCGTATTGGCTCCTGTGCGCCTTTCTCACCCTGCTCGCCGTGCTGCTGGCGATCTACGATCTCTTGATGCTGCGCCTGCTCGCGCGCCGGGCGCAGCGCGAGCTCGACGCGCGCATGCAGGCAGAAGCGGAAGGGAAAAAGGATCCGCGGATTAACGCGGATTAACACGGATTTTTTGTTTCTGAAAAACAGCGTCGCCTGCCTGGCAAAAATAATCTGCGTTAATCCGCGTTAATCCGCGGATGATTTTCCAACATGCGCCGCTCGCGCGAAGACATCGAAACTTGGGAAGCGCGCACTCTCGCGCCCTACGCGCAGACCAGCGCGGCGTCGCTCGGCCGGCGCCACCCGGAAGCGGGGCATCCGTATCGCACGGCGTTTCAGCGCGACCGCGCGCGGGTCATCCATTCGCGCGCGTTTCGACGGCTGGAATACAAGACGCAGGTGTTTCTCAACGGCACCGGCGACCACCTGCGCACCCGGCTGACGCACACCATCGAAGTCGCCAGCGTGTCGCGCACGATCGCCCGCGCGCTCGCGCTCAACGAAGACCTCGCCGAAGCCATCGCGCTCGCGCACGACCTCGGCCACTCGCCCTTCGGGCATCCGGGCGAGCAGACTCTCGATGGACTCATGAAAGGCCACGGCGGCTTCGATCACAACGCGCAGAGCCTGCGCATCGTCGAGGAAATCGAGTCGAGCTATCCCGATTTCGCCGGGTTGAATTTGAGCTTTGAAGTCACCGAAGGCTTGCGCAAGCACCAGACGTTTTACGACCCGCCGCCGGGCATGAGCGCCGGCTACACCTGCCCGACTTTGGAAGCCCAGATCGCCAACCTGGCGGACGAGATCACATATAACTCGCACGACATCGACGACGGCCTCGACTCCGATCTCATCACGGCCGCTCAGCTCGATGCCGGCAGCGTGCTGTGGCGCGAAATTCACGCGCAGGTGCGCGCCGATTTTCCCGGCATGGCGACGCGCGAACGCTGCACGACGGCGGTGCGCCGGCTCATCGACCGGCAGGTCGAAGATGTCGTCGCCAGCAGCGCGGCGGCCATGGCGGCTGCTGGTGTGCACAGCGTGGACGACGTGCGCCGCCAGCCGCGTCCGCTCATCCGTTACAGCGACGCGCTGCTCTCCGCGAACCGGGAATTGCGCCGCTTCCTGTTCGACAGTTTGTATTACCATCCCACCGTTGCCGGCGTGAACCGTCGCGCATGCGCCCAGCTTGCCGACGTGTTCACGCTTTATCTGCAAGCTCCCGACGCGCACCTCGGCCGCGCCAGCGCCGCGCGGATCGAGCGCGCCGGCCGCCATCGCGCCGTCTGCGACTACGTTTCCGGCATGACGGATCGCTACCTGCTCGAAGAACACGCGCGGTTGTTCGCGTCGCGCTGATCCCGCCGCTCGCTTACGACGACGGCTGGTTCTTCGCCGCGCCGCGGATGTTGATGATCGCGAGGGCGACTTGCAGCGCGATGAGCGCATACGCGCCGTCGTGCCAGCCCCAGGCGATCCAGAGCACGTTGCTGCACAGGAAAAGCCAGAAGCCCCACTCACGCTTGCGCGCGGCGCGCGAGCCGACGAGCCAGGCGGAGACCGCCGTCACCAGCATTGCGGGCCATTGCAGCGCGTCGAGCCATTGCGTCATCGTTGTTCTCGTTGTCGTGAAAATCCGCCATGAATTCGGCGCGCCGACGCCGTCGAGACGTGACGCTTTTCTTGGTGGGCGACGATGCGCGGCCGCCTCAGCCGACGATTGCGGCGTAAAGGCAGATGGCGCCGATGACGAGAAAAACCATCCACGCCAGATGCCGCCCTCGCGACGCGATGAAAGTCACCGCACCGGTGAGGAGAAACGTCGCCGCCAGCGCGGCGGAAACACTCCGAATGGAAACAGCTTCTCTGGCCAACAATATCAGAACGGCCGCGAAGCCCCACCACGCGACCGACGTGAGGTGCCAGGCGAAACGCAGCGTGCGCGCCGTGAATTCCGTGCCGCCGCGCAGGCGCGGCAGCGCGTCCGGCCGGCGCAGAAGACGCATGAGGATGTAGCGCTCGCCGAGATAGGAGTGCGCCAATCCCACGGCGATGGCGAGAAAGGCGGCGACGGAAAGAAGCGTTGTCATAAGAGGCCGGACGGTTCGAATCGCCTTACTTCGTGCGTGCGAACTTTTCGCACTCGGGATGATATTTATTGACTCGATGTTGGGAGGGCGGCGCCTTCGCGAGCAACGCCGCCGGCCGGGTCGGGCGCGGCGCAAAGTCGCCGCCGCAGTTGGGACACCTGCCTTGGAATACTTTGTCGGCGCAATGCGCGCAGAACGTGCACTCGAAAGTGCAGATGCGCGCGTTGGGATCGCCGTTCGGCAGCTCGCGGTCGCAGCATTCGCAGTTGGGTCGGATTTCGAGCATAGGAATTATCGGCCGGCAGCGAGGTCGTCCCAACCGCCCCAGGGCCGGGTCCAGCCGCGGGTCTGCCAGCGGTAGAACAAATGCGCCGCCAAGCCCAATAGCGGCAAGCCGAACGTCCAATGCCGGAAGAAGCGTGTGGGATACAGCGCGGCGGCGAGGCTCAGAAACACGATCCACTTCACCACGCGAAGCCAGTGCGGCTGCACTCGTGGCGAGAAGGCGACCCGCCCTTCGCGTTGGATCTTCTTGAGCATCTCCGCGGCTTCCGCGAATTCGAGCAGGTGAGGTTTCAACTCCGAGCGGCTAACCGGTCTTTTCCAAGTGCGTCCGGAGCCTGGCAGCGTATTGGTCACGCTCGTGTTTTTTCGACGTGGGAAGCTCTCCCGGATAGACCCGCAGAAAGTTGTCACCGATCAGCCTGGGATGAATGTGGATGTGCAAGTGAGGAACTTCCTGGAAGGCCGCAGGTCCGATCGAGTGCCAGAGGCTGAGACCCTGATTAGGAAAAGCTTCCCCGACCGCCGTGGCGACCCTGGCCACCGTCCGCATGAGCGCCGCGCCCGTGGCTTCATCCAGGTCGCGCACGTCTGCCAGGTGCCGGCGGGGAATGACCAGCGTGTGGCCGGCATGAAATTGCCGCAGGTCCACGAAAGCCAGCGTCCATTCGTCTCCGTAGACGACGCTGGCGGGCACGGTGCCCTGCACGATCTGGCAGAAGACGCACGATTCATTCACGGGTTTGATGCGAAGGGCGAATTTCCCGGCGCGGCGGGCAGGCAGCGTCCCGCAATGAGGTTCTGAAAGTAAAGGTGCAGCGGCTCCGGCAGCGCGTCCGGTGCAAACCAGCCGAGCTCGGCGATCTCGTCGGGATCGGCGCGGAGAGTCGGCGCGGAGGGATCGGCCTCGGCGTGCATCCAAATGGTGACGTAATGCTTGCCGGCATCGAGGAGCACATCGTTGGTGACGGCGACGAATTCGACGTTCGTGACCGTGAGGCCGGTTTCCTCGAGCGTCTCGCGCGCCGCACACGCCTGCGGGGTTTCGCCGAAATCAAGGTGCCCGCCGGGCGTGGACCAAAACCCGGCGCGATTGCGCACGAGCAAGAGATGGCCGTCCGCACGCACAACGATGCAGCCGACCCCGACGTAGGGCACCTTCGGCCAACCTGAGCTTGGGATCCCTGCCATGACGAACGGTGCGCGTTGCCAGTTGGCCTATGCTTATAACTTCAACTCCGCGTGCAAGTGCTGAATGAGCAGCCGCAGACGCGACGGCAGGCAGGGGGTCTCGAGCAATTGCTGGCGGGCATACGGATCGGAGACAAAAAAGGGTTGAGCGGCGACGAGGTCGGTCAGGAAATCGACGTTCGCGAGCTGGAGCAGGTGCGCCTCCAGGGGCGCGGGCAGCTCGATGCCGCGTTCTTTGAATTCGCGGCACAGCTCGATGACCTTGGCGCCGAGCGCTTCGATCTCCACGCTGCCGGCTTCGCCCACGGTCGCGAGCGGTTCGAGCCGCGCGATGCGAAAGGGCTTTTCCTGCACGCAGTCGGTAAAGCGCACCCGCATGAGACCTTGGAGAATGAGATTGCTCGTGCCGTCGGGATTGCCCACGCAGGCGCGCACCAGACCCAGGCCGCCGACGCCGAAAAAGTCGTCGGGGCGGCGGGCTTCGTCGATGCCCGGTTTTTTCAGCGCAATGCAAAACATCCGCTCGCCCGCCAGCGCGTGCGCGAGCATCGCCCGATAGCGAGGCTCGAAGATGTGCAGCGGCAGCAAGGCGTGCGGAAAGAGCAGCGCCCGCGGCAGCACCATGATGGGCGCCTGCGCGGGCAACGCGGAATGAGCGGAATCGGACACTGGGTGGTGGTGTCGGGCAGACTGACGGAAGCGAGGGTAAATGAACACCGGCCGCTGGCCAAGGCGGGAGCGAAATCTTCTTCCGTTCCATGATACGCGCGCGACGCGAAGACGGACGAGTGACCCGAGCACGGTCCAGCCGGAGACTGCTGCTGTAGTGGCAGTCTATGACTGCCCTCCAAGCTGAACGACGGGCGGTCACAGACCGCCGCTACAATAGTTCGTCGAGGATTTTGCGCAGACGCTGAGCGGGCCATTGGCCGGGCGCTGTCGCGGCGCCGAGCGATCCATAATTGAGCACACTGCCGGCGGCAGCCAAAGCGACGCGCGAGGCGCGACCGAGTGCGTTGCCGCCCATGCCCATCACGGCGAACCGCATCGAGCCGGCGGCGGCAGGTGCGGAATTTTCGGCGTCGAGAAACGTGAGCAGCCGCGCGAGGTCGGCGGGGCGCGCGACGGTCGTGGCGATTTTGAAAACATCCACACAACCGGAATTCCGCGCGCGGGCGGCCAGCGTGCGCAGGCGGCTCACTGTCGGCGTGCCGCGGAAGTCGTGAAACGACGCGATGACCCGGCCGCCGCGGGCGCGCGTGGCGGCGGCGAGCTCACGAAAACCGGGGCCGGCGGCAGCGGTGGCGAGCAACGCGCGCAGCTCGAGATCGATCCACGCGACGCGGGCCGCGGTCGAGAGCACGCGCAGGAGCGCGAGGCGGCGCCAGTCCTTGGCGAGCGTGGCGGCGAGCCCACCCTCGCGCGGAT
>CAXTRS010000178.1:7803-9657 GCA_964246635.1 uncultured Chthoniobacterales bacterium | reverse complement strand
CGCTCGACGTCGACGACGAACCGCGACACCGGGTTGGCGATCACCCACGGCCGGCCGGTGGTGATCCATTGGTTGAAGGCGCGGTTCAAGTGGCGGCACTCCTCTTCCAGCACGCCGACGCGCACCTCCATTCCGGCGTCGCGGAGGAGCTCGAGTCCGCGCCCGGCGTGCGCGGGATTCGGATCGACCGTGCCGACGACGACGCGGGCGAAGCCGGCACGTAGGAGCGCTTCTGTGCAAGGGGGCGTGCGTCCGTGGGTTGAGCATGGTTCCAAGGTGACGTAGAGGGTGGCGCCGCGGGCGCTGCCCGGATTTTTCAAACCGCGCAACGCTTCGATCTCGGCATGCGGTTGCCCGGCCGCGTGGTGCCAACCGCGAGAAAGAACGCGCCGGTTCCTTGGGGAAACAATGAGCGCGCCCACCGCCGGGTTTGGGCTGGTCCGACCCAAGCCGCGAAGCGCCTCCCGCAGAGCCAGACGCATGAATGGGACGTCTTCATCCAGCGGCCGGTCGGACTCTGTCTGGCGTGGAGGATGGCTTCTTCGAGCAGGCATAGGTATCCCTTAAAGTTCAACTCAAAGCGTCATAATGACGCGGTGATAAAATTGACGCAAAGCCCGGCCAAAAATGTGACACGGTGACGCATCCCACGATTAGCTCAAGCTTTAATCAATTTTGTAAGTTATTCTATCAAAGGCATTTATTGAACATCAAACCAAGGATTTCTCCTGGCATAACGGTAGCTAAAGACACTGCCATCAAGCTGCAAAGCTGAACCCAACTCAACAAACCAACCACTTATTCCTATGAACATCATTCGTTATCAAACTCCCTCTGCGAGTCCGGCGGTGTTCGCACCGTTTTCCCGGCTCTCCTCCTTGAGCAGCGAAGTTGATCGGCTCTTCAACACGTTCCCGTTTTTCGGTGGAAGCGACGAGCGCTTCGACAACGGCGGCAGTTGGATGCCGGCCGTCGATCTGTATCACGACAAAGACAGCGTGACACTGCGCGCGGAACTTCCGGGCATGAAGAAGGAAGACATCCACGTTTCCCTGCACGAAGACGTGCTTACCCTCAGCGGCGAGCGTCGCCAGGAAAAGCAGCACGACGAAAAGGGCGCGCTGCGCAGCGAACGCTTCTTCGGCAAGTTCGAGCGTTCCTTCACCCTGCCGGTGCGCGTGGACGCCAGCCGCGTCGCCGCCTCCTATGAGGACGGCATCCTGATGGTCACGCTGCCGAAGGCCGAAGAGGCCAAGCCGCGGCAGATCGAAGTGAGCGTGAAGTAACCGGCGCTCTCCTTATCTCAGAATAACATTTCAAACCTCCAACCCAAACATGCACATGGAAACCACCAATCCTACTGCCACGGAAAACTCCGGAGTCGTCACGAACGGCCACGGTCAGGAGAACGGCCAGGCGCAACCGCCGGCGCGCCGCGGCGCCAACGCGACGTTCCTGCGCCCGCGCACGCACATCGTCGAGAACACCGAGGGCTACGAACTCCAAGTCGAACTGCCGGGCGTCAACCGCGCCGGGCTCGAAGTCACTGTCGAGAACGGCGAGCTGACCATTGTCGGCCGGCGCCAGCCCTTCCAGACGGAGGCCGAACTGGTCTATCGCGAATCGCGCATGGCGGACTTCCGCCGCGTCTTCGAGGTGGACCCGAGCATCGACACGACCCGCATCTCGGCCCGGCTCGAGCAGGGCGTGCTCACGCTCGCCTTGCCCAAAGCGGAGGCCGCCAAGCCGCGCCGCATCGAAGTCAGCGGGCTGAATTAAGCGGCTCGCGTCGAGCGCCGAAACTGGCGACCCAATTCTGGCCCGCCCACCGCACGGGGGCGCGGGCGTAATATT
>CAXTRS010000178.1:7395-7767 GCA_964246635.1 uncultured Chthoniobacterales bacterium | reverse complement strand
GGGCCTTTCTTTTGTTTTGCCCCAGTGTTCAAAAGAACAGAAAAATAATGAAAAAATTGCCTCGTTTTTCCTCGCCGAACCGCCCGTTTCTGCTACGTTTGCGGGCCGCGGCAAAGCGGCACTTTTGAACTCCCTATGGCAACGAAAACCACCGACGAAAAACTCTCCACGGACGTGAAACTTCCGAGCGGGAAAACGAACAAGGAACTCGACCTCGCGATCCAGCAAATCGCCAAGGATTACGGCGAGGGGGCGATCATGCGCCTGGGCGAGCGCACGGCCATGGCGATCGAGGTGATCCCGACTGGCAACATCCTCATCGACCGCGCGCTGCGCGTCGGCGGCTTTCCGCGCGGGCGCATCGTCGAGGTC
>CAXTRS010000178.1:0-7385 GCA_964246635.1 uncultured Chthoniobacterales bacterium | reverse complement strand
GTGACGCTCAGGGTCGTCGCGCAGGCGCAAAAGCGCGGCGGGCTGGCGGCCTTCATCGACGTCGAGCACGCGCTCGACCCGACCTACGCGCGCCGGCTCGGCGTGAACGTGGACGACCTCCTCGTTTCCCAGCCGAGCTCGGGTGAGGAAGCGCTGCGGATCTGCGAGACCCTGGTGCGCTCAAACGCGCTCGACGTCATCGTCATTGACTCCGTCGCCGCGCTCGTCACTCGCGCCGAGCTCGAAGGCGAAATCGGCGACACCACGGTCGGCACGCAGGCGCGCCTGATGAGCGCCGCGCTGCGCAAGCTCACCGCGCTGATTTCCAAAGCCAAAACGACCGTGATTTTCACGAACCAGATCCGCGAGAAGATCGGCGTGATGTTCGGCAACCCGGAAACGACCCCCGGCGGCAAGGCGCTGAAGTTCTACGCCTCGGTGCGCGTGGACATCCGCCGCATCGGCGCGATCAAGCAGACCGACGGCACCGTCACGGGCAACCGCACGAAGGTGAAAATCGTGAAGAACAAAGTCGCGCCGCCGTTCACCGAGGCCGAGTTCGACATCATGTATAACGAAGGCATCTCGTCCACCGGCGCGTTGCTCGATCTCGCCATCGAAAAGGGCGTGATGGAAAAACGCGGCTCGTGGATTTCCTACAAGGGCAATCAGTTTGCCCAGGGTCGCGACGCCGCGAAGGAAGCGCTCAAGCGCGACGAGTCGGTGTATCTCGAAATCGAGGCTGCCGTGCTCGAAGCCTTGAACGGCGACGGCAAGAAGTAGCGAGGAGCAGCAAAGCGCCGCGCGTTGAGTGGGTCCGCCCGCGGTGCGCGATGTGCAGAAAAGAAAACAGGGCGGGCGCGGGGGGGGGTGGGCCGTGCCCCCGCCTTTGTGTTTTCTCTCTCGCTGCCTTTCGTCCTCAGATTCTGCCAGTCAGGGCAAGAATGATGAGAATCAGCAAGAGCAATCCCAAGCCGCCGCTCGGGAAGTAGCCCCAACCGCGACTGTAACCCCAGGACGGAAGCGCGCCGACGAGCAAGAGAACGAGCAGAATGATGAGGATGAGGGACATATTACCCTCCTTTCGTGCGAGGCTACGCGAGCGGCTGTAAGCCACCGGGTGAGCGCGAATTGCAGCGGGCAGGAAAATCCGCTGAAATCAACCAATGCGGCTGGGGCGGCCGCGGTTTTCCAGCGGCATCGTTTCCTTCTCCTTCTGTCATCCTGAGCTTGTCGAAGGACCTCTGGCTGACTTGTGCTTGGACGCCGTCTGCGCCATCGGCGTCCAAACGGCTTTGTCAGTCAGAAGTCCTTCGACTGCGCTCCTGCCTCGCTCCGCTCAGGATGACAAAGGAAGGCAGAATTGACGTCGCAGAGGGTCGCCGAGCGCTTACGGATTGATAACCACAAACGTGCGCTTCCGCTCGCGGATGACTGACACGACCGCCCTGCGCCCGGCTTCCAATGCGCCGGCAGCTCCCCGGAAATCGGCGGCGGAACCGACGTCCTGCCGGTTGATGGACTCAATCACGTCGCCGGGCTGCAACTCTTCCACCGCAGGCGAATCCTTGGCCACGCGGGTGACGACGGCACCCGCGACACTGTTGGGCAAGGCGAGGCGCTGGGTCAGCGCCGGCGTGAGATCGGTGACCTCGACGCCTGCCAGCACGCCGGCGCCGGTGGCCGTGTTGTCGCCACCAGGAATCGCATTGTTGCCACTGCCGCCGCCGCCCGGCTGACCCGGACGCGGGAAGGCCGCGGCGAGGTTGCGCGGCTGTTCGACGATCTGCGCGTTGACCGTGGACGACTTGCCGTCGCGCACCAGCTCGACGGGCACGGAAGTGTTCACCGGCACGTCGGCGACCGCGCGGCGCAGGTCGGTGATGCTCTTGATGCCTTTGCCGTTGAACTTCTGGATCATATCGCCGGCCTTCAGCCCGGCTTTGTCTGCCGGCGAACCGCTCGCGACGCTTTCGATGAGCGCGCCCTGCTCGCTGGGCAGATTCCGCTGGCGTGCGGCCGCCGCGCTGAGCGGCATCGCGCGCAGGCTCACGCCAAGATACCCGCGAATGACCCGCCCGCTTTTGACCAAGCCGTCCATCACACGCCGGGCAACGTTCGAGGGAATCGCAAAGCCGACGCCTTGGAAGCCGCCGCTCTCGCTGAAAATGGCGGAGTTAATCCCGATGAGCTCGCCGCCCACGTTGATGAGCGCGCCGCCGCTGTTGCCGGGATTGATGGCGGCGTCGGTTTGGAAAAATTCGTTGAGCGATTCCGCGCCGATGCTGCGGCCTTTCGCCGAGATGATGCCTTGCGTCACCGTCTCCTCGAGCCCGTAGGGATTGCCGACGGCCATGACGGTTTCGCCGACTTCGACTTTGTCGGAATCGCCGAACGCGATCGGCTGCAGGTCCTTCGTGTCGATCTTCAGAACCGCGAGGTCGGTGGGCGGATCGGTGCCGATGATCTTCGCCTTTTCACGCCGCCCGTCGGAGAGCTCGATCTCGATCTGGTCCATGCCTTCGACGACATGGTTGTTCGTCACGATGTGACCCTCTTTTGAAACAATCACGCCCGAGCCGAGCGCCTTCTGCGTGACGCTCTCGTCGCCGGCGCCACCGCCCCCGCCGCCGGGGCCGCCACGCGGACCGCCGAAGAAAAAGCGAAAGCGCGGATCGTTCAGCATGCGCCGCTGCTGCTGCGACATGCTCTTCGTTGTCGTGATGCTGACCACCGAGGGCACCACCGCCTTGGCGAGCGCGATGCGCTGGCGGCTCATGGCGGCGAGCGCGTCCACGCTTTTGAAATCGATCGCCGGCGCCTGCGCCACGGTGTAAGTGCCGCTGCCGCCGGCGCCGCGGAACGGGCTTTCGCGCAAGCCGAGTTGCACCGTGCCGCCGGTGCGGAGGGTTTGCCAGACGTGCAGGCCGGTCAATCCAGCCGCGAGGCAGAGGAGGAAAAGGAAAAGTTGGAGAAAACGTTTCATGAGAGGCGGGTTGCGAGTTGCGGGTTGCGGGTTGCGGAGAAAAAAGATTGCTGAGCCGATGTCAGGCAATTCGTTGTGCGAACGGCGGGCAAGGTGGAAATAGCCAGAGCTTTCTGTTAGCCCGCAACTCGCAACTCGCAACTCGCAACCCGCAACTCGTCTTTAGCTCACCTGCGCCAGGAGCAATTTGCGGCTTTCGACAAGGTAACGGCGGAAACGTTGATTCTCCCGCGCGTCGAGCGCGGGGTCGCGCTCGAAGAGTTCGCGCGCGGCGGCGCGGGCGATTTTCATCAGCTCGGCGTCGTCGATCAGGTTCCCGAGCTTCAGCGGCGGGAGTCCGCTCTGCGCGGTGCCGAGCATGTCGCCGGGGCCGCGCAGGCGGAGGTCGGCCTCGGCGATTTTGAAGCCGTCGCTCGACTCTTCGAGCACACGCAGTTTTGCCAGATTTTCCGGCGTCGCGTCCTCGCCGGTCATCAGCAGGCAATACGATTTGTGCTCGCCGCGGCCGATGCGTCCGCGGAGTTGATGGAGTTGCGCGAGGCCGAAGCGCTCGGCGTTTTCGATCAGCATCAGGCTCGCATTTTTCACGTCGATGCCGACTTCGATCACCGTCGTGGAAACGAGCGCGTGGATCTCGCCGTCGCGAAACCCGCGCATGATCGTGTCCTTCTCATCCGGCGCGAGCCGGCCGTGCAGGAGCGCACAACGGTGCGGCGAGAGCGCGCCCTGCCAATGCTCGAAAGCGATCGTCGCCGCCTTCGTCGCCGGGCCGAGTTTTTCGCTCTCCTCGATGAGCGGATAGACGATATAGACCTGCCGGCCGGCGGCGAGTTGCTCGCGCAAAAACTTCGTCGCCTCCGGCAACTTCGCGTCCGGCCGCACGGCGGTGACGATCTTGCCGCGGCCGGCCGGCAGCTCGTCGAGCACGGAAACGTCGAGGTCGCCATAGACCGTGATGGCGAGCGTGCGCGGGATCGGCGTGGCGGTCATCACGAGCACGTCTGGCACCGCGCGCTGGCCGCCGCTCTCCGCCAGCGCGGCGCGCTGGAGCACGCCGAATTTGTGCTGCTCATCGACGACCGCCAACCCGAGCCTGGGCGGGGGCGCTTTGTCGTAGAGCAGCGCGTGCGTGCCGACGTAAATCTGCGGCGCGGCGCCGCGAAAATAATCCGCGAAATCGCCGCCGATGACTTCTTCTTTGCGCGAGCCGGTGCGCAACGCCAGCCGCACGCCGAGCGGCTCCAGCCAGCGGCGAAACACGAGAAAGTGCTGTTCGGCAAGAATCTGCGTCGGCGCCATCAGCGCGGCCTGAAACCCAGCTTCGACGCAGAGCAGCATCGCCGCGATGGCGACGAGCGTTTTGCCCGCGCCGACATCGCCTTGGAGCAGGCGGTTCATCGGCCGCGGCGCGCGCAGATCGGCGCGGATTTCTGCGATGGCGCGACGTTGCGCGCCGGTCGGTGGGAAGGGGAGGGAGGCGAGAAATTTTTCCAGCAGCGCGCCACGGCCGGCGTGGTTTTCGCCGAGCTTTGCGGCCGACTCCGCGCGCCGCGCGGCGATGACGAGTTGCATGGCGAAAAACTCCGTCAGCACCAAGTGCCGCCGCGCTTCCTGCAGATCTTTTTCGTTTTCAGGAAAATGAATCCACTGCAACGCGACGCTGCGCGGCCACGGGTCGAGATCTTTCGGCAGCGGTGTGTCTAGTTTTTCCAATTCGACCCGCCGCAGGGTCTCATAAATCAATCGCCGCAACACGCGCTGGCTCAGCCCTTCCGTCGTCCCATAGATCGGCGTGATGCGCCGCAGATGAACGAGCTTTTCCTCCTCATCCGCATCCGGCTCCAAAATCTCGAACTCGGGGTGATCGATGACGATGTCTTTGCCTCGTTGTTTCGGCTTGCCGTAAACCACGAGCCGCTGCCCGTGCGCGACGACCTTTTGCACGTAAAACAAATTGAACCAGCGCACCGTCAGCCGCGCCGCCAGCGCGTGCCCGCTCGGCTCCTGAATCGTTGCTTCAAACAACGTCTTCCGCCCCGCCAGCCGCTTGGTTGTCGTGCCGACCACGACGCCGCAAACGCACACCGGCCTGTCTCCCGGCTGGGTCGGAAAATTCTCGAACTGCCGCCGATCCTCGTAGCGCCGCGGAAAATGATTCAACAAATCCCCGACCGTCCGCAGCCCCAGCCGCTCGCACCCCTTCGCCCGCGCCGGCCCGAAGCCCGGCACGTCGAGCAGCGGCTGGTCGAGCGTGAGGGGGCTGGGCGGGGCTTCCATCGTTCAAGCGATTCCGAGTTGCGTGAGGATTGCGCCCTCGACCCTTTTCAGATCGGCGTCGGAAATCCGGCCCTCAAGTCGTCCGCTTCGCTGCTCGGACACCGTGGCGATTTGGTCCGCCATCGCTTTGCGGCGATGGCCGTTCAAGGTAATGAAAACCTCGCCAGGATAGCAGCGCGCAACGTTCGAGGTCATGGGCACGACTTGCACGCGGTTGAGATGCCGATTGACCCGATCATTGCTCACGAGGATCGCCGGCCGTGGCTTCTGAATTTCGCCGCCGATCGACGGATCGAAATTCACCCACCAAACGTCACCGCGGTTCATCGGCGACGTCTCCGATCAACCCCTCCGACCACGCGTTGGCTTCCCGTTCTCTTTCCTCGTCGGCCGCCATTTGGCGATAGGCTTCGTCTAACTCTTCCACGGAGCCGGCAGGAGCCATATCCGAGGTCGCCTTGTCTGAGGGCATCCCCGCCGCGGCGTGCGAATTTTTTACCAACTCCTCATATTGCTCGAGCGGCAGCACCACGGCAGTTTTTTCGCCGGCGGCATTGATGAGAAACTGGAGCGTCGATGCCATACCGGCGGTATTTTATGTGACAGCGCGTCCTTGTCGAGGAGCGGTGAGCTGTTTCAATGGCTGTGCTCCGCCGCTCGCAGCGCCTGGATTTGCGCCTGGAGCGTGGTCTCGCCGCGGAATTCGTTCGGCTCGATCTGGAAGGCAATGTCCCACGGCGGGGTCGGCAGGCCGGCGGTCGTGCAATTGAAAAAAATCGCCGAGGTTGCGGGGCGCCACTGGCGCTGCTGGCCGTTGGCCGAGGCGTTCTCGCCGTGACGCAGGTTGAGCTTGAGATGTTTTTCTTTCAACACCCGCGGCGTGCCGAGCGGGACGACATTGCGCGCGAGGAAAACCGGGCGCGCGTTGCCGGTGCCAAAGGGCTGGAGGAGTTCGTGCGACGAGAGGAAATCGGCGTCGAGATCGTCGAGCGATATCTCGGCGTCGAGGCGCAGGCGCGGCTGGAGTTGCTCGTCGGTGAGCAGGCCGCGCGCGACCTCGCGGAAGCATCGCTGAAATTCGGCGAAGGCCGGTTCTTGAATCGATAGGCCGGCGGCCATTTCGTGGCCGCCATGTTTGTCGAGCAGGTGGGCGCACTCGGCGAGCGCGCGCACGAGCGAGAGGCCCTCGATGGAGCGTCCGCTGCCTTTGCCCAGGCCGGTGTCGTCGAAGCCCACGACCAGCGCGGGTCGGTGGTGCGAGCGCATGAGCCGGCTGGCGACGCTGCCGACCACGCCGGGATGCCAGCCGCGCGCGCCGACGACGATCGCGGCGGGGTCGCGGGGAAAGCCGTCGAGCGCGCGGACCATCGCCTGCGCTTCGAGCAGCGTGCGGTGTTCGACTTCCTGGCGCTCGCGATTTTGCGCGTCGAGCCCGGCGGCGAGCACGCGCGCGGTTTCGTCATCGTCGGTGAGCAGCAACGCAAGCGCGGCCTGCGCGGTGCCGAGCCGGCCGGCGGCGTTTAGGCGCGGGCCGAGCTTGTAGCCGATGTCGGCGGGAACGAACGGCGGCTTCGCGCCGGCGACGGCGATGAGCGCGCGCACGCCCGGCCAGCGCGAGGCCGCCAGCGTGCGCAAGCCGCGCCGGACGAGGATGCGGTTTTCGCGCACCAGCGGCACGATGTCGGCGACGGTGCCGAGCGCGGCGAGGTCGAGGAAACCTTTGAGGTCGAACCCTGGCAAGGGTCGTTGCTTAAGCAGCGCGTGGCAGGCTTTGAAAACGAGGCCGGCGCTGCACAGGTAGCCGAAGTCATCGCCCAGTTTTGGGTTCACCAACGCCACGCACGCCGGCAGCTCGCCGCCGCCCGCTTGCGGCGGTTCGTGATGATCGAAGACGAGCACGTCCACGCCGGCGGCCTGCAAGCCGTTGATCTCGCGCGCCGACGACGTGCCGCAATCGATGGCGACGAGCAGCTCCGGCCGGTGCTCGGCGACGGCCTGCTCGATCAGTGAGATCGTTGGATTGCCCTCCGGGATCCGGGTGTCCTCGAGATCGGCCAGCAGCAGGGTCGCACCGAGCAGTTCGGCCGCGCGCTCCGCCTCGCCGGCCCGCCGCTCTTCCGCG
>CAXTRS010000177.1:7188-9692 GCA_964246635.1 uncultured Chthoniobacterales bacterium | reverse complement strand
GCCGGGCGAGGCGCAGGGCGCGGGCGGCGCGGCGGCTTTTCGCCAGGCGGTGGCCGTGAGCGTGCTGGCGAAGAGCGATTGGAAAGCAATGGTGCAATTCCTCGCCGCGCTCCAAGCCGAGCCGGAAGCCTTCCTGGTGCCGGAAGTCGCCACGCTGCGGAGCGATCCCGCGGACCCCCAGCGCATGCGCGCGGAATTGCGCATCGCCAAATGGTATGCGCCAGCGGGAAGTTGAGTTATGCTGGCGGCACGCATTCCCGGCCCGATGATTGCACGCGGCGTTTATTTTTCAATCCTGCGCGGCGCCTTTGTCGGCGTGCTCTGCCTCCTTCTCGCTGGCGGAAGCGCGGCTAGGGCTGCCAGCGGCACGAATGACCCGGCATTACCCAAACCGGTGCCGGCAAACCGCTACGATGTGCTCGCCGCGGTGTCGCCCTTTGCGCCGCCTACCGCCGCGCCCGCGCCAGTCGCGCAGCCGCCGCCGCCACCGCAGCCTAGCTGGGCCGAGGCGTGGCTGCTCAGCACCGCAACCGATCTCGGAGCGGGGCAATACCGGGTCACGCTGGCGAAGCGAAAAGCGGGGGAGGGCAAGGGCAATGACCGCGTGATCATCACGACCGGGCAGGAAAACCCGGAGAGCATCGCCATCGCCGGCGTTCAATGGAGCGACAAGCCCGAGCAAACGCGCATCACGCTCAATCGCAGCGGGGTTTTCGCGGTTTTTACGTTTGATCCCAGCGCCCTCAACGCGCAGGGAACCGGGGGCGGGGGAGCTGCGATGATGGGAAAATTCCCTGGCGCGGGTCTCAACGTCCCGCCGCCCATGCCAGCCAATCGGCCCGGCATGCCGACGCCGGCCCAGATAACCCCCTTCAACCCTGGTGCCGAGCAGGGACTCCAGCCGCCGCCACCGCCGCCAGCGATGAACGTGCCGGGGCGAGCGCAACTGGACGATCTGGCGCCGCAACGTGCCGGCATGCGCACCGCGCCCATCCCCGCCGCTCCGCAAACGACGCCGCCCCAAGGCCGCGTTTTCCGCCCGCCCGGCGCACCGAGCAGCCTGCGGCCCCAGCCGGCTCTGCCGGGAAGTCAGCCGGACGAGGAAGATTTGTAGCGCGCCCGCCTTGCGGGCCGGTCGTTGGCCTCTGGCATCCTGCGCGAAGCCCGGAGCGACCGGCTACCTGTTACTACTGATTCCAATTGCCGAAATCATCCGCGGTATCCGCGATATGATCGGCGCCCTTCGAGAACAGATCGTAGGACTGCGGGTTGTGCTTGCCCGGATAGACGTAAATGTAATCCTGCTGCCACGGGTCTTTCGGCACTTGGTCCAGCAGGCGCTGCCAGCGGGCCGGCTTCGGTTCGGACTGGGGCTGGTTCACCAGCGCCATCAGGCCCTGTTCGGTTGACGGAAGCGAGCCGGAGAGCGCCTCGTAGAGCCGCAACTGGGAGCCGATATTTTGGATGTCGCCTCTCATCACGACTTGTCTCGCCACATCGACGTTACCGCTCATGAATCTCACTGCGGCACCAAGCAGCAGCGAGATGATGATGACCACCAGCATGATTTCCAGGAGCGTGAAGGCAGCCTGGCCGGCCCGCAGGTGAGTCCGTCGCGCAGGCAACGGGTTTGGACAATTCCTGGAAGTGGCGATGCGAGAGTGAGGATACGTTTTCATGGCGAGCGGGGAGTGAGCGTGTAATCAAACTTTTCCCAGTAATACTTTAGCTGAATTTCGACCGAACGCACGGCCGCGGGATCACTTTCTTCAGACAAGCTGATCAGCAGCTTGTTCATGCCCAGGCCGAGCGCGGATGCCGGCACCAGTTTTTGCGCGCGCATCCAGCCGGTGTATTGCCAAGCCAGTTCCGGGCCACCTTCGCGAGCCTGGCCGCGAAAGCCGGGGTCGGCGAGGTCGGGCAGCGCGGTTTCGGCGCGACCGAGGTCGCGGCCGTTGATGGAAATCTTCGGCGCCGCGCCGCCCGTGGCATTGAGCACCTCGAAATTGAGCAACGCCACCAACGGCGGACGCTCGAGCTCAAACTCGATTTCCACCGAGCGCGGCAGCGGCCGGCCGCCCGACTGGATAGGCGCCACGCCACCGAGCCGGACCGGATCGCGTTGCAGCAGGGCGGTGACGACTCCGAATCGATATTCATCCCCCTCGCGAGGAGGAAGCGGCGCGGCAGTCGCAAACGTGTCGCGCAATACGCCCGCGCGCTGTGGCGCGGAATCGATGACTCGTTGAACCTTGCGCGTTTCCAACCAGGACAGAAACGCTCCGCGCAAGCCCCGCCCGTCGCCCGGCACCGTGATCTCCAGATAGTTCACGCCAGTCATCGGCACCGTGACGCTTTGTGAACTGGCCAGTCCCAAGCCTTCGCCCAGCGGAGCCGCTCCGCGCCAGCGGGCGTTGCCCAGCTCGTCCCAAGCGGAAACGCTCGGGCGCGCGCCGGAGGCATCGTCGTCGAAGAACAAACGCAATTGCAAGTCGCCCGGCGTT
>CAXTRS010000177.1:0-7178 GCA_964246635.1 uncultured Chthoniobacterales bacterium | reverse complement strand
CCGCTGGACTCGAATGCGGAAGACGGCAAACGATGATGCCGCACCGGCAGCCGAACCGCCGTCGGTCGCCGTCCGGCCGCCGGAATCGCGGCCACCTTCCGCCGCCGGCATTGCGCCGCTCTGCGTTTGACCGAATTCCAACGCCTCGATCCATGAGGGCACCGACTGCGGCGCGGCGTTTGCACTGCCCGGCCGCAGGTCCAGCCAAGCCGAGCGGCTGCCCTCCGCAGGACGCAACTCGGCGGACTGGGACAAAGCGCCGTTCGCAAAAGTCAGGCACAGCCAGCCTACCAAGCCGGACACTTTGCCAATTTCGCGCGGTAACGAAATGAGCGTTCTGCGGATGGCTGACGTTGTCGTTTTCCCCACGGTTACAACGGTCCGTTTGAAATTTTGGACCCTCCTGATTCTGGGCTGGGCACTGCGGCGGCTAGCGTAAGGGCGGAGGCATGACATTCAAGTCGATAATCGCCCGCTGCGGACAAGGGCCTGCTGGGAGTTCACGAGCCGACGAGCCGACAACAACCAGTCGAAGATGCCGACCGGCAAAGGCGCAGCGCAAAACATGGTCATCGGTTGCAGCCTTCCCCTGCTGGCATCAGACGTCGTGCGCCCCCCGGCCGAGGTTTGCTCAAATGAGTCGCACTCCAAGCATGCGAAGAAGGTCCGCCGGACCCGGTAGAAAATGCCGCGCAATTTTTGATCCCACACCTGGGATGAAAGACCGAGTCGCGCCTCCCTCCGATCGCCTTAACCGGCGCCGGCGCGCATGTTCGAGGTCAAGCTGAACAGCGCGCTCAAGATGCCAAACACCACCGCGCCGACGAGGATCGCAATGATGACGATGATCACGGGCGGAATGATCGCCGAGGCGATGCGCACGCGGCGATCCAGCTCCCGCTCATACACCGACGCCACCATCCCCATCGTCTCGCCGAAGCGGCCGGATTGCTCTCCGACGGCCACCATGTCCAAATACAACTCGGGAAAAAGCTTTTGACGGCCGAGCCCGCTGGAGAGCGTGGCGCCTTCGACCAACGCCGCGCGTGCCTCGGCCATCCGGGATTGCACGAAGCGATTTCCCGCGATGTTTTCCAACAGCTCCATGGCGCGCAGGAGCGGCACGCCGTTGACCAGGAGCGTGGCCAGCGTCCGTGCGAACTGCGCGTAAAAACGGTAGGAGAGCACCTGGCCAAATCCAGGGATGGACAACTTGACGCGGTCCCACCAGAGACGGCCAGCGGGCTGGCTGGTGAGGGCCTTGAAGCCGGCAGCGAACAAGGCGATGGCCGCCGCGCCGGCCCACCAGTAATGAACGACCGCCTCGTGGGCGGAAAGCAGCATCCGCGTGGGCAGCGGCAACACGGCGCCGGGGGCGGTGCGTCCGAGCAATGTGGTGATCTGCGGGACCATGACGGTGACGAAAACCACGACCAGCGCGATGCCGACAAGGCTCAGGATCGCTGGGTAAATCAGCGCCTGCTGCACGCGATCCCGCAACGCTTTCATCTCGGACAAGTGCTCCACCAAACGGGTCAGCACCGAGGGCAGGGAGCCGCTGGCCTCGCCAGCCTGCACGAGATTGGCATAGAGGGGCGAGAAAACGCGCGGATGCTCGCGCAGCGCCTGCGAAAAACTGCGGCCGTCGATCAGCGCGTTGTGCAGGGAGCGGGTGAGTGTTTGCAAGGTCGGCTGCTTCAATCGGCGTGCGAGCACGCCGAGGGATTCGTCCAGCGTCATCCCGACGGACAGCAGGTAGGCGAGTTGTTCCGTGAACATCAGGCGCTGGGAATGGGTTAGCCGCAGGCGGCTTTCCCCGATAGCGGCCGGTTCCGCCGATTCCGTGGCTGCGAGCGCAGAGCTGCGCGCAGCCGCGGCCGGCCGTTCGCGCGCGGGCTGCGCGGTTCGCGGGTCGCTCTTGGTGGGAACTTCCCCGGCGAGTTCGACTCTCAGGGGGAAACAGCCTTGGCGTTCGAGCGATCTCAGAACATCGGTGCGGTCCGCTGAATCCATGGTGCCCGCCAACGTGCGGCCCTCCGCGGTGCGGGCGTGGTAGGAAAATTTTGGCATTATTTGGATTTTAGCGACGGAAACCGTGCGTTGCACTGTGGAAATGCCGCACACGTAAAACACTGTCCAAATCAGCGGCACGAGAACGCTTCGGGCAGCGCAGCACGGCAAATCAACTAATTTGCAGTGCTATTACATTCAATCTGGCAGTGTCGTTATTTAACTATTTAGCAGTGCTATTTAGATGGAATATACAGTGACTCAATAGCAGTTACTTAGTGAGTAGTTAGAGTTTTAATTATCTACAGGTTCGGTCGCAAACTTCTTGTCCTTGCTTTCTCGCGCTAAACCGGCACGCTACGCACTTCCTTTATTTTACGCATGGCGAACACGGTTCTAGTTGGGGCGCAGTGGGGCGACGAGGGGAAGGGTAAGATTATCGACGTGCTCACGGAATCGGCGCAAATCGTCGTGCGCAGCCAAGGCGGCAACAACGCCGGCCACACCATTGTTCACGGGAACCAGAAATATATTCTCCGCCTGATCCCCTCGGGCATCCTGCGGCGACAAAAAGTCTGCGTGATCGGAAACGGTGTGGTGGTCGATCCGTTGGCGCTCATCGAAGAGATCGCAGAACTGCGGGCGCAGAAAGTTCGGATCGAGCCGAAAAACCTCAAAATCAGCGACTGCGCACACCTGGTGCTGCCTTATCACCGTTTGATCGACGAGCAACGCGAGCGACTCAAAGGCGACAGCAAGATCGGCACAACGAAGCGCGGCATCGGCCCTGCCTATGGCGACAAGGCCGCTCGGACCGGGCTGCGGGTGGGAGACCTGCTGCAGCCGGAAATCTTCTCGGAAAAGCTCTCGCTGCGCATTCGCGAAAACAACCAAATCCTGCGCGCGCTGGGCGGGCGGGCCGTCTCCTTCAAAAAAATCGAATCCGATTTTTTGCGAGCGGCGACCGAACTCCGCCCGTTCATCACGAACACCGTTCTTTTCCTGCACGACGCCATCGCCGCGCGCAAACACATCCTGTTCGAGGGCGCCCAGGGCACCTTCCTCGATCTTGACCACGGCACCTATCCCTATGTGACCTCCTCGAACACGACCGCCGGCGGGGCGTGCACCGGCTCCGGCGTGCCCCCGCATTCCATCGACGAGGTGATCGGAGTGATGAAAGCTTACACGACGCGGGTCGGCGAAGGCCCGTTTCCGACCGAAGACGCGCAAATCTCCGCCATGCTCCACGAGATGGGCCGCGAATTTGGCGCCGTGACGGGCCGTGCGCGCCGGTGCGGCTGGTTCGACGCGGTGGCCACGCGCTTTGCCCGCATGGTCAACGGGATCGACGGCCTCGCAGTCACAAACTTGGACGGTCTCGACTCGCTGGAGGAGATCAAAATTTGCGTCGCCTACCGGATCGATTCCACGCGAGTCGAAGTGCCGCCGACGCAGTGCCAGACTTTGTCGGGTTGCCGGCCCGAATACATCACGATGCCGGGCTGGAAATCCGTCACGGAGAACGTCACGCGCTACCGGGATTTGCCGCCGGCGGCGCGGCGTTATCTCGACAAAATTTGCCAACTGACCGGCGCGAAACTCAAAATCCTCAGCGTTGGCCCCAAGCGTTCTCAGACCATGTTTCTGTAGGGGGCGACGCGAGCTTTTGCGTTTTCGCTCCGGGAAGGGAATGTTCCGACCTGCTGCCGGCGCCTCCTTCCGCGCCCATCGCGCGGAATCTCGACCCGGATGGCGCGCCCCGCATGACCGCTCCGTTGCAAAATCCCCATATTCCCGCTCACGTCGCGATCATCCTCGACGGCAACGGCCGCTGGGCGAAACAGCGCGGTCTCTCCCGAATCTTCGGCCACGAGGAGGGAGCGCAGGCGGTCCGCCAAAGCGTGGAAGGATGCGCCGAGGCGGGGGTGAGTTTTCTGACGCTGTATGCCTTCTCGCAGGAGAACTGGAAGCGGCCCAAAGCCGAAGTCTCCGCGCTGATGCGACTGCTGCGGAAGTTTCTTGAGGAATACAGGGCGGAGCTGCTGGAAAAAAACGTGCGTCTCCAAGCGATCGGCCGGCTGACCGATCTGCCGCCGGCCTGCCAGGATGCGTTGCACAAGGCGATCGAGGCGACCTCGAAGAACACCGGCCTGACGCTGATCCTCGCGCTGAGCTACAGCGGTCGGCAGGAAGTCATCGACGGCATCCAGAGCTTGCTGCACGAGGTCGAGCTGGGCCACCTCGACCGCGCGATGATCGACGCGGAGATGTTTAGCAAACACCTCTACACTCGCTACTATCCGGACCCCGACCTGTTGATCCGCACTTCCGGCGAGATGCGGCTTTCCAACTTTCTGCTGTGGCAAATCAGCTACACCGAAATCTATTTTACAAAAACGCTGTGGCCTGACTTCCGCAAGGAAGACCTGCGCGAGGCGATCCGAGACTATAGTAACCGCCAGCGACGCTACGGTTCGCTTTGACTGCCGCCCACGGACGCTTTATATGCAGACCATCGTCATCGCCGATCCCGACCCAGATTTTCTGGAATGGACGGCGCAACAGCTCAAGTCCGCGACGACCCGGGTGTTGACTACCGCACGCGCGGACGAGGCCTTCCAGCTCTGTTTTGACCAGGGCGCGGATCTATTGATCGCCGAACTTCACCTTCGGCCCTACAGTGGCATGGAGCTATTGAAGAAGGTGAAGGAGAAAGATCCGAGCCTCCTTTTTTTAATGACCGGCGCGTTCGGCACCACGCAGGCAGTCATCGAATCCGTCAAGCTTGGAGCCTTCGATTTCCTGCGCAAAGAACAGTTGCCGTTTCAGCTCAAGGCAGTTGTCGAGGATGCGCTGCGGGCGAGAGCGCAACTCCGTTCGGTCGCCGAAACCAAACCGCAACTGACCGTGGAGCAGCACCAGGATAGTCTGGTGGGAAGCTCGCCCGCAATGCAGGAAGTCTTCAAGCTGATAGGGCGGGTCAGTCACAGCGACGCGCCGGTGATGATTACCGGCGAGAGCGGCAGTGGCAAGGAACTGGTCGCGCGGGCGATTCACAACAACAGCCGCCGCGCGACGCAGTATTTTATCGCCATTAACTGCGCGGCCATCCCAGACACCTTGCTCGAGAGCGAGCTATTCGGGCACGAGCGAGGCGCATTTACCGGCGCCGTGAGCCAGCGCATCGGCCGCTTCGAGCAGAGTAACGGCGGCACGCTTTTCCTCGATGAGATCGGCGACATGCCACTCTCGCTGCAGAGTAAAATTTTGCGCGTGATCCAAGAGGGTGAGTTCTCGCGTGTGGGCGGGCAGGAGGTATTGACTACCAGTGTGCGAATCATCGCCGCTACTAATAAGAACCTGGAGGAGGAGGTCGAGAAGGGACGGTTCCGGGCGGACTTGTTCTATCGGCTCAACGTCGTGCGCATTCACCTGCCTCCGCTGCGCGAGCGGCCGGAAGACATCCGGCTGCTCTGCGAATATTTCCTCAACAAAATCTCGAACCAACAGCGTCTGCCGCGGCTTCGACTTTCTGATGAAGGGTTGCAGGTGCTGGAAAAATACCATTGGCCCGGCAATGTTCGAGAACTTGAGAATGCCCTGCAGCGAGCGGCGGTCCTTTCCACGACAGACGTGCTTCTCGCCAGAGATATTCCGCTGAATCCGCTCGGAACCGTGCTGCCAGGAGTTGGCTTGTCCGGCGGCTTGGTCGGCGAGGGCGGTGGAGGCTCGCCCGAACTCTCCAAGACAGACCTGACTGGTCACGCTGGACCTAGCAGCAGCACAAAACGCGAGCCGGACTTGCAGACGCAAGCCGCCATTACTTTGTTGTTCAGAGAAGCCTCGCGCCAGGCGAATCTCGCGCTGCTGCCGTGGCTGGAGCGGGAGTTCATCATTGCGGCGATGAAAACCACGGGCGGCAATCAACTGAAAGCGGCAAAACTGCTCGGAATCACGCGGGCCACGCTGCGCAAACGGGTCGAGCGATTTGGCATCACCAAGCAGCTCAAAATCGAGTGATCGAGTCGTTCGCTAAGGCCATCCTGACCTATCCATAGAACCGATTGAAGTGATGCGCGATTTTCACGGGGACGGGAAGTGCCGCGCAGCAATGTTCACGCTCAAAGATTTTATCCAACCGGCGATCGAAGGCAGCCCACTCGGTGGGCTTTTGCGGCGATCGTCCCGCCAACACCGTCCACGCCGGATAATGCTGGCTGGCGCGGTCGAAGCAGTTCAGCCTTTCTTCATCGGCTGTCTCGCAGGCCGGTTCTCTGAACAGGGTAATTCCCGCTTGTGGGTGGTTTGCCGGAATAGCCGGCAGCAGGAGGAGTTCTATCAGCAACTCTTGTGTTGGTGGCCGAAAGCGCTTTGGATTCCAGACTTGGAGATTTCCGTGGCAGAAGGAGCCACGCCCGACCCGGACAACCACGCGGAGCGTCTCGAAACGGTCGAGCGCCTCGGCGCCGCCACAGACTTCCACGTTGTCGTCATTCACAAGGATTCATGGGAAGAAGCGGTTCCCAGCTATAAGAAGCTCTCCCGCGAGGTTGTTGTGTTGTGCCGGGGGATGACCTTCGCGCGCGAAGAGTATCTCCCCCGCTTCCAGAAGCATGGCTACACGGTCGTCTCGCAAGTGACGGAACGCGGCCAGATCGCTGTCCGCGGGGGCATCGTCGATATTTATTCCTGGCATGCCTCCTTGCCTTTGCGCCTGGAGTTGGTGGGAGACGAAATCGAATCGCTTCGCGAGTTTGACCTGCACCAGCAAACCTCGTTGCGGGCTTTGGAAGAAGCGAAGCTCCTGTTCAACCTTCCCGCGAGCGAAGAGGCCACGCTCCGCGACTACCTCGCGCCGGATGACACTCTGGTTTCCATTGGCGACCCGGCGTCCGATGAGGAAACCGATGCGGCTGTGGTGGATTTGGACGACCTCGGCTTTTATAGGCTGGACTTCCCCGTCCTGCGCACCGGCGGTTCAAATCCCGGGGTTGTCGAAGCTTTTACTCACCAGGTCCGGGAGATGCTGATCGAGTGGAATCGCGACGGCTGGAAGCTGGCAGTCTTCTATCAACACGAAGCCGAGCAGATTCGTGTGCTGAGCTTCCTGGCAGACCTTGGCGGGTCTCCGTTCGAGTTGGAGTTTCGGCAGGGGACGCTGGCCG
>CAXTRS010000176.1:0-9840 GCA_964246635.1 uncultured Chthoniobacterales bacterium | reverse complement strand
GGACGGCACGATCGAGGCCGCCGAGGTGCGCGCCGGCGATCCCGCGCCCGACGGCGAGGGCGTGCTCGAGGCCGCGCGCGGCATCGAGATCGGGCACATCTTCCAGCGCGGCCGCAAGTACGCCGACGCCTTCGGCCGCGCTCTGGTTGGGCGCGAAAGAAGTCGCCGAGGGGCGGGCGGCGCTCGCGCGCGGCGAATCCATCGCGCGCCAGGACCCCAAGAGTTTCAGCCTCGCGCAGGCGGAATACGAAGCCGCGCTCGCCGCCTTCCAGGAAGCGCTGAAAAAAGACCCGACTTCGAGCGAAGCCAAAGCCGGTTTGGACCAAATCCGCCGCATCGCCACTGATTATGCCGTCAAAGGCTATGCCGCGGAAAAAACCGACGACGCTCTCGCCGTGAGCAATTACCGCGTCGCCGCCGCCCTGGGCAACGCCAGCGCGCAGTCGAATCTCGGCATCATGTATGAAAACGGCCGCGGCGGCCTGGCGCGCGACGACGCCAAAGCGACCGAGCTTTACCGCAAATCCGCGGACCAGGGCAACGCCAGCGGCCAGGCCTACCTCGCCACGATGTATGAAGCCGGCCGCGGCGGCGTGCCGAAGAACGAAGTCCTCGCCGCGGAGCTTTACCGCAAGGCTTCCGAGGCGAAGAACGCCTTTGCCCAAACATGTCTGGCCGTCATGTATGAACAGGGCCGCGGCGGGTTGCCGAAAGACGACACGAAAGCCGTCGATCTTTATCAAAAAGCGGCTGCCGCCGGCAACGCGCGTGCCCAGACGTATCTCGGCCTCATGTATTCCCAAGGCCGCGGCGGGCTGCTGAAAGACGACGCGAAAGCCGTCGAGCTTTACATCAAGGGCGCCGAAGGCGGCAACGCCCAGGCGCAAGTGAACCTGGGCATCGCCTACGAGAACGGCAAAGGCGGCCTGTTCAAAGACGAAGCCAAAGCGGTCGAGCTCTATCGCAAAGCCTCCGACAACGGCAACGCCGCCGGCATGGCCTACCTCGCCGAGATGTATGAGCGCGGCCGGGGCGGCTTGGTGAAAAACGAAATCGTCGCGGTCGCCCTCTATCGCAAAGCCGCCGCACTGGGGAACGACTACGCGAAAAACGCGCTGCAACGGCTCGGGAAAACGCCGTAGGAAGAATTATTCCGAATTTGGGTATAGAGGCTGCGCCGGCCGGATGTGGCGAGAGAACCAGTGAAGAGGCGTCCTGCCCACGGTTTGGGTCAAAGTATTCTTTCGATTTTCCGTCTCCGGTCTGCGTCTTGCTTGCATGAAGCGATGCTTCTGCGCTTCTGCTCGCTTTTCACTCTTCTGGCTGGATGTTGCTCACCTTTGGCCGTCCTTCATGCCCAGACCCCGGCTTACACCGTGACCGATCTGGGCACCCTCGGCTACCAGGGCAGCGGCGCAGCCGCCATCAACAACTCCGGCCAAATCGTGGGAGATGTTTTCAATGTGACCTCGGACGGGTTCGGCGCCGGTCATGCATACATTTACACCGCCGGAGTCATGCGCGCCTTGCCCTTGTTGGGTGGCAGCGACAGTGCCTCTGCCTACGCCATCAGTGCTAACGGACAGGTCACAGGATTCTCGATTTTTGCCGGTGCCAGCGGTCAGCCCAGCGAGGCTCACGCCATGCTTTACGCCGCCAATGGCAGCCTCACCGATTTGGGCACCTTGAGTGGCGGCACGTATGCCTTAGGCCGGGCGGTCAACAACACCGGCTGGGTGGCTGGTTACGGCAATGTCGCGAGCGGACTTAACCGCGCGTTTCTTTACACCGGAGGCGCTTTGCAGAATTTGGGCACCTTCGCCGGTCAACACGCCAGCATCTCCAATAGCTATGCTTTTGGCCTCAACAATGCGGGGCAAGCCGTCGGCTGCGCCGAAGCCTCGGTGACTACCCAATATAGTGTCTTGGCGCAACACGCCTTTCTTTACACCGGAGGGCAGATGCTCGATCTCGGCACGCTGGGGGGCGACGACAGCGCTGCTTACGCCATCAACGATGCTGGACAGATTACCGGCTACGCACTGGACGCCGCGGAGCGCTGCCATGCTTTTCTCTACGCCGCCGGTATGATGCGTGATGTGGGCACGCTCGGCGATATGGATACTTTTGGGTCAGCTCTTAACGACCGCGGCGACGTTGTCGGCTTTAGCCTACTCGACCGAACCACAACGCGCGCGTTTCTCGCCCTCGCCGGCGATGTTCCCCGTGATCTCAACGACCTGATTGACCCCGCGCTCGGTTGGAACTTGGAGCGCGCCAACGGCATTAATGACTCCGGCGAAATTGTGGGGACCGGGCAGGTCAACGGACAAACCCACGCTTTTCTGCTCACCCCAAACGCCGTGGTGCCGGAGCCTTCGACAATCTTCCTGCTGACGAGCGGCGGCGCCGGGCTGGCGGGGTGCGCATTGCGCAGATCGTGGTCGCGGCGGAAGGCGCTCTGAAGCCACCACGGCGGCGCACCGCGGCCGTTTTCGCGACGGCTTCGCGAGCCCATCCCTGCCCTTGGCCCGCAGTCCGAAGCAGGAAACGAAGCAACCCAGCAACGTCAAGGCGAGCCACCCTCCGACCCGCTGATGAGCAAGTCGGGCGGGCCAGCGAAACCGGAATCGAAGCTGCCGTCGGCATTCAGCCGCGCAAAGTTGCTTACCGGCGGGCCGCGGACGGTATCGAAATCTCCGGTCAGCAGCAGCTTTCCAACCGGTTGTTGAGCTTGGCCGGTGACGTTGCCCGACGATTTCACCAGCGCGAGCGCCTGCTGCCCGAGGTCGTCCTGCACGAGCGCGCGGGCTGCTTTGCCGCTGGCAGCTACAGAGGCTCGCGCGTGAATTTCCTCGGCACGGAGAATCCGCTCTTCCAGCGCGTGGCCAGTGAATTCGCCGAGGCGCGCCGTTTCGCGTTTCTGGCCGGAGAACGGCCGATCCCATGCGCTACGCCCGAGGGGCTGATGCTGCTAAAGCTCTACGCACTGCCCTCGCTCGGTCGCCAAGACCGCTTCGAACGGGTGACGGCGCATGAGAGCGACCTCGCCAGTCTGCTGCACGCTTATCCCGCCACCGACACCGAGCGGCTGCTGCGGCTGCTGGCGACGCACATGACAGAGAACGACATCGCGGAGGTGCGCGGCGTGCTGGCCGACATTCACCGCCGGCTCCAGCGCTTTCGTCAGTGACTCCGGGTAGTCGCTCTGGCGGCTTTTTCCCTTTCTACGGCTGAGGAGCAGTTCTGTCTCGCGCTTGCGTTCGCCTGCGGTGACCGCCGATTGCACGTGACTTGCCCGCCCAGTTTCCTCTACAACTGCCAACGCCTGTTCCTTTTCCTCATGAAACCACCCCTCTCCGCGTCCATCCTTTTCGCTTGTCTGCTCCTGCCAGTGGTCTCGCTGCTTGCCGCCGATCCTCCCGCAACGGACAAGCCCGTGGCGTCGCTCAGCGCGCAGGAAATGAACGGCGCGCAAAAAACGATCGCCCCGCTGAGCACCGATATTTTTCAAGCCCTCGACAAGCTGCACGAACACACCGACTGGACCGTGCTCCTCGCCGCCACCGAAGCCGGCGGCACGCGCGACAAAACGACCTACGCGAGCAACCAGCTCAAAGCGCTCAATCTGGGCGTGCGGGTCGCCGATGCCTTCATCGCCATCGAGGCCAAAGATGCCAAGGCGCTCCAGGCGCTCTCCAAGACCTTGACCGCGCTCGCCCAGCCGCTCGGCGTGAGCAAGGAAATCACCGATGCCAGCGATGGCATCCAGCGCAACGCACAAGCGAACAAGTGGAACGAGGTCCGCCAGAACGTCATCGACTTGCAGGACAAGATTCGCGCGGAACTGGAAGACCAGAAACGCGGCGACGAAGCTGTGCTGGTGGTTGTCGGCGGCTGGTTGCAGGGATTGCACCTGGTCACGAAATCGCTGAGCACCGACTACGATGCGAAGGCGACCTCGGTGCTGCGCCAGCAGGCGCTGGTCGATAGTCTGACGAGCCAGTTGAATGGCTTGAGCGCCGACGCCAAGAAGCTGCCCAGCGTGCAGCAAATGATCAAAGACCTGCCGGAGATCGGCAAGCTCGTCAACGTGGGCAAGGAGGAAGCGGTCTCGAAGGAAAAAGTGAAGTCGCTCTACGAGATCAGTTCCAAGCTGGCGCAAGGGATTACTGCCGGTTGAAGCTACTGATTCCGCCTTATTCCGCCCAAAAACTCTTCGCTCCAACTCTGCCAACTTCCCAAACAACTCCTATGAAACGCCAATTTGTGTCCTGCCTGCTTATTCTCGCTTTGTTGCTGACCTTCCGCCCGCACGCCTCCGCTTCCATGGACGGCGCCAGACTTCGCGCGCTGGATATTGCGGTGAAGATGCGCAATGCGGGTTATACCTTCACCTCGGGTGACTCGGGCCTGCTGGCCAAAGGTCAGGTTTCCGGCTTGATCCGCACGACCCTTCTTCAAGGGAACAGCTATGCCTTGGTAGCCGGCGGCTGCGAGGATGGCTATGACGTGGACATCGCGGTCTTCGATGAAAACGGCAACGTGGTGGCCAAGGATACTGATTCCCAGCCAGTGGCGGTCGCGCTCGTGACTCCGCGCTGGACCGGCACGTTCTTCATCCGCGTTGGCATGTATGACGCCACTCGCAACGGCGCGCACTACGTGTTGCTCCTCGGGCGCAAATAAGAGCGGACGCAGCTGTGCCTTGTCGCTCCTCAGGGGAGCGTCGCAAGGAGACAGGCGATGACGATGCACGCATCGCCTTCGCGGAGTTACTCTGCCGCTAGCCAGCCATGTTGTCTCTCGCTGAGCAAGAACCTGCCAATCGCTACTTGTCCGGCATCGTGCGGCTCTTCGCTCTGGTGGCCGGCGCCGACGGCGTGGTCGCGGAATCGGAACTAGCCTACGTCCACGACTACTTGCTCAGCCTCTATCCGGAGAGCGCGGCGAGCCACATCTTCGCGAGCTTTCGAGAGGCGGTCGCGAACCGGGAGAACCTCGACGAAACGGTGCGCGAGTTCGGCGGGCTTTACTCGCGCGAGGAAAAAGTATTTCTGCTGATCAAAGTCTATGAACTCGTGGAAGCCGGCGGCTTCAAGGAGGTCGAGTCGGACATGGCTCGACAGATCGGCCGACGGCTCGGCCTGACCGCGGCGGACAGCCGCGCATTGGAATCGATCTTTCGGCTCGGCGGCGCCGAGACTGCGCACTTCGACCGCCACGCCGCGATTCTGCCGCTGCGACTCGGCGATGCCTCCGCGCCAGCCAGCCAGACCGATCTGCGCTTGCCGGTGCCGGGGCTGGAGTTGGAAGTCTTCAAGATCAACCACGTTTACTACGTCAGGCAGCGCGATGCGACCGTCGAGGTGCGGCTGGGCGAGCGCCCGCTGCGTCGCGGCTTCACGACCCGGATCGAGCCGGGCAGGTCGTTGCGCATCGGGAATCTGGACTTCGCGTATGTTGACCTGCTCTACTACTTCAACTGCCTGCTCGGCTGCTATTCGGACAAGACACTTTACCTCCGTCACGAAATTGCCGCCGACCCTGCTGCAAGCTACCGATCCGCCGGAGTGAGTTGTTACCGGATCGATCTCGACGATGGGCCCAATACCCGGCTGGCCATCGAGTTGCGTGGGTTGACGACCAAGCTCTCTGCGCGGCACGACGCTCCGCTACGCATTGACGGTAGGCTTTGTCCGGCCGGAAGTTGCGCCCAAGTGTTGCTGAACAGCGTGGTAGAGCTCGACGGCGAGCCTATCGAGCTGCGCAAGGTGGTCGTGAACTCCTTCATCGACGAGCAGGCGCTGGACTTGTCCTCCCACGATGCCGCCATCATCGTCTCGAATGGATCGGATGCGGATGTGTTGATCCCCGATGGCCTGCCCATGCTCTGGCGGTCTGTCCTGCGCCGCCACGGCAGCGGTGGCGTGATAGAAAAGGAAAGTTGCCCGCACGCGATCTATGTCAATCGCCAGCGGATTCAGGAGCGGGCGCCCTTCGCCTCGGAGGACACGCTCGACATCGGCAGCTACCGGCTGCAGGTGGATTTCGCCGGAGGGATCGCGCGCAAGAGCCGCTTTAGTGTCCAGCGATTCCTGGCCAGCAAGCTGGAACATCGTTTTCGCCACGGCGGCACCGCGTTGGATGACGTTTCGTTTGAAATCAACTACGGCGAGATGGTCTGTATTCTCGGTCCGAGTGGCTGTGGCAAATCGACGTTGTTAAGTATTCTGAACGGGCAGCAGTCGCCCACCCACGGGCGTGTGTTGGTGGAAGGTTTCGATCTCCACGACGACGGCGCATCCATCAGCCGGCAGATAGGATATGTTCCGCAAGATGACTTGCTGCTGGAAGACCTCACCGTCTTCGAAAACCTCGCCTACAGCGCCCGCTTGCGGGCGCCGGCGAGGTCGCTGCCCGAAATCAGCGCTCTGGTCGATGGAGTCCTGCACGAGATCGGCTTGGAGGAGCAGCGTGACGCCAAGGTGGGCAGCCCGACGCACAAGGTGCTCAGCGGCGGACAGCGCAAGCGGTTGAACATTGGTCTAGAGCTACTCGGCGACTCCGCAGTCTATCTGCTCGACGAGCCAACCAGTGGACTCTCGAGCGAGGATAGTCTGCGCATCATCGACTTGCTCAAACACCGGGCGTTGGCTGGCAAGATTCTCTTCGTCGTGATTCACCAGCCCAGCGCCAAGCTTTTCGCGCTGTTCGATAAGGTCATCCTGCTCGACCGCGGCGGCCGGCTGGCGTTCTGCGGGGCGACGAGCGACGCGCTCGGCTACTTCCGCGCTGAGAACGAGCTGCCGGAGGCGGCGCTTGGCCCCGCCGACGATCCCGACGTGCTGCTGAAGACGCTCGAAGCGCCGCTGCTCAATATCGACGGCACTCCGCTCGCGCAACGCCGGCACCCGCCGGAATACTGGCGCGACAAGTTTCTGGACTGGCGACGAAACCATGTCGAGGTAAAGATCGAGCTGGCCAACGAACAGGGCGTTCCGCCGCCGGTGCGCAAACTGGGTTTCCGCGATCGGCTGCGGCAGGGCATTACTCTGCTGACGCGGGAGTTCTTCAGCAAGATTCGCAACCGCTCGAACTTGTGGACGACTGGGTTGGTTTCACCGTTGTTGGGCTTGCTCGTCGGTTTGATCCTGCGTCAAAACGGACAACCCGGCGAACCTTACACGCTTGCCAATAACCACGCCTTTCTCTCCTTCTTCTTCCTCGCTTCGATTATCGCCATCTTCCTCGCATTGAGCAATAGCTTGGCCGAGATCGTCCGCGACCGCCCGCTGCTCTTGCGCGAACGCATGCTGAACATCCCCGCCGGCTCCTACGTATTGGCGAAGTATGCCATGCTCTGCCTGTTGGCGACGGTGCAGCTCGCATTTTTCCTGGCGGTTACCTTTCTGGTGTTGAAGGTCCGGGACAGCTTCTGGGGTGATCTGGGTTACCTGGCTTTGACCGCCGCCGCCGCCAGTGCCCTTGGACTGGCAGTCTCGGCGGTTCCGGGGCTATCGGAGAAAGCGGCGGCGAACTTGCTGCCGTTGATCCTTGTGCCGCAAATCGTGCTGGCAGGCTCGGAAGTATTTGAGTTCAAGCAGATGAGCCATCTCTTGCTGCGGAACTGGAGAGCTGTTTCGCAGTCCGCGCCCGCTGAGCCATCGAGCGCAGGCCGAGAGGTGCCGGAGATTGCCGACTGGTCCATTCTCTCGCGCTGGAGCTATGAAGGATTGGTAGTTCAACACCAGACGCACAGTCGCGCGCAAGATGTCTTTCGCGCTCAAGACGAACTCACCGCATGGCTGAAGCGGCGCAGGAATCTCGCCATGGCTGAACTACCAGCTTGGGAGGAGGGTCACAACGCACGAAAGGAGCGGGTCGCGAAACTTCAGGCGGATCCACTGCGCCAAAACCAACAGAACGCCGATCTCAACCGCAGCGTGAAGCCTTACGAAGAAGCGCGTGATGCGTTTCCGCGTTTCCTGGTCGCGCAGAAGAAGCTGCCCGCGTGGCTCGGCGGACAAGTGATTTCCACCGCGATCTATAACGCGGGTGTCCTCGCGCTGTTTGCCAGCGGATTTCTGACGGTGACCTATCTTCTCACTCGCTGGGGCGAGGTAGCAGGGGAGCGACTGACACGCAGCGTGGCGACGTGGTTCCGAAATGTCACGCAAGTCACCCGCAGGAGCGTTTATCCGCGCTCGCGCGAGCGCAAGCCGAACAAGGCGACGATGTAGCCCAGGAGCGTCCAGGCGAAGAGGCCCCCGACTGCCCAGAGGCCGGGGGCGAGTTGGTTGTAAGTTGCTTTGAAGCCGTAGTTCGCGCTGATCGTCTGGCTTAGCTCGTTTTTCTCCGCCTGGAACGCGGTGTCGTCGGCGAGCGCGGGATTGTCGCGTTCGCGATCTTCCATCGCTTGCAGCTTGGTGTAGCGCGGATCGGATTCCTTGAGGTTCGTGAACGCTTTGTTGTGATCGGTGGTGAGGTTGCGGATCGCGCGCGGATTCGTCGCGGTGGGTCGCGGCTGGGAGAGACGCTGGTTCCAGAAATAGCTTACGTCCATCATGCGCTGCGACGCGTAGCTCGGGATCAAACGGGCGAGGTAGATGACGCCGGGCCGGTCTTTCATCGTGCGCACATCGACGACGCGGCCGGAGAGCAGAATCTGCGGGATGAGCACGAGCGGCACGACCATGACGGCCTGCATCGCGGTGCGGCTGAGCGCGGAGATCGCCAGCCCGATGCCAACGGAGGCGAACGCCGTGCCGACGAGCGCGCCGATTTGCCAGAGCATGGAGCCTTCAATGCCTTTGTCCGCGGCGTGGCGGAAGAGGACGCCGCCGACGATGAGCCAGCCGTAGAGGGTGAGTCCTTGCAGGGCGGTGAGCGTGCCGCCAAGGGCGAACTTGCTGAGCAAGTAGGGATGCCGGCCGAGGCCGACCATGCGTTCGCGCCGGTAGATCGGCAATTCGCGCACGATTTCCTGCGCGGTGTTCGAGCAACCAAACCAGAGGGTGGCGAGGTAGGCGAAAAAGAGTTCGAGCTCGGCCTCGTCCGTCACCCAGGCGACGAGCAGCGCGATGATGAGTGGCTGGCCGAAAAGGATGGCGAAATTTTTCAGGTCCGAGCAGAGGATCGTCCAAGCACGCGCGAGCAAGGTGCCGAGGTTGGATTTGCGCGGCTGGCTTTTGAAACGCGGCTTGCGGGTGGAACTCGTGGTGACCATGCCCGGCATCGCGGTCACGCCGTCGGCGGAGACCACGCCGTCGGGGGCGACGGAAGCCGGCACGGCGGAGGCGCCGCCGCTTTCGACGAAGCGTCCCTTCCAGTATTGGGTCGGGAATTCTTCGAGCCGGTCGTAGAGCATGTTCAGCTTCGGCACGCCGAAGTGCTCGCGGGCTTCCTGCACGTTGCCGCCGAAAACGAGGTTGCCGCTGGAGATGACGAAAATGCGGTCGGTGAGATACACGTTTTCCATCACGTGCGTCGTGCAGATCACTGTGCAGCCGCCGTCGGCAAGGTGACGGAGAAGTTCCATCATTTTGAACTCAGCGGCAGGGTCCAGCCCGCTCGTGGGCTCGTCCAGGAACAGGACCGCCGGCCGGGCGAGCAACTCGACGCCCACGCTCACCCTTTTGCGTTGCCCGCCGCTGAGCCGGGCGATGGGCGTATGCGCCCTTGGCGTCAGCCCCAAGCGCTCGACGGTCTGCACGACGAGCTTTTCGATCTCCATACCCGGGGTGCCGGCCGGCAGCCGCAGCTTGGCGGAGAAGAGCATCGCCTGGGCGACGGTGAGCTCGGTGTGCACGATGTCGTCCTGCGGCACATAGCCAAGGA
>CAXTRS010000175.1:4085-9869 GCA_964246635.1 uncultured Chthoniobacterales bacterium | reverse complement strand
GACAAGGAGGAAGGAGCTGTTTCATTGCTTCGTTCTCCTTTGCGCCTTTGCGTCTTTGCGCGAGGCCGTTTTTCACGCCGCCAACGCCTCCAGCCCGCTGAGGCGCAGGCGATGCGGAATCTGCGGCACCACGCGCGGCGGACAATCGCGCACGGCTTCGGCGATGGCGCGGATGTGTGCCGGCGTCGTGCCGCAGCAACCGCCGACGATGTTCAGCCAGCCGTTCGCCGCCCATTCGCGGAGCTGCGGCGCGAGGGTTTCCGGGGTTTCCGGGAAACCGGTCGGCGAGAGCGGATCGGGCAAGCCCGCGTTTGGGTAACAACTCACGAAGACCGGCGCGACGTGCGCGAGCTCTTCGATATACGGCCGCATTTCCTTCGGCCCGAGCGCGCAGTTCAGGCCGACGCTCAAGAGCGGTGCGTGCGACACGCTGTTGTAAAAGGCTTCGACCGTCTGCCCGGTGAGCGTGCGGCCGGAGAGGTCGGTGATCGTGCCGCTGACCATGATCGGCACCCGGCGCGCGGGTTGTTCGTCGAAAAATGTCTCGATGGCGAAGAGGGCCGCCTTGGCGTTGAGCGTGTCGAAAATCGTCTCGACGAGCAATGCGTCCACACCGCCGTCGAGCAGGCCGCGCACTTGCTCCGCGTAGGCATCGCGCACCTGGTCGAACGTCACGTCGCGCGCGCCGGGATCGTTCACGTCGCGCGAGATCGAGAGCGTTTTCGACAACGGCCCCAGCGCCCCGGCGACAAACCGCTGCCGATCGTCCTTCGCCGCGACTTTCTCCACCGCGCGCCGCGCGCAACCAGCCGCCGCGAGGTTCATTTCATACGCGAGACCTTCCAACCCATAATCGGCTTGAGAGAGCGAGGTCGCGTTGAACGTGTTTGTCTCAAGAAGGTCCGCGCCAGCCTCGAGATAGTCCGCGTGAATTTGCTCGATCACCGCCGGCCGGGTCAGCGAGAGCAGATCGTTGTTCCCCTTCAAATCACGCCCGTGTCCGGCGAACCGCTCGCCGCGATACGCCGCCTCGTCGAGCCGGTGGCTCTGGATCACCGTCCCCATCGCGCCATCGAGGATCACGATGCGTTCGCGCAGGAGCGCGGTGAGCGGGTGAAGCGTATTGGGATCAGTCATGGCGAAGGCCAATAGACGCCGATTCACCGCGGCAGGCAAGCAACAAATTATCGCATCATGATGCGTAGATAGATTAAGCTCATCGTGACCGAGGCGACGCTGGAAAAAGACGAAGGCACTTTCTCTGAATCCGCCACGGCCGGTTCTCGTCAGACAACTTTCGGTTGAAGATTGCGGATCGAAAAAAGTTGGCTCGCCCGGTCAGAAATTCCGCAACGATTCGCCGAAAAATTCGTTAAGAACTTTACCCCTCCGCGCCGGCTTCCGAACGCACCTTTCGCAACGGCCGTGCACGGTGAAAAGACGTAAATCCCTCCTTCCAATTCAACTGATGAACACAAGTCGTAACCACGGTTCTCGTTTCTTCTCCCTCCGGCGCCGCACAGCGTCGTTCCTGGCAAAGCGTTTCTTCGGCTGGCTACCGGTCGCGCTGCTCCTCAACGTCGCCACGGCCACTCACGCCCAAACGCTTCCCGGCAGTCTCGACACCACGTTCGATCCTGGCAGCGGGCCGAATGGCACGGTCAACGCAGTCGTCGTGCAGCGGGCCGATGGCAAGGTGATCGCCGGCGGCGCGTTTCTGCGCGTCAACGGCACCCGCCGCCCTGGCGTCGCGCGCTTTCTGCCGAACGGCGGCCTCGATACAAGCTTCGATCCCGGCGACGGCGCGGGCGATGGCGAAGTGCGCGCGCTGGCGTTGCAGGCGGATGGGAAAGTGATTGTCGGCGGCCGGTTTCGCACGTTCAACGGCTCGCCGCGCGCCGGCCTCGCCCGGCTTAACGCGGATGGCTCGCTGGATACCGCGTTCCAACCCTTCAGTGGGTTGTCCGGGCGCACGAACGCCTTGGCGCTCCAAACCGACGGCAAAATCCTCGTCGGCGGCCGCTACCTCAATAACGCCGACGACTCGCAGAGCTTCTCCGTCACCCGGCTCAACGTGGACGGTTCGTTCGATGCCACCTTCACCGGCGGCGCGGGCAACCACGGCGTCACCACGGACGGCTACGTGTATGCCCTCGCGGCGGGCACCGATGGCCGCATCGTTTTCGGCGGCGACTTCTTCGCGGTCAACGTCGTCTCCGGCCGCGGCGGCTTTGACCGTCCGGGCCTCGCACGCTTGAACGCCGACGGCAGCGTGGACACCGGCTTCGTGCCGGACAAATTCAACACCGACATCATCTACTCCGTCGCCGTGCAGCCCGCGGACAACAAGGTGCTCTACGCTAGCACGACGTTCGTCAACTTCTTCGCCCCGCCGAACCGTCGCGTCGCCGGCGTGTTCCGCCTGAATGCCGATGGCAGCCGGGACACGAGTTTCCTCGGCCTCGGCTACTACGACGGCGACTTCTACGCGGTGGCGATTCAGCCGGACGGAAAAATCGTCTATGGCGGCGACGGCATCCGCAGCAATGGCGTCGGCGACGTCGGCCGGCTCAACGCAGCCGACGGCCGCCTGGACAGCACGTTTTTCAGCGACGTGCGGGCGCGGCCGACCTACACGCTCGCGCTCCAGCCGGCGGATGGGAAGATCGTCATCGGCGGCGACTTCTTCTCGGTCAACGGCGTCGCGCGCACCGCGCTCGCCCGGCTGAACAACGACGCCGGCGGCGCGTCATCGTTTTTCACCGGCGCGGTGTCGGTGGGTAATGGCTTCAAATACCTCGTCTTCCCGAACGGCACGCTCTTCGGCTACTACAACGACGCCGCGTTCCCGTTCATCTATCACGACGACCTTGGCTTCGAGTATGTCATCGACGCGAACAACGCGGCGCACGGCGTCTACCTCTACGACTTCAAGCTGAACGTCTTCTTCTATACCGATCCGCAGATCTTCCCGTATCTCTACAACTTCGGCACCAACTCGTTCTTCTACTACTTCCCGGACACGAATCGCGCCGGGCACTACACGACGAATCCGCGCGTGTTTTACAATTTCGGCAACGGGCAATTTGTCTTCTCGCCGTGAAAGGCAGGGACACACCTCCGGGGCGTCCGTGATTTTCCGTCTTTTTCGCGGCGGAGATTTTCCGCGCACACCTGCTAATTCCACGGACGCCTCGGAGAGGCATCCCTACCTGAGCTGGTCGAACAGCACGGCGAGGACGAAGACGAGGCCGACAAAGGCGTTGGCGTTGAAGAACGCGCGGTTGACCGCGCCGATGTCCAGGCGCGCGGGGTCGGCGACGCTGCGGTGTTCGTAGAAAAACGCGCCGAGCACGAGCGCGAGGCTGGCGTAGTAGATCGGGCCGAGGCCGGCGGCGACGCCGAAGAGGGCCAGGGACACGAACGCGCCGCCGTGCAGCCATTGGGCGAGCCGCAGGCTGTGCGGGATGCCGCAGCGCACGACGAGCGAACGCAGACCGGCGCGCTTGTCGAAGTCGTAGTCCATCGTTGCGTAAATGAGATCGAAACCGGCGACCCACAGGAGCACGGCGGCGGCGAGCACGAGCGGCGGCAACTCGAACCGGCCGCGCACCGCCAGCCACGCGCCGACCGGCGACACCGCGAGCGCGAGGCCGAGGAAGAGTTGCGTGTAGTCGGTGAAACGTTTCGTCAGCGAGTAAAAGAAAACGATGAGCAGCGCGACCGGCGAGAGCGCGAAGCAGAGCGGGTTGATGAACGCCGTCGTGCCAACGAACGCGCCCGCGCTGAGGACAAGCAGCGCAATCGCCGCGGAGCGCGAGACGAGCTGGTGCCGGCCGGCGGTGCGAGGGTTGCTCTTGTCGATTTCCCAATCCGCGAGCCGGTTGAAAACCATCGCCGCGGTGCGTGCGCAGACCATCGCCAGCAGGATCAGCCCGAGGACCCGCCCGGCCGGCCGCCCGTGCGCGGCGACCAGCATGGAGCCGAGCGCGAAGGGCAGCGCGAAGAGGGTGTGCGAAAAGCGGATGAAAGTGAGAACGCGCACTGCCGGATGCGGAACCTGTGCGGATGATGGCGTTTTCATCGGGGCGCGTTCACCAATGCTGCAAGGCGCTCACGGGCATTGGACAACAATGGATTGCCGTGTGCGAAAGTCATCCGCGCAAAGGGGAGATCGAGCAACCGGCGCAGCGAATCGGTCGTCATCTTCGGCGCGGTGCAATATTTCTTCGGCAACGGCACGAAATCATACGGCGGCGCGAGGTTGATCAATGCATCGCCGACCAGCAGCGTGTCGCCGCCGACGCCCGGCGCGAAAAACGCCGTTTCGCCGGGCGCAAAGCCAGGGAGCGGGATCGCCCGCAAGGCGTCGCCAACAAACGGCGGCACAGCTCCGCCGGCGGGCGGATTTTCTTTCGTGGACAACCCCGAGGGAATTTCTTCGTCGATCTCCAAACCGTCCTCGCGCAACGCCGCACGCGCCTCAGCCGGTGCAAACACCGGCACGCGGAAACGGCGGCGAAAATCGTCGGCGGCGCGGGCGTGGTTGCCATTGCTCACGAGCACCGCGGCCGGCGCGGCGCCACCGGCAGCGTCGAGGAGTTCCGCCAGCGCCGCGGGTCGCAACGCGATGGGATCGACGAAGACCATCTGCGCGGCTGCTCCGCCCGCGGGCAAGACAAGGGCGTGCGCATGGAGTTCCACCTTTGCCGCCGGGCTGTAGGCCGACCACGCGAAAAGTCCGTCGCCGAGGTCGTGAAAATCGTCTGCCGGACGCATCGGAAAAATTGCGGGCGCTGCGGCCCGGATGCAACCGCGAGCAGGCGAAAAAAGTTCGGTCTCCGCCCTTGATAAAGCACCGCTTCGACGACGATATTCCCTGCCGCGTTCTTTTCCGGTTCTGCCGTTTTCTTCAGTCAGGAAACACGCAACTCCCCCGACCCTTGTATGGCTTCCCCCTCCCCTTCCCTCGACGCTCGCGCGCAACAGGCCGCCAAGATCATCAGCGACCCGGAAAAGTATAAAGTGTGCGAGGGCTGCGACTCGATTGTCGCCGAGCGCGTGGCGACGTGTCCGAACTGCTACGGCTACCGTTTCGACGACGACCGGCAGGCCATCATCGACCAGGCGCTCCTGCTCGGCAGCCGCGAGCAGACCAGCGTGGTGGCGGAAGATCTCACTTGAAGTGAGAAAATTCCAAAATCCAAATTCCAAATTCCAAGGAATCAGAGGGAAAATTTGAACCATTAAAAACGGAAAAGCCCGCTCGCGAGCGGTTCGTTCCGTTTTTGGATTTTCTGACTTTTGGTCTGATTCCTTGGAATTTGGATTTTGGGATTTTGGAATTTCCGCCGCAGGCGGCGCGCGTCTGGGCTGGCAAGAGACCTGCTTTTTCAGGCTCTGCCACATTCACGCCCCGCCGAAATGTATACCTACGCTTTCCAAGCCCGCGACAGCAGCGGCAAAATCATCGCCGGCGTCCAGGACGCGCTCAATGAAGAGAACGCCATCACCAGCCTGATGAGCCGCGGGCTGATGGTGCTCTCGATCCAGCAGAAATCCGCCGCCTCGAAGCGCAAAAAACTTTCCACCGTCAAAGACCAGGACGTCGTGATGTCCACCCGCCAGCTCGCCACCATGGTCGATGCCGGCATCCCGCTCGTCGGCGCGCTCACTGCGCTCTATGAGACGGCCGATCCGAAGAAGCAGGCGGGCTTGCGCAACGTGCTCGGCGACGTCACCGGCCGGGTGCAGGGCGGCGAGAGCTTCAACGGCGCGCTGGCG
>CAXTRS010000175.1:3160-4075 GCA_964246635.1 uncultured Chthoniobacterales bacterium | reverse complement strand
AAACATCCGCTCGTTTTCAACCGCCTTTACGTCTCGATGGTCAAGGCCGGCGAGGCGGGCGGTTTGCTCGCGGAAATTCTCGATCGGCTCGCCGGATTTCTCGAAGCCAGCACGCGGCTGAAAAAGAAGGTCAAATCCGCGATGACTTATCCGATCGCCGTCATTTCCATCGCGTTTCTCATTACTGCCTTCCTCATCATGAAGGTCGTGCCGGTGTTTGCCGGTATTTTCAAAGATTTCGGCAAACCGCTGCCGGCGCCTACTAACTTCCAGATCTATCTCAGCGACTTCGCGCGCGACTGGTGGTGGGCGCTGGCGCTCATGCTGGTGGGCGTTTATTTCGGCATCAAGGCGTTTCTAAAAACCAAGCAGGGCCGCGAGATTTGGAACCGCTGGCAGTTGAAGTTGCCCGTCTTCGGGCCGCTCATTCACAAAATCTCGATGAGCCGTTTTGCGCGCACCTTTGCGCAGCTCATCCGCTCCGGCGTGCCGATTCTCGAAGTCATCGAAATCGTCGGCGGCTCGGCGGGCAACGTCGTCGTGGAAACCGCGATCACGAGCGTGGGCGCCGACGTGGAAAAGGGCGACAACCTGTCGGTGGCGATGAGCAAAAAGAAGATTTTCCCGCCGATGATGCTGCGCATGGTCGCCGCGGGCGAATCGACCGGCAAGATCGACGAGATGCTCGAAAAGATGGCCGACTTCTGGGACGAAGAAATCGAGGCGACGCTCAATAGTTTGACGAGCTTGCTGGAGCCGATCCTGATCGTGTTCCTCGGCGTGATCGTCGGCGGCATCGTCATCGCCCTCTTCCTGCCGATCTTCAAGCTGAGCGAAGTCGTCGCAGGGTAAGCCGCCAGGCGAGCAGCATCGCCACGCAGCCGAGCGCGGCGACGCCCGTCGTGCCCCGCGACG
>CAXTRS010000175.1:1253-3150 GCA_964246635.1 uncultured Chthoniobacterales bacterium | reverse complement strand
TGAAACGAAGTCAGCTCCGTTAAAGTTTGGCCATCAAACACGCGCACCTGCCCGACGCCGCCGGGGCCTTGCCCAACGAGGAGGTCGGCCGCGCCGTCGCCGTTGAGGTCGGCCGCGGCGACGCGCACCCCGCCGGTGAACCCGCCGGAGAAGGCGAAAAAGTTTTTTAATACCAAGCCGGTGGCGCCGCTATACACGGTGACCGGCGCACCACTCTCTGCGCCGACCACGACATCGGCGAAGCCATCGCGGTCCACGTCGCCCGCGCCGACAAACACGCCGCCGGTGTAACCGGCGGCGAAGGCGTTGAAGCTGCGGATGAGCGAGAGATCCTGGCCGCTGAAGATGCTCACCAGCCCGTTGCCGCCCGCGCCCTGAGACACGATGATGTCGGCGTAGCCGTCGCGGTTGACATCGCCGCTGGCCACGCGCACCCCGCCGGTGAAACCGGAGAAGGCAAAGAAATTGCGCAACACTGTCGTGCCATCGCTGCCGCTGAACACTTTTACCTGCGAGCTGCTGCTGCCGGCGCCGACGATGATGTCGGCGCGGCCGTCGCGGTTGATGTCGCCGCCCGCGACATACACCCCGCCGGTGTAGCCCGCCGCGAACGGTAAAAACGAATACAGCACCGAGCGGCTCGGTCCGGAGAAAACCCGCACTGTCGAGCCAGAGCCGCCGGCGCCTTCGCCTGTGATGACATCGTAAGCGCCGTCACCGTTGACATCTCCAGCGCCGACCCGCACCCCGCCGCTGAAGCCGGGATTCGCGCCGAAGAAACTTCCCGTCGAAGTCCCGTTGCCGGTGTAGGTGTTCACAATGACGCCGCTGCCGGCATCCGGCCCGGTGATGATCGCTCCAGACGACGATTGGGCGAAACCTTCTGTGGTGATGTGGAGGAAGACAACAGCGGCGAGGACGAAAGCCGCTCCGGGGTGAACAAGGGGGATTTTTATAACCCGCAGGCTAAATGTGGGTAGGGATGAAAGTCCCGAAAAAATTTCAGCCCGTTTCTGCGGGAGGCATGGTGGCCGCCGCAGCGGCGACGAATTGCTGATAAAGGCGTTCGATGGCGGTTTCCGGATCTTCCAGCGCCAGGCTTTCCTTCATGCGGCTGGTGAAAAGCGGAAAGCCGAAGGGACTGACGGCGCGCAGCTCGACCCAGCGCCAGTTCCAGCCCTCTTTTGGATCGGCGAGTCGTTCGAGAAAATCGAGCGCGCGCGGGGCGTCGAGAAAAATTTGCGTCGCCTGCCGGTAGGCTTCGGCGAGCAGCGGATGGTCGGGTTCGTGTTCGCGCAAGACGCGAAACAAAATCTCCGCGCTGAAGCGCACCTGCCGCGGCCGGCGCTTCTCGGATTGTCCGGGGAGCTGGCGCGGCACCATCAGGCCGGTCTGCGCGACGCCGCGGAATTGGCCGCGCACCAGCTCGCTCTCGCGCAACGCCGCCTCCAGCGCCTCGCTCGCGCCGGGGCACGCGAAGCACTCGCGCTCCCAGCGTTCCGGCGGCAGTTCCTGCGCCCGCCGCAGGGTCAGCAAAAAGCCGTAGTCATCGACGGTGACGAGTGCGTTGCCGCGCACGATCCCGCCGACGCGCCAGGCGACAATGCGCGAGAGCGCGTCGTTGGCCGCGCGGCCGAGCGCGGTGTGAAAAAAATAATGACTCAACCCCGCCGTCGCGCCGGTGAGATCGGCTTCCCGAAACAACTCTGCCACCAAGGAACCCGGCCGCGGAACAACCGACACACTGCGCTGCAATGCGAACTGCGTGACGATCGCCTGCGCGTTGCTCAGCGAAAGATCGAGATGCTCGACGAGCCAGTCGGTCGGAATGCGGAATTAGGGGGGGGGGATGGGGGGGTTGTGGGGTAGTATGACAAGAGACCACTCGATGGGTAGG
>CAXTRS010000175.1:0-1243 GCA_964246635.1 uncultured Chthoniobacterales bacterium | reverse complement strand
TTCCGCATTCGTTCGTCCAGCTCTCCCCGCACCCGGGTCACCTCGTCCGCAAGTCCGGCGGTCAATGGGAGAAAGCCCGTGCGCCAGATCGGGACCGTCGGGCGTTGCCCATCGGCGGGTTCGACGCGCGCGCCGCCGAGGTCGAGCTCGAGGAAGCGCAGCACGCGGCCGCCGAGCACGAAAATGTCGCCTGGCTTCAGGCTTTGAACGTAGCGTTCGTCCATCGCGCCGAGCCGTCGGCGGCGGGCAAACACATCGGTGAGTCCTTCGGTCGTGATCGTGCCGATGTTGACGAGATAGTCGCGCGCCACTCGCGCGCTCGGCAGCGAAAGCCCGCCGTGGATCGGATCGACCTGGAGCTTGCCGAAATCCGCGGCGTATTGCTTTTCCAGCGACCGGCCGCCGCCGCGCAGGTAGCGCACGACACGATCGAAATCCGCGCGCGACAGGTCGCGGAATGGGTAAGCCCGGCGCACCAGCGCAAAAACTTCGTCCGGCAGGATCCCCGGCTCCGCCATCGCGATGCCGACCACGTGTTGCGCCAGCACGTCGGCGCCGTTTTCGGGAATCCGAATCGGGTCGAGCTGCCGAGCGTGCGCGAGCTTGGCAGTGACGGCGCATTCGAGCAGGTCGTGGACGTTGATGGCGACGAGCACGCCGTGGCTGACGGCATGGACGGAGTGCCCCGAGCGGCCGATGCGTTGCAGCGCGCGCGTGACGCCGCGCGGCGCCGCGATGAGCACGACAAGATCGACCGCGCCGATGTCCACGCCCATCTCCAGGCTTGTCGAGCAGACCACCGCGCGCAGCGACCCGGCCTTGAGCCGATCCTCGACTTCCAGGCGCAGGCTGCGATCCAGCGAGCCGTGGTGGATTTCGATCTTCGACGCGAGCTCCGGCAGCGCTTCTTTTAGCCGCAGGCCGACGCGCTCGGCGCCACCGCGGGCGTTGGCAAAAATGATGACCGACTTCCGCGTTCGCACCAGCCGGGCGAGCTCGCTCGTCACGCGCAAGAGGCTCTCGCCCGTCGGCGGGTAAGGATGCCGGCGCAGCGGCGAATAGACTTCGATGATCGCGCGCCGCTGGTCGGGCGATTCGGCAAGGAGACATTCGCGCCCTTCGCCGACAAGAAACCGCGCCGCGATTTCGAGCGGACGCACCGTGGCGGAAAGGCCGATGCGGACGAGTGGGTTGGGGGGGGGGGGGGGGGGGGGGGGGGGGGGGGGGGGGGGGGGGGGGGGGG
>CAXTRS010000174.1:0-9878 GCA_964246635.1 uncultured Chthoniobacterales bacterium | reverse complement strand
GGTTGACTGATATTGAACTTCTACTTCACGAAGACTACGCAGCAGCGTGGTTCCCTGGTTGGATAAAACTCACGCGCCCGGACAAATAGTCTGCTTCCACCGGAAACGCTACTCTTTTCTATTTCGGCGCAAATTCACCGATAACTTCGGAGGTAGTCAGCGTCTCGGACAGTTCTCCCATTCTCGAAAGTCGGACGAAGCCGGGGCGCAGTTCGCCGACAGCGCGTTCAGTCAGGACACTTCCGCTGCGATTCGTGCGCGAAACCCTGCGTCGGGCATGCGGCCACGGCCGGCTCCCATGTTGTCGCGCAGGTGCGCAACCTTCGAGGTAGCAGGAATCGCGCAGGTAATTGCTGGATGCGAGACGACGAACTTGAGGAGCAACTGCGCCCAATTCTCGCAGTCGATCTCGGCCGCCCAAGCCGGGAGCGGCTTCTTGCGCAACTGGCTGAAGAGTTCGCCGCCGGCGAAGGGCCGGTTGGCGATGACCGCCACGCCGCGCTCCTGTGCCAGCGGCAGCAGGCGCCGCTCGGCTTCGCACTCGCCGACCGAGTAGTTGATCTGCACGAAATCGATGGGCTGCGCGGCGATGATCCGTGCGACGGCGTCGTGGCCGCTGGCGGTGTAGTGCGTCACGCCGAGGTAGCGCACGCGGCCCTCTTTTTTCCAAGCTCGCAAGGTGTCCAGGTGCGTGCCGACATCGACGAGGTTGTGGACTTGCAGCAGGTCGATCGGTTTCGCGCGCAGCTTGCGCATCGAGGCTTCCATCTGCTCGATGCCGGCGGTCTTGCCGGAAGTCCAGACTTTGGTGGCCACGAAGAGCCGCGACCGCAGGCCGAGCTTTTCGGAAATCTCGCCGGCGACGTCTTCCGACTTGCCATACATCGGCGAGGAATCGAGCACGCTGCCGCCGAGTTCCACAAAGGCACGGAGCACCTCTTCGAGCGGTGCGCGCTCGGCAGCGGAGTTGCCGACATCGAAGACCTGCCAGGTGCCGAGGCCAATGACGGGGAGCTTTTCCCCGGAGGAAGGAATGGGTCGAGTCAACATGGCAGAGGGCGCCGCGCGGACGCTGGACGAGCTGGCGGATGCCAGCGTGGCCGCAACTCCGGTGCGGAGCAGCAAGCGCAAGGCATCGCGCCGATTGAGCGGAGTGGTCATCGGTTGAAAAAAAGCCGGCCGTTATGCACTCTTCAAAATTTCCCGCGCCGCGTTGTAGCCGCACGCGCCCATAACGCCGCCGCCAGGATGGGTCGCCGCGCCGCAAAGGTAGAGACCTTTCACCGGCGTGCGGTAGTCGGCGTAGCCGGGCAGCGGACGCATGGACGAGAGGCTGGAAAGCGACATGACGCCCTGCATGATGTTGCCGCCGGTGAGGCCGAAAGTCTTTTCAAGATCGGCAGGCGCGAGCACCTGATAGTTGAGGACCGAGCGCCGGAAGTTCGGCGCGTAGTCGGTCATGATGTCGATGCAGCGTTCGGCGTAGCGGCGCTTGTTTTCTTCCAGCGTGCCGGCATCTGGCGCGAGCTGATACGGGAAGTATTGCGTGAACATCGACATGACGTGCCGGCCGTGCGGCGCGACGGTGTCATCGAGGGAACTCGGCATGGTGGCTTCGATCACCGGGTTCTCGGCGATGTAGCCATACTTCGCGCAGTCGTAGGCTTTTTCGATGTAGGTCCGGTTCGGACAAATGTGGATCGTGCCGCGGTGCTGCGGGCCGACCGCGCCGTTGCCATTTCCGTTGTTCGGCAGGCAAGTGAAGTCCGGCGCTTCGGAGAGCGCCAGGTTGATCTTGCAACTCGCGCTGGCGTAATCGAGACCCTTCACGGCGGCGACAAAATCGGCGGGCAGATCGCGCGCTTCCATGAGCCGCAGGAAGGTGACGTGCGCGTCCACTCCAGAGACTATTTCTTTGGCGTGATACTCGTCGCCATTGGCCAGCGCGACGCCGGCGGCGCGGCCGTCTTGGACTAAAATGCGCGTGACCGGCGCGTTCACTTTGATCTCTGCGCCGTGTTCCCGCGCCGCGGCCGCGATGGCGTTCGAGAGAGCGCCCATGCCGCCGCGCACGTAACCCCAAACGCCGCGCACGCCGTCACACTCGCCCATGACGTGGTGAAACAACACATAAGCGGTTCCCGGCATTGAGGGCGTGGCAAACGCGCCGATGATGGCGTCGGTCGAAATAGTCGTCTTGACTTCTTCGGACTCGAACCAGCGATCCAGAATCGGGTTGGCCGCGCCGGTGAGGATTTCGAGGGCTTTCTGGCTGTCGTCCCGGCCGAGCTTGCGGAAGTTCCAGGCGGTCTTCGCAAGTTGCAGCAGGTTGCCCGGCGCGTTGGACCACGGGTTCGGCGGCGTCTCGACCAGCATCGGTTCGAGAAACGCGGCAACGCGCTCAAGCATGGCTTCAAACTTCGGCAGGTTCTCCGCGTCCTGCTCCGAAAATTTGGAGACTTCGCGATGCGTCATCGCTTTGTCCGGCCCCATCATCAGGTAGCGGCCATCGGGCAATGGCGTGAAGCTCGACGGGCTGCGCGGCAACATGACGAAGCCATGCCGCTTGAGCTCCAGGTCGCGGATGATCTCAGGCCGGAAGAGACTGTTGACATAGCTCGCTGTGGAGACTTTGAAACCGGGCCAGAGTTCTTCGGTCACCACGCAGCCGCCGACAAGCTCGCGGCGTTCGAGCACGAGCACTTTTCTGCCCGCGCGGGCGAGGTAGGCGGCGGTCACGAGGCCGTTGTGGCCGGCGCCGATGATGATGGTATCGTATTGGGTAGGGCTCATTCTTGTTCGTGCATTGCGCGCAGATATTCGCGGTCCCACGCGGCGGGGATACTCTCGCGCGGAGAGTAGGGTCCGGGTTGATACGCGCGCGAGCTGATCCCGCGCTGGCTCAGTTCGCAGACGTGCCAATCCTGGCGATTGGTCAGGTCCCAAAACTCGACGGCATCTTCTGGCCGAAAGTCCGCGCGGCCGAAGGCGTCGGGACCAAAGAACCAATCGCAAACGATCCGCGTGCGCCGCGGCGATTGCGGCCAGATTCCATGCACCATCACGTAGTCCGGGTGAAGGCTCAGCAGCAGGTTTGGAAAGATCGAGTAGTAGAAGACGCGGTGATGATCCTCACCCTGGATGTCGCCGACTGGCGGCGCGCAGGCCGTGCCGCTCATCGTCAAACTACGGCCGTTCTCCAGGGTCATGAAGCCGCCGAGAAACGGGCCTTCGCAGAGATCGTTCTCCGCGGAGTCGGACGGCGTCAGCTTCGCCAATGCCGGGTGAACGAGCGGGCAATGGTAGCACTCGGAATAGTTCTCGAAGATCAGTTTCCAGTTCGCCTGCACGTCGTATTCGATGCGCTTCGCGGAACGCAGTTGCGGCAGATTCCAGTGCGCAAACTTTCCGGCGAGCGGCGCAAACCATTCTTCGAGCGACACAGGATTTTCCGCGAGGTTAACGAAGAGAAAACCTTCCCATGGCACCATGCTCACCGAGTGCAGCGGATAGTCGCTTTTATCGAAACCTGCGACTTCCAGCATGTGCGGCGCGCCGACGAGTTTGCCCGCCAGGCTGTAAGTCCAGGCGTGGTAGGGACAGCGCAGCGTCTCGCGAAACCGGCCGCTCGCCTCTTCGCAGAGGCGCGTGCCGCGATGGCGGCAAACATTGTAGAAGCCGCGCACGTTGCGCTCGTCGTCGCGCAGGACGATCACGCTTTCACCGGCCACGTCCTGCACGAAAAAATCGCCGGCGGCCGCGAGCTGGCTCGCATGCCCGACGCACAGCCATCGTTGGGTAAAAATGCGCTGCTGTTCGGTCGAAAAAATTCCATCCGAAACGAAGTGACTTTGCGGCAGCGTCCGCGCGCCTGGCGTGAAAGTCTCGACCGTGCGCCGGAACCTGGGCCATGCTGCGGTTTCCATTTTTCGTGTCGTCGAAGGCGCGGCTGAGCTTAGCCGGCCCGGACTCGAAGCCAACCGCATTTCATCACCGCCGCCATGCCGAACGCATTGTTTCGCCGGAAATCCGTCAAACGGATCCTGGAACAATCCGCCGGCGACCGGATGCGCGCGGAACACGGCGGCACGCTCCAGCGCACCTTGCGCGTGCGCGATCTCACCGCGTTCGGGATTGCCGCGATCATCGGCGCCGGCATTTTCGGGCTGGTCGGGCAAGCGGCGTTTGAGGCGGGGCCGGCAGTTTCGCTGCTCTTCGTTTTCATCGCGCTGGCCTGCGGCTTCAGCGCATTTTGCTACGCGGAATTCGCTTCGACCATTCCGATTTCCGGCAGCGCCTACACGTATGCGTATGCGGCGTTCGGCGAACTCGTCGCGTGGATCATCGGCTGGGATCTCCTGCTCGAATACGCCATCGGCAACATCGCCATCGCGATCTCGTGGTCGGATTATTTCACCAGCTTTCTCGCCGGCTTCGGCATCCGGATTCCCGAATATCTGACGATGGATTTTCTCTCCGCGGCGCGCGGCCATCGGACGGTCGAGTCACTGCTGGGGCAGGGTCAGAGTCTGGCGCAGATTTTCACCAGCCAGCCGCAACTGCGCGACGCTTACCACGCTTGGACAAACGCGCCTACGCTTGGTCCGCTCCGCCTCATCGCCGACCTGCCCGCGCTGTTCATCATCGTCGCCACGACGGCGCTGCTTTACATCGGCATCCGCGAAAGCCGCAACGCCAGCAACTTCCTCGTCGCCGTGAAGCTCGCGGTGATCGTGCTCGTCATCGCGGTCGGGTTTTTCTACGTCAATCCCGCCAACTGGTCGCCGTTCCTGCCCAACGGTGTCTCCGGCATGATGAAAGGCGTCGCCGCGGTTTTCTGGGCCTTCATTGGGTTCGATGCGCTCTCCACCACGGCGGAGGAATGCGAAAACCCGCAGCGCGATTTGCCGCGCGGGATTTTCTATTCGTTGATCGTTTGCACGATCCTTTACGTCCTGCTCGCCCTCGTGCTCACCGGCATCGTCCCGCACACGCAGCTCAACGTCGGCGATCCGCTGGCAGCGGTTTTCAAAGAGCGCCTGCCGTGGCTCAGCGGTGTCGTCGCACTGAGCGCCGTGTTCGCGGTGGCGGGCGTGTTCATCGTATTCCAGCTCGGCCAGCCGCGCATCTGGATGAGCATGAGCCGCGATGGCCTGCTGCCCCCTGCGCTGTCGCGCATTCATCCGAAATACCGCACGCCCTCCGTCGCGACGATTGTCGCCGGATTGCTCGTGGCGATTCCCGCGCTGTTTCTGAATTTGAAAGAAGTCGTGGACCTCAGCAGCATCGGCACGCTCTTCGCGTTCGTGCTCGTCTGCGGCGGAGTGCTCATGCTCGAAAATTCGGCGAACCCGTCGCTGCGCCCGAAGTTCAAAACGCCCTACATCAACGGCCGCTACGTTATCCCCCTGCTCTATCTCGCCGCGGTCTTCGTCACCTACCGTTATTTCAAAACCCAAACGTGGGACGCCTTCTTCAGCCTGACCCCGCAAACGAACGAGGCCGGCGGAATCGAAACCGGCTGGGACGTTTTCAAACACAAAATTCCGACCGGGCTTTTCCTTCTCGTGGCGACCGCGTTCACCGTCCTTTCCTTCGTGAAAAAGCTTTCGCTGATCCCCGTGCTCGGCCTGCTGACTTGCTTTTATCTGATGAGCCAGCTCGGCATCACGAACTGGACGCGCTTCCTTGTCTGGCTCGTTCTCGGGCTGGCTGTCTATTTTTTCTACGGCCGCAAATCGAGCAAGCTGCGCGGCGTCACGGACTGATCCGCACCGCGTGTTGCTTTTCCGCTTGCAGCCCTCCCCCACCCGCCGATAATTACCGCTCTGCTCGGCCGGGCCGTTTCCGGTCTTCGGTTCGAGCCTGTCCCACATCGGGGGTATAGCTCAGTTGGTAGAGCGCTTCGTTCGCAATGAAGAGGCCAGGGGTTCGAATCCCCTTACCTCCACGGTGGTGATCGTCTAGGATGTGAGCCGAGACGCTTCATCAAAGCTTAAAAAGGCGGCCCCACAGCGCCTGCTGATTTGGGGATTCTCCACCAGCTGCGGCTGCTGCGCCGATACCGACCAAGACGCAATAGGCAAATGTCCGACTATCGTGGGACTCAAAATTATCTAAGCTGCCCGACGAAGCTGAAAATGCAGCATGAGTAAACTGACAATAGAGCCGATAATACGTATCGTAATAGGAGTCGATTCCGGCAGCAGCGGCGGCATCCCGCAGAGTAAGTTTTTTCTCGACCAAGTTGTGATGAGGAAATGCGTTGCGATATGCATCTGAAGTCTCCTGCCAGCGTTGCTTAAGCTCAGGCTCGATATTCTTCCCAAGTTTCGCGGCTGCCGCCCGTGCCCATTTTGCGTCTTCGAGGTGCTCGCTATAGGCGATCCTATAAAGGAGATCAGGCTGATTTTTAATCGCGACGATCCGAAACATCGCTTCAATGGCTGGTCGAATTAGGAGCTTGGAAGCGTCTATCCTCCCCGATTCCCTGAGAAAGATGTAACCCTCCGCCGCGTTGTTAATAAGACGAGCAGAGTAGCCGTTAAAGTGATCGGCTAGACCATTGCTCCGCTTGCCACCCAACGAATTTAGAGCGTCGCGCAATTCAAGTTGGGCGTCTTCGAGTAGAGCGAGCGAAATCGATTCATTGTTGGGATCCATGCGATACAGCTTGTAGGTTACTAATGGACTGAACGCGGCGTCCCGCTGTGCCCGACCTATAGCACATTACGCCGCCAGCCGCGCGGCTTCGACGCGTTGGAGCAGGTAAGGAAGTAATTGCATTTTGCGCGAGACGACGCCGTCGAGGCGCCATAGTTTGTCGTCCGCAAGTGGGTAATCGAGGTGGCGGCGGAATTCTTCGGGGCCGCTAACGAGGAGCAGCGAGTTTTGCGTGTTAATGTCGGTGACGAGCAGCGCGGAGAAATAGAGCGCGTGCGACTCGCGGTAGGCGTCGAGCGCAATGGCGAGGTCGGACTGTTTTTCGCGGAATGTCGCGAAGCCGACTTCTTCGATTTGCGCGGCGGAAAACTTGACGCCGTCTTTCTCGAATTCCTTGCAATCGACCACGATGGCCTCACGCGGCGTCAGCGTTTGGAGCGGGGAGCCGACGGAGAAAATTTCGGCGGAGAGCGTGGCGGCGGAAATGCCGGCGGCTTTTTCCAGGCGCGCGAGCACGGCGTGGTCGGTGCGGGTTGCGGTCGGCGAAGTCAGGTTGAGCGTGTCGGAAATCAGGCCGGCCATAAGCAACCCGGCGATGGGCCCGGGCACGGGCGCGCCGGCTTGTTCGTAAAGCAGCGCGACCAGGGTGCTCGTCGAGCCGACCGGGTTGTTCCAAAAGTGCATCGGCAGGTCGGAATGAAAGCCGCCGATGCGGTGATGGTCGATGACTTCGACGATGGGCAGCTTGTCCGCGCCGGCGACGGCTTGGGTGAGTTCGTTGTGATCGACGAGCACGAGCTGGCGCGGGATCGGTTTGATGAAATCGCTTTTGCTCAGGATGCCGACGAGCCGGCCGTCGCCGTCGAGAATCGGGAACGCGAACGCGGGCGACGCGGTGGCGCGGGCGCGGGCGGTATCGAGCGCGGTCTCGGGCGCGAAGGACGTGAACTCGCGCTCGATCATGCCGTGCACGCGCACCGCGCCGCGCGCCTGGAGCACGGTCGTCGAGGTGTCGTGGCGCGAGCGGATGAGCGCGACGCCGGCGCGCGCGGCCTGTTCGCGGATGCCCTCGAAAATTGGCACGCCGCCGGTGGTGACAATCGCGCGCACCCGGCGCTCGATGGCGCGCGCCTGGATGTCTTCGCGGTCGCCGACGAAGACGACGACTTCGTCGGGCGGGTGCTGCTCGAGCCGGCCGATGAACGTGCTCTCTTTCATCGCGGCGACCATGAGGACGTGGTCGCGCACCGCGGCGTAATCCACCGGCGTGTCGCTGCCGTCGGCCGCGAGTTTGCGCTCGTCGCCCGCAGCGTTGAGCAGCGCGCCGTCGAACGAGCGCATGAGATCGGCGAGCGACGCGCGGACCACGCGCGTGTTTTCCGCCGACGGTTCCGGCGGGAAAAAGTGCTCGACCGTTTTGAACGCGCTGAGCAGGCCGAGGCAGCAGCCGTCTGAGTCAACGACGGGCAAGCCGCGGAGCTGACGGGTTTCGATGGAACCGATCGCTTCGGCGAGCGTCGATTCCGCGCGCACGCTGACCGCGGGCGTTGTCATCACGTCGCGCACCTGCGGGGTGACATCGGCGATCCAGGCCGGCGGTTCGACGCCGAATTTGTCGAAGACGAACTGCACGCGCGCGTTCATCTCGCCGGCGCGGGCGGCAATCGCGCCGGTGTCGCCGAGCGTGCGTTTAAGCGCGGCATACGCGGCCGCCGAGCAGACGGAATCCATGTCGGGATTGCGATGGCCGATGACGATGGTTTGCATGGAGGAAAGAGCGCCGTGAACAAAGCCGGAAGCATCGCGCCCCGCAACCGTCGAGACGCGCGCGACACCCAAGCGGAACGATTGCGTTTACGAATCGAATAAAGCGTGCGCGGCACAGTCTATCACTCACTGCGCGCACCTCGCGCCCGCCCTTCTCCTCCTCGTCCCGAAACCATCCCATCATGAAACTCCCCTCCTACTTCGTGGCCATCTTTCTGGCGGTCGCGGCTGTGGTCTCCGCGCCGCAAATGTCGCGCGCCGAAGAAGCCACGTTCGACGTTTTTTACACCTCGCTCGCCGATGAAGGCGATTGGTATAACACGCCCGATTATGGCTACGTCTGGCAGCCCTACGTCGCGTATCAAAACGACCAGTGGCGGCCTTACACCGACGGCTATTGGGCGCAGACCGACGCCGGCTGGACATGGGTCTCTTACGAAAATTTCGGCTGGGCCACGTATCACTACGGCCGCTGGACGCAGCTCGAAGGGACCGGCTGGGTGTGGGTGCCTGGTTATGAATGGGGCCCGGGCTGGGTCAGTTGGCGGCAGAACGACAGCTACGTCGGCTGGGCTCCGATCCCGCCGAAGCACAACCGCGTCGCCGTGCAGCGGCTCGATGTCGGCGTGGAATCGGAACCCGCGCCTGCGCCACGGCCGCGCGTCGAGCGCCGCGAAGTCACGACTTACGACGATTTGGAGCCGGACTACGAGGTGGGCTATAACGCCTCGGTGGACGTGGACTACGACATCGGCCCGTCGCACTACTGCTTCGTGCCGGTGGCGTCGTTCGGCGCGCCGTATGTGCGCGAAGTCATCCTCGCGCCGCAGGAGAATTTCATCATCATCGGCAACACGTATAACTGCACCAACATCTGCTACCGGCGCGGCCTGCGCGACGTGCGCTTCGTCTATGGTGGCGGACCCGACTTTGGGTTCATTTCCCGGCACGTGCAGCGGCCGATCCCGCGCCTGTTCCTCGACCGGCGCACCGACATCGGCGTGTCGAGCTTCGCGCAACGCGGCTTCTCGCCGCTGAGCGTGGTGCGCGGCGACCGGCTCCAAGTCGTCGGGCCGCTCATCGCCCGGCGCGAAATTCGGTTTAACGAGGTGCACCCGCCGCGGGTGCGCGAAAACATCGTCCAGGTCCGACCGGTCAATGGCTGGCGCGGCATTCAACAGCAGGACCCCGCCGCGGTGCAGCGCCTGCGCGCGCAATACCGGCAGGAAGCCCAGGTCGCGCCGCCCGCGCGCGAGACCGTGAACCGGCTCGCCGCGCCCGCGGAATTTCGGCCCAACGCGCCGGTGCCCGCGCCCTTGCCGCCGCCACCCCAGGCGAGGGTCGTGCGCGAGCAGCAGCAACAACAGCCAGGAGGCGGCCGGAACATCAATCCGCCCGGCGGGACCGCGCCCGGCGCGGCGGGGTTTGCCCCACGACCGGGACAGGTG
>CAXTRS010000173.1:9715-9977 GCA_964246635.1 uncultured Chthoniobacterales bacterium | reverse complement strand
CAACGCTTTTGCCGAACCGCACCCGCCCCGGTTCAGGGTTCCTGTGTGAGCGGCGCGGGTTGATTTGCTTCCGCGATCTCGGTGGCGTCGATGCCGAGCAGGGAGAGGAAGAGGATGAGGCGCGAGAGAGTCATGCGTCCCTTGCCTTAGCAGCCGTGGTGCCAGCAGAAAGAATTACACGAGTTTTGCCCTCGGTTGCAGAGGCGGGGGGGGGGGGGGGGGGGGGGGGGGGGGGGGGGGGCCGCCCCCCCCCCCCGAGCAC
>CAXTRS010000173.1:5536-9705 GCA_964246635.1 uncultured Chthoniobacterales bacterium | reverse complement strand
CCATAATTGAGGCGGCTCGGCTTGCCGCCTCTGCAACAACGGGCGGACAAACTGCGGCACTTCTTCCAATCCCCATCGCTTGCGGGAAAACGTCGATCTCATAAACTGCCGGTCGCCCGTGTCCGCACTGCCTTCCACGCCGAACGGTCCGTTGCTCGACCCCGCGCAGGTGCGCCGCGTCGCGGTGGTCGGCGCCGGCGGCACGGTCGGGGCGAGTTGGGTCGCGCTGTTTTTGCACGCCGGTTTCGATGTGCTCGCGCAAGACCCGGCCCCGGGTGCGCGCGAACGCATCGACGCGTTTGTCTCTCGCGCCCGCCCGACGCTCGACCGGCTGCGCCCTTCCACCGGTCCAGCTCCGGGTCGGCTCCAGTTTGGCACCGATCTCGCCGCCGTTGTTGCCGACGCCGATTTCGTGCAGGAAAACGCGCCTGAAAACGAAGCGTTCAAACAACAACTGCTCGCCGAGATCGACGCCGCCGCGCGGCCGGAAATCGTCATTGCATCGAGCACCTCCGCGCTGCTGCGCAGCCGCATCGTCAGCGCCTGCCAGCGCCGCCCCGAGCGCGTGATCGTCGCGCACCCGTTCAACCCGCCGCACCTCCTGCCGCTTGTGGAAATCGTCGGCCCGCAGCCCAACGCCGGCGCGGTGCGCTGGGCGGTCGATTTTTACCGCGACCGGCTCGGCAAACACCCGGTCGTGCTGCAACGCGAAGCCGTCGGTCACATCGCCAACCGGCTCTCTTCCGCGCTCTACCGCGAGGCCGTCCATCTCGTCGAAGCCGGCATCGCCTCGGTCGCCGACATCGACGCCGCCGTGGCCGCGGGACCCGGCTTGCGCTGGGCCATCTTTGGGCCGCACATGCTCTACCATCTCGGCGGCGGCCCGGGCGGCATCGCGCATTATTTGCAACACCTCGGTCCGAGCCAGGAACGCCGCTGGGCGGAACTCGGCGACCCAAAACTGACTGCCAAGCTGCGCGAAAAAATCGTCGCCGGCGTGCTCGCCGAAGCCGCCGGCCGCGATCTCCCGACGCTGGAAGTCGAGCGCGACCGTGCGCTCATCGCGCTGCTCGAAGCCATGACCCACAGCCGGGCTTCAACAACGCCGCAAGCTGCCCGCTAATTCCACGAACGGTCGCAGCGCGTCCGGATTCGCCATGGCTTCCTTGCTCGCCGCTTTTTCCGGCGCCGTGCCGCTGAGAATGCGCTTCACAGGCACTTCGAGTTTCTTGCCGTTGAGCGTGTGCGGGATTTCCGGCACGGCGAAAATCTCGTTCGGGACGTGCCGCGGCGAAATCTCCGCGCGCAGCTTCGCGTTGATTTTCCCGCGCGTCGCGTCGTCGAGCGCGCAGCCGTCGCGCAGCACGACGAAAAGATACAGTTTATCTTCCTGACCCAACCCGCTCATGTCCACCACGAGCGCCTCCTGCACTTCGGCGAGGTCTTCGATGACACGATAAAACTCGCTCGTGCCCATGCGCACCCCGCCGCGGTTGAGCGTCGAGTCCGACCGGCCATAAATCACGCAGCCGCCGGTCGCCGATTTGACCTCGATCCAGTCGCCGTGCCGCCACACGCCGGGGTAATGCTCGAAGTAACTCGCGCGCAGCTTCGCGCCGTCGGGATCGTTCCAGAAAAATACCGGCATCGAAGGCAGCGGCGCGGTGAGCACCAGTTCGCCGACTTGGTCGAAGTGCGCCCGGCCCGCGTCGTCCCACGATTCGACCTTCGCGCCGAGTCCGCGGCATTGCAGCTCGCCCGCGCGCACCGGCAAGGACGGACACGAGAGCACGAACGCCGTGCAAACATCCGTGCCGCCGCTGGCGCTGCCGAGCAGGAGGTCGCGCTTGATATGCTCATACACCCAGCGAAATCCTTCCGGCGGCAGCGGCGCGCCCGTCGAGCCGATGGCCCGCAGGCGGGCAAGGTCGCCTGCGCGCGTCGGCTCGACGCCTTCCTTCATGCAGGCGAGCAAAAACGGTGCGCTGGTCCCGAAGTGGGTAATGCCGGCGCTGGCGGCGAAACGCCAGAGCGCGCCGAGGTCGGGATGCTTCGGGCTGCCGTCGTAGAGCACGACGCTTGCACCCAGTTGCAGCAGGCCGGAGACGAGAAAATTCCACATCATCCAGCCGGCCGTGGTGAACCAAAAGAAACGGTCGCCCGCGCGCACGTCGAGGTGCAGCACGAGCCATTTGAGGTGTTCCAATAAAATGCCGCCGTGACCCTGCACAATCGCTTTCGGCGCGCCGGTGGTGCCGGAGGAATAGAGAATCCAGAGCGGGTGGTCGAAGGGCACCGGCTCGAATTGCAGCGTGGGTGACTCGCTCGTTTGAATCTCGCTCCAACTCGTCACAGGCACATTGCACTTGGGCAACACTTCACTTGCCGTCGCCTCTTCGCGCAGCCACGGCACGAGCACGACGCGGCGCAAGGTCGGCAGTCCCGCGATGATTTCGCCGAGCACGGCGGCGCGGTCGTGCGATTTGCCGCCGTAGCGGTAGCCGTCCACAGCGACGAGCACGGTCGGCTCGATCTGCGCGAAGCGCTCGAGCACGCCGCGCGCGGAAAGCTCCGCCGGACAACCCGACCAGATCGCGCCCAGACTCGCCGCGGCGAGAAACGCGACGAGCGTGTGCGGGATGTTCGGCAGGTAACCCACCACGCGGTCGCCTCTCTTCACGCCCATGCGCCGCAGCGCGCTGGCGAGCGCGGCGACTTCGCGCGTGAGTTCCGCGCGCGACAGCGTGCGCTGCCGCCACGGCGTCCGGCCGTCGTCGCCGGGCTCGGTTTGAAAAATGACGGCGGGCTGATTCGTGCCCGACCCGTTGTTGGATCGCAGCGCGTGCTCCGCGTAATTCAACGTCGCGCCCGGAAACCATTTCGTGTCCGGCATCCGTGCATCGGCTAAAACGGTTTCGGGTCGGTCGTGAAATCGCACCTCGAAAAATTCCGCCAGCGAACCCCAAAACGCGCCGAGATCGTTCACCGACCATTCCCAAAGCGCCGCGTAATCCGCAAAGCGCAGCCCGCGCGTTTCCGCGAGCCACGCTTCGTAGCGAGCCAAGTTGGTGTCGGCGATTTCTTGAGCGCTCGGTTGCCAGAGGATTTCGCCGGAGCGGGGAGGGGAAACGGAAGCAGCGGACATGGAAAGCAGGGGGCTGAAAAAGAGTGCGTTCAGCTCCGCAGAAAGGCAAGGTCGCCGTTGTGGTTGTAGAGGCAGCTCGGCTTGCCGCCGCGACAACCTGCCCTGCCCGCCATGCCTGACTCGCCTTTGCTCATCATGGTTTCGCCGACCGGCGCGCGCCGGACGAAGCGCGATCATTCCGCGCTGCCAATGACGGCGGAGGAAATCGCCGCCGAAGCGCGCGCCTGCCTCGACGTCGGCGCGGCGGCGATTCACGTTCACGTGCGCGACCGCGACGGCAGGCACACGCTTGACCCGGAAGCGTATCGCGCCGCGTTCGCCGCCATCGAGCGCGCCGCCGGCAAAAACCGGCTCGTGCTGCAAGCGACGAGCGAGACGGCCGGTCGTTACGAGCCCGCGGAGCAGATCGCCGCGATGCGCGTGCTGCGACCCGAAGTCGTCTCGATGGCGGTGCGCGAACTCGTGCCCGACGCTGCGAGCGAGCCGGCCGCCGCGGATTTTTTCGCATGGCTCGAGCGCGAACGGATCGGCGCGCAATACATCGTCTATTCCGTCGCCGAATTGCGTCGCTTCCATGAACTGCGCAAGCGCGGCATCATCCCCGGCGCACGCCCTGGTTTGATCTACGTGCTCGGTCGTTACGGCGACGATGCCAACCCCGCGCAGCCAGACGAGTTGCTGCCGTTTCTCAATGCGGAGGCCGAAAGCGGAGAGCTGGCGTCGCCGTTGCCTTGGATGGTCTGCGCCTTCGGCAAAAACGAAGCGGCGTGTTCGCTGGCAGCCGCCACGCTGCGCGGACACGTGCGGGTCGGTTTCGAGAACAACCTGCACCTCATCGACGGCACGCTCGCGCCGCGTCCCGCCGCGCTCGCGGCGCAGGTCGCCGCTTTCGCTGCCGCGGCGGGGCGATGCCTGGTTACCGATCTGGAGGCGGCGCGCGAGATTCTCGGTTGCCCAAGGTAGGGACGTCCACTTGGCGGTTCCCGCCAAGCTTCCTTACACGAGCGCCTCGCGTGCTGCGGCG
>CAXTRS010000173.1:0-5513 GCA_964246635.1 uncultured Chthoniobacterales bacterium | reverse complement strand
ATCTCGAAACATTGCGCGCGCGATCTGCGCGCGCAATGTTTCGAGATCGGGAAACTTCCGCTCCGGCCGCAGGAACCTGCAGAAACGCACTTCGACATCCTGCCCGTAAATTTCCTCCGCAAAATCGAACAGGTGCAACTCCAGCAACCGCTCGCCGCCGGGTTGCGCAATCGTCGGGCGCACGCCGAGATTCACCACGCCAGGGTAAGTCTTTCCGCGCCACACGGCTTCGACCGCATACACGCCGTTCGGTGGAAACTGCTCGTTGTGCGCCGCGAGATTTGCGGTCGGAAATCCGAGTTTCCGGCCGAGCTTGTTGCCCTCGACGACAGTGCCAAGAATCGTGAACTCGCGCCCGAGCAAGCGCGCCGCTTGCGCCAGGTCGCCGTCTTCCACCGACTGCCGAATGAGTGTGCTGCTTACCGTCTCGCCGGCCACAACAACTGAGGGTAAGCCCACGACCGCAAAACCGAATTGCTCACCCAGGCGTGTCAGCAAATCGAGATTGCCCGCGCGGCCTTTGCCGAACGACCAATTGAACCCAACACAGATTTCGCGCAGCGGCCGGCCTGCTCGCGCCAGCGCATCGATAAAATCTGCCGGCGGTGTTGCCGCGAGTCCTGCGTCGAACTTCAACATCAGGCAGTGTGTCGCACCGAGCGCAGCGAAGAATTGCAGTTTGTGCCGCGTCGAAGTCAGCAACCGCGGCGCGGCGTCCGGACGCAAAACTTTCATGGGATGCGGATCGAACGTCACGACCACCGACGATGCCCCGCGTTCCCGTCGCGCGTCCTCCACGGCCCGTCCGATCACGGCCTGGTGCCCAAGATGCACGCCGTCGAAAACGCCGATGGCGAGATACGCGGGGCCGAGCGCGGAAAGCTCCTCGATTGCGCCAAGCGGTTTCATCTACGCGCCGCGCAATCGCGAAACTTCCGGCAGGCTGAGGATGCTCCGTTTCAACTCGTCGGCCGGCAGCGTTTTGAGTTGCTCGACGGTGACGGAACGGCCGAGATCGAAGCGGCCGCTCTTCGTGCGACGCAGCGCCTGGAGGTGTGCGCCGCAGCCGAGCGCCTCGCCGATGTCGTGCGCGTAGGTGCGCACGTAAAAGCCCTTCGAGCAGACGACGCGGAAGTCGATCTCTGGCGGGCGCACGGCCTGCACTTCGTGCGCGAAGACGTGCACGTAGCGCGGCTCGCGCTCGACCGTTTTTCCCTGACGCGCGAGTTTGTAGAGCGGCACGCCCTCCTTTTTGATCGCGCTGACCATCGGCGGCATCTGATAAAAATCGCCGTCGAATTTCTTGAACGCCGCTTCGATCGTTTCGGCGGAAAGATCGGCGGGCAGCGGCTTCGTTTCGACGATTTGCCCGTCTTTGTCCTGGCTGTCGGTGACGGCACCGAGCGTCATCGTGCCGACGTATTCCTTGTCCTCGCTCATGAGGAGGTCTTGAATCTTGGTGCCTCGTCCAAGGGTCAGGATGAGCAGGCCGGTCGCCAGCGGATCGAGCGTGCCGCAGTGGCCGACTTTTTTCGTGTTCAGCGCGCGGCGCGTGATGGCGACGACGTCGTGCGAAGTCATCCCCGGCGCTTTGTCCACGAGCAGCACGCCGTCGAGTTCGTTCAGCTCACGCGGCGGGTGCGGACGATGATGCGGTTGCCGCTGTGGTGACGACGGGGAGTAGGGCCTCATGAATTTTAGCTAACACGCGGTCTTCGACTTCCGCCAGCGAGCCGCGCATGCGCGCGCCAGCCGCCATGCTGTGGCCGCCGCCGCCGAAGCTGCCGCAGATCGCGCTCACATCGATGGCGGGGTTTTTCGAGCGCATCGAGATACGGACTTTGCCCGCGTCCGGGCCAGTCAGTTCCTCGAAAAAAATCGCGACCTGCACGGTGTCGATGGCGCGGATGTAGTCGATGAGACCTTCGTTGTCTTCGGGCGTGACGCCGAGTTTCTGCGCGGTCTCGAGCGAGAGCGCGAAGGCGGCGACGCGGTCGTCGTCGGCCAGGCGCAACGTGTGCAGGAGCGCCTGGAGCAACTCGAGCCGGCGACGCGGATACGAGCCGTAGAGCCGGCGCGAGAGGTCGGCGAAGTCAATGCCGGTGCGGATAAGATCGGCGGCGACTTCGTAGGAGCGCGCGGTCGTGCTGCCGTATTGGAAGGAGCCGGTGTCGGTCGAGAGCGCGACGAAAAGATTGGCGGCGATGTCGGGCGTGATCGGGAGTTTTTGATCGCGGAAAAGCTCGTAGAGCACCTGACCCGTCGCCGGAGCCGTCGGGTCGATGTAAGCGAGGTCGCCGTAGCCGTCGTTGGAAATGTGGTGGTCGAGATTGAGCGTCAACCGCGCGTTGCGGATGGCTTTCAACGGCGTGCCCAGGCGTGGGTAGGACGCGGTGTCGAGCGCGGCGAGCACATCGAAGTCCTGCGGCGTCTCCAGCGATGGCACGGAGACGAGCTCGGCGTGCGGCAGAAAGCGCAGCTTGTCGAGCATGCCGTCTTCGTTCCAAAGGGTCACGTCTTTGCCGAGCGCGCGCAGGCATAGGCCGAAGGCGATCTGGCAGCCGAGCGCGTCGCCGTCCGGCCGCAGGTGACTGACGACGACGAAGCGCCGATTCGCGGGATCGCGCAAAACGGCGCCGAGGTCGGCAAACGTCGCCGCCGAGCGCGCGGGGGCGATGTTGGTCGGCGCAGGGTCAGCAGCGGCAGCGGGGGTCGTCATCGTTTCGAGCGACCACCGCGCTTGCGCTCCGCTTCCGCCTGGGCGGTGAACTTGCCGGGCGTGTAGCTATACTCTTCAGGGTCGAAGAATGGCTCGCCGGGTGCGGCTTCGTCTGCCGCGTTTTCCACGTCCTCGGCCGGCGGCAGATTTTCGTCGATCTGGCGCAGGATTTCGGTCACGCGCACGCCGCGCTCGATGGAATCGTCGAGGTGAAAGTGCAGCGTCGGCGTGTATTTCAAGATCACGCGCTGCGCGAGTTCGTGTTGCAAGTGCGCGCGGTGCTCGACGAGTTTGTGGAGCGCCTGCGTGCGTTCTTCATCCGTGCCGATCGCCGAGAAATAGACGTGGCAGTTTTTGAAATCCGGCGTGAGATCGACGCTGTGGACGGTGACGAGCTTCGCGCTAAACGTCAGCTCGCGTGAAATGATCGTGCCGAGCTCGCGCTGAATCAGCTCGCGCACGCGGTTGGGACGAAATTTCATGAATGCGGAATATGGAATGCGGAATGAAAAAGAAAACAGAGTCGCGGCAGACGCGGGTTTCGGCTTTCCGCCGTTCCGCATTCCACATTCCGCATTCGTCACAGTTTCTGCGCGACCTTTTCGAGCGTGTAACACTCGATCACGTCGCCTTCCTGATACTCGGAGAAGTCGCCCAGCTTGATGCCGCACTCCGTGCCGGCGCGGACTTCTTTCACGTCGTCCTGGAAGCGCCGCAGCGTCGCCAGGCCGCCATCGTAAACGGCCTGCCGGCCGCGCTTCACCCGCGCGCGCGCGACGCGCGCCACGCGGCCATCGGTGACGATGCAACCGGCCACGCTGCCCTTGCTTGTCTCGAAGACTTTCTTCACCTCCGCATGGCCGATGACGGTCTCGCGCAACTCGGGGTCGAGCAACCCGGCCATGGCTTCCTTCACCTGGTCGATGAGCTCGTAGATGATCGAGTAAAGCTTGATCTGCACACCCTCGTGTTTTGCGCTGGCGACGGCGGCGTTTTCGACCTTCGTGTTGAAGCCGATGATGACCGCGTTTGACGCGGTGGCGAGCAGCACGTCGTTGTCGGACACCGGGCCGACGCCAGTCTGGATGAACTCGACCTCGACCTTGTTGCTCTTGATGTCCTGAAGCGAACCGACGATGGCTTCGAGCGAGCCTTGCACGTCGGCTTTGAGCACGAGGCGCAGGGTTTTCTTTTCCGTGCCGCCGCCGGCAAAAAGATCCTCCAGCGTGAGCCGCTGCGGGGCGACGAGTTTTTCTTTGCGCGCTTCGGCGAGGCGTTCTTCGCTGAGCGTTTTCGCGCTGCGCTCGTTGTCCATGACGAGGAATTCGTCGCCCGCGTTCGGCAGGCCCGAGAAGCCGAGCACTTTCACCGGCATCGACGGCGCGGCCGATTTCACCGGCTTGCCGAGATCGTCGAACATCGCCTTCACTTTGCCGTTGTAATTGCCGCAAATGAACGCGTCGCCGGTGCGCAGAGTGCCCATCTGCACGATGATCGTCGCCACCGGCCCGCGGCCAGCTTCGACCTGGGCTTCGATGACGACGCCGCGCGGCGGCGCGGTCGGCGAGGCCTTGAGATCGAGCAGTTCGGCTTGAGTCACGAGCAAATCGAGGAGCTCTTTCACGCCGGTGCCTTTCGTCGCCGAAACCGGCACGCAGGTCGTGTCGCCGCCCCAATCGTCCGGCTGGAGTCCGGCTTCCTGGAGCTGCTGTTTCACGCGGTCGGGATTCGCGCCGGGCAGATCCATTTTGTTGATCGCCACCATGATCGTCGCCTTCGCCGCTTTCGCGTGCGCGATGGCTTCGCGCGTCTGCGGCATCAGACCGTCGTCCGCGGCGACGACGAGCACGACGATGTCGGTGACGTTCGCGCCGCGTGCTCGCATCTGGGTAAACGCGGCGTGACCCGGCGTGTCGAGAAATGTCACCGGCTTGCCGTCCACGTTCACGCGATACGCGCCGATGTGCTGGGTGATGCCGCCCGCCTCGCCGGCCGCGACGCGCGTCTTGCGGATCGCGTCGAGCAGCGAGGTCTTGCCGTGGTCGACGTGGCCCATGACGGTGACGATCGGCGCGCGCGTTTGCAGCTCTTCGACTTTCTCGATGACCGGCTTCGGCGGCGGCGCGACGACGACTTCCACCTTGTGGACACCGCCGCCTTTCTCGCGCTTCTCGGCTTCGTAGGTGAAGCCGTGTTTTTTGCAAAGCTCGTTGACCTGCGCGGCTTCGAGAATGGTCTGCTGGTTGGCGAAAATGTTCAGTGCGATGAGGTCTTTGATGACCTGAAACGGCTTCAGCCCCATCGCCGTCGCGAGGTCCTTCACGATGACCGGCGGCTTGAGGTGGACGATTTTTTCCGTGCCGGCGTCAGGCGCTGCGGCAGCCGCGCCGTCCGCGCCGCCCTCGGCCGCAGGCGTGGGCGATACAGCCTCGGGTGAGGGCGCGGCACCGGTCGCCGGCGCTTCCGGCGTCACTGGCGCTTTGGGCGCGGGCTTGGCGGAGGAAATCAGGTCAACAACGACCGGCTTCGGCGCGACGGGCGGCGGCGCGACGAGAACTGCCGGCTTGGCCGGCGCTGGCTTGGTGGCGACCGCGGCCGGCTTCGGCGCGGTGATCGGCTTGATCTTCGAGATCGGCGGCAGTGGCGCGGGCGCCGTGCGTTTCGTCGCGGATGCCGGCTTCTTCGTGTCGATCAACGAAATCGCTTCCGGCTTCGGCGCGGGCGGCTCGACGGGAACTGACGGAGGCGGCGGCGGCGGAGTCGCGGCGGCGACAGCGCGCTTGGACGCCGTGGC
>CAXTRS010000172.1:0-10047 GCA_964246635.1 uncultured Chthoniobacterales bacterium | reverse complement strand
GCTTCTTCAAGCACTGCGGCTACGTCAGCTAACTCAAATGAGTAATGCTCTAAGCATCGTGTCGGCGTGCTTGCGCTCCACCGAATCTTCGGCGCCTATCGGTGTTATCACGAAGCAAACGTTTTCCCAGTCTTCGTGTCCTGCGCCGCTATCTGCATCGGTATCCGCAATGGTCGGCAAGACTTCAATGGATGAATCCGGCTGCGTGAGTGACTCTGTCGAACGTGGTTTTTGAACCGGAAAAGCAATATCCGAGAACTCGAGTCCTTCTTTATCGTCGAGACGCTTTACTAGTGCGCCTGCAAAACGTGCATTCTCTTTCAGGATCTCGATGGCCTCGGCCGTTCGGTTGCGAGGCACATCATAGCGAGCTTCGAGCACGTTCGGAAATAGCTCGTCGCTTGGAATCGATGATCCGTTGTAATCGGTATAGAAGCGGCTAAGCACCGACGGAGTGAAGAGTGCTTTCTTGATACCCTCTTCCCGCTCTCCCTCGTAGGTCGGTGCGAGAATCTTACGACCTGTCTCTGCGAGCGAATAGCTCTTATCGCTCTCCTTGATGACTATCCCATACGCCACCGCTGACCATAGCGGACAGCGGTTCGTTGGATGTTTTTCGGATACGCCAAGCGCTTTTGCTATCTCCGGCCAAGAGGCGGTTTTCCCAGCATATGTGTCCCGGATGATCTGGGCCACCCGCAGCGCCTCTTCCAACGTTCGGCGGGGCAGAGCTTCAGATGAAACGATCTTTCGCTCTTTTGGTGGTGAAGACTTCTGGGGAACCTGCTTTGAAGTGGAAGCGAGTTTTTTTCTTATCAGCCATAGCGAGGCGTGGTTAATCGGCCCCATGAGAACAAATTGAGACAAGTCTGTAAATCTTCGCCGATGTTGCCCACACTCAGCAGGCATCACAACATGCTATTCATCCGGTGAAGTTAGAATTTCCTCTAAGCGTTTAGATAAGGGAACCGAGAAGCGCGAGAGCCAAGACGCATCTATTAGACCGACGGACGCGAGATCGCGCAGATGCACACGGTCTTTGTCGCGGAAGGCGCTTAGCTTCATGCGGACAAGCGCTTCAAGCGAGATGAGGCGGAAATCGCCAGCATCTTCGCTCTCATCGGGGTCAGCATTTGGCTCGGGTTGATCGTCGCGAGTCTTTTCCGATGCGAAGACGATGTGAATGGCATCACGCACTTTGCCTTCGCCGCCGTCCAGAAAGACATCCATGACGCCAGCCTGACCGAGAGAGGAAAGCCGACGGTGAATGAAACCCTCCCGCTCAAATGCGACAATGGCAGCGGGTAGGTCCGCGCGGCGCAGTAGGATGTTCACGTCGCGGGTGTTGCGGACGGCGGCTTCGTCAACACGCGACACCCATGCAGCTACGGCATTGCCGCCCATCACGGCGTAAGGCACGCCTGCTGCCGAAAGCACCTTGGCGGCGCGCAGCAGACGCCGACGAACATTTTCAACCGCCTCGCTCATGCGTTGCCAGGAAACGGGGCCAAGTGCGGTAGCCACAGGAAGAGGAATTGTGTTCGCGATTCACGGGTGGGTCAACGGACTTCGCTTTCATGAAAACGCCATCGCAGCACGACGGCGGCGGCGAGGACGACGACGGCGATGGCGGTGGAGAAATAGAGCGTCGCCGGGGTGCTGAATTTTTCGATGATGAGCGCGTAGGCGAGCGGGGCGAGGGCGGAGAGGAAGAAGCTCGGGGTGAGCAGGCGGCCGACCGTCGTGCCGTAGCGGCGGGGATCGAAGAGCACAAGCGGGAGCGTGCCGCGGGTGATCGTGCAGAGACCGTTGCCAGCGCCGTTGAGCAGCGCGAAGGCGGTAGCGGCGGCAAGAGAATTTCCGCTGAAAAGTCCGATGAGAAAGCCGAGCGGGAGGATGCTGGTGGCAAGAAGATTCAGACCGAGCGGATGGAGCCGGCGGCCAAAGAGCACCTCGGCGAGGCGAGCAGCGGATTGGCCGATGCCACGCAGCGTGGCGATCCAGACGGCGAGTGTCGCGGCGAGCCCGAGGCCGGTGAGAATGCCGATCATGTGTGCGGACATCGCGGAGTTAAGGAAGTTCGTGAGCACAGCGCTCAGGGCGTAGAGACTGCCGGCGAGGAATTGGTCGCGGCGCGTGCGCGCGGGCGGTAGCGCGGGGGCGATGCCGGCGGCTTCCGTGGCAGCGTGGTAGTCGCCGTCGGGGATGGCGAGGTGCAGCGAGATCGTGAACAACATGAAACCGGCGTAGGCGAAGAGCGCGCCGCGCCAGCCGAGGTGTGCAGCGAGAAATTCTCCGACTGGCCAAAAGACGGACGCAGACAAGCCGCCGAGCAAGGTGATCTGCGCCATGGAACGACGGGCAAACGGTCCGCCAAGCCGGGCGAGCGCGGCGAAGGCGGCATCGTAGAGCGTCAGGCGCATCGCGACGCCGAGCACGAGCCACGAGGCATAGTAGAGCGCGACGCCGCGCGCAAGCGCCAGGCCGACGAAGCCGACGGCGGCGAGGCAGGAACCTGCTACCATCACGGGTCGGCCACCGTGCCGGTCGATCAATCGGCCGATGAGCGACGAGGTGAAACCCATCACCATCAGCGCCGCGGAAAAACCGCCGTGAACCCAAGTCGGGCTCCAGCCCAAGTCCGCGCCGATGCGGGTGCCAAAACCGCCGACGAGATAATACTGCGTGCCCCAGCAGATGAGCTGCGAGAAGCCGAGAAGCCAGACAGTGCGGCGCGAGATCAAAACGAGCGGAAAACGATCCGCGGATTAACGCGGATTGACGCAGATTTTTTCTGGGTTTTTCTCTGCGAAAATTTTGCGGAGCCGGCGAATTCCGTTCAGCGTCCGCGCACGAACTGCGCGAGTTCGACGGTGGTTTCGTAATTCAAAAACGGCGTGATGAGATAGACGCCGGGGAAGTGGTCGAGCGCGGCACGGCAGATGTCTTTGGCGATGGCGACGCCTTCTTTGCGACCCTCAAGTTTTTCGAGTCCCGCCATGCGCGCGCGCACCGGCTCGGGGATCAGGATGCCTGGGACTTCGTGGTGCAGGAACTCGGCCTGGCGACCGTTGAGCAGCGGCCAGACGCCAAGGAAAATCGGCACGCCGAGGTGCGCGGTGCGCGCGGCGGTGAGCTTGGCCAACGCAGGGTCGAAGATCGGCTGCGTCATGACGTAGCGCGCGCCGGCGGCGACTTTGCGTTCGAGCCGCGCGACCTGGGCGTCGAGGTGTTTGGCGTTCGGGTTGAACGTGCAGCCCATCACGAAGCGCGTCGGCGTTTTGATCGTTTTGCCGGCGTTGTTAAAGCCTTCGTTGAGCCGGCTGATAATCTTCATCAACTCGACGCTGGTCACATCATAGACCGACTTCGCGCCGGGATGATCGCCGACTTTCGCGGGGTCGCCGGTGAGTGGCAGGACGTGGCGAATGCCGAGCGCGGCGAGGCCGAGCAGTTCGCTTTGCAGGCCGAGCAGATTCTTGTCGCGGCAACTCAGGTGCAGCAGCGGCGTGAGGCCGAGGCGCGCTTTCAACATCGCGCCGACGGCGAGGTTGGAGACGCGCAGGATGGCGAGCGAGTTGTCGGCCAGCGTAATGGCGTCGCTGCCGGCTTCGGTGAGCGCGCGCGCCCCGGCAAAAAATTTCTCCAGCTCGAGTGTCTTCGGCGGATCGAGTTCGGTGATGACGACGGTTTTGCCGGCGGCGATTTTGTCGAGAATGCTGACTTCTTCCGTCGCTGGCGCGGGCGTGGCGACGAACTGCGGCGACACCACAAAATTGGAAGTCCTCTGTTCGGCTGGCAGCGCCTTTGGCGCGGGCGCGATCGGCTTGACGACCGGCTTGTGGGTCACCGGCGCGAGGTCCTTGATCGCGGCGCTCATCGCGGCGATTTGCGCGGGTGTGGTGCCGCAGCAGCCGCCGACCAGACGCGCACCGGCGGCGACGAGGCCGCGCGCGGCTTCAGCGAAATAATCAGGTGCGGTCGGATACAGGAAGCGACCGTCTTTGTAGCGCGGGTAGCCAGCGTTCGGGTAAGCGGCGAGCAATTGGTCAGGCATCGCCGGAACGTGTTCGAGCAGCCGCAGCATGGCGTGCGGACCGTTGAGGCAGTTGACGCCGACGACCTCCGCGCCAGCCGCGCGCAGCGTAGCAAAGGCTTCGAGGATCGTGACACCGCTGGGCAAGCGACCTTCCTCCGCGCAGGCGAGCGAGCAAATCGCGGGACACGCCGCGCGGAGCGATTTTTTTTCGCCGAGCGCGAGCAGGATTTCGTCGAGGTCGAGAAACGTCTCGAAGATGAGGAGATCGACGCCGCCTTCGAGCAGCGCGGTGAGTTGTTCGCGGAAGGCCGCGCGACGGTCGATGCCGAGTTCGCGCGCCTGTTCTTCGTTCAAACCAGTCGGGCCGACGCTGCCGGCGACGTAGGCGTTGCGTCCGCGCGCGGCGGCGCGGGCGAGCTGCGCGGCGTTCCAGTTCAGTTCGTTGACTTTGTCCTCGAGATGGTGCCGCGAGAGCCGCGCGGCGTTCGCGCCAAACGTGTTCGTCTCGATTACCCGCGCGCCAGCATCGAGATACTGGCTGTGAATCCGCCCGACGAGTTCCGGCGCGCTGAGCGTAAATTCCTCCAGGCAGCGTTCCTCCGCGCCGATGCCGGCCTCAGCCATGAGCAAGGTGCCCATCGCGCCGTCGCCGCAGAGGACGCGGGAAGAGAGTTCGTCGATCAGATCCATTGGTAGAAAACAAAAATTCCAAGCTCCAAATTCCAAATTCCAAGGAATCGGAACTAAAGGTCAGAAGGTTTGAAAAGGAAAACGGAAAGAGCGCGCGGCTGACACCCACGTGTCCGCTGAGCCGAAAGCTAAAGTCGTTTCTAAATTTTCAAATCTTTCCCTTCGATTCCTTGGAGTTTGGACTTTGGATTTTGGAATTTTACTTCCGGCTCCTCGGATCGAGCACGTCGCGCAGGCCGTCGCCGAGGAAGTTGAGCGCGAGGAGCGTCAGCGACATGATCGCGGCGGGGAAAATGAGCAGCCACCAGTGGCTCTTGATGGGGTTGATCGCGCCGGCGCCGTCGGCGAGCAGCGTGCCCCAGCTCGCCTGGCTGGCATCGACGCCCAAGCCGAGATACGAGAGAAAACTTTCGTCGAGAATCACGGCGGGGATCGTGAGCGTGAGATACACGGCGACAAGGCCGGTGAGATTCGGCAGCAGGTGGCGGGTGAGAATTTTCCAGTGCGTCTGGCCCAGGGAGCGGGCCGCGGTGACGAACTGCAAATTTTTCAACACGAGCACCTGGCCGCGGACGATGCGCGCCATGGTGAGCCACTCGATGAGACCCAGCGACAGAATGAGGATGAGCGTCTTCGTGTAAGCCGGCAGGTCGCGCAGAAAGCCGAGGCCGGAGCCGGCGAAATGCACGTCGAGCCAGCGACGAAACGGGCCTTCGACGACCGCGACGAGGATCAGGATGAAGATGAGCCGCGGGATGGCGTAGAGAGCATCAACGACGCGCATCATCACGCTGTCCACCCGCCCGCCGACGTAGCCGGCGACCAATCCATAAGCGGTGCCCACGAAGAGCGCGACGAGCGCGCCGCTGATGCCGACGAGCAGGGAAATGCGCGCACCGATGAAGATGCGGTAGAGCAGGTCGCGGCCGTTGATGTCCGTGCCGAGCAGGTGGCCGCGGGTAAACGGCGGCAGAAACTGGTCCGCGTTGTCCCGGCTCGGCTCGCCGAAATGCGCGGGCAAAAGCCAGGGACCGAAGAGCGCGAGCAGCGCAACGACGGCGAGGATGAGCGCGATCTCCCGGCGGCGCAGCAGGATGGAGAAGGCGGTCGCGGGTTGCGGGCTCCGGGTTGCGGGTTCGGACGGAGGCGGCGCGGCACCCGAAAGCGTGGCGGATGGTTGAGTGGCGCTCTGCATCGGTCCGTGGTGGCTTTTTCAACTCGCAACGCGCAACCCACAACCCGCAACTCAATACAGCTTCACCCGCCGGTCGAGCAGCGTGTAGGCGACATCGACGAGCAGGTTCATCGCGACGAGCAGCGTGCAGTAAATGATGACCACGCCGCTGATGAGGAAGAAGTCGCGGTTGAGGATCGAGTTGACGAAGAACCCACCCATGCCGGGGATGTTGAAAATCGACTCGACGACCAGCGAGCCGGTGAGCAAATTCGCCGCGAGCGGGCCGAGAAACGAGACGACCGGCAGGATGGCGACCTTCAGCGCGTGCTGATACACGACGCGGGTTTCGGGCAGTCCTTTCGCGCGCGCGGTGCGGATGAAATCCTGGCCGAGCGTTTCGAGCATGGAGGAGCGCATCAGCCGCGCGACATACGCGACAAACGGCGCGGCCAACACCAGCGCGGGCAAGACGAGGCTGCGCGCCGTCCCCCACCCGCCGACCGGGAACACCGGCAGCAGCACCGCGAACAAAAGCACCGCCAGCGGCCCGGTGACAAATGTCGGCACGCTGATCGCAAACAGCGCCGCGAACATCGCGCCGGCGTCCAGCGCGGTGTCGCGCCGCACCGCGGAAAACGTCCCCAGCCACACGCCGGCCGTCGCAGCAATCGTGAACGCCAGCGCGCCGAGCAGACCCGAGACCGGAAGGGTCTGCGCGAGGATTTCGTTCACCGAGCGGCTGCGGTATTTCGTCGAAACCCCGAGGTCGCCGTGCGCGGCGAGATTCCACAAATACGAGCCGAGCTGCTGGTAAACCGGACCGTCGAGATTGTAGCGTTTCAGCAGTTCGCGCTCGATGTGTTCGGGAATCTTGCGCTCACGCGTGAACGGCCCGCCGGGCGCCAGACGCATCATCAAAAACGTGATCGTCACCACGCAGAAGAGCACCAGCAAGAGCGCGCCGAGCCGGCGGAGGACGAAGACAAGCATGGACAAGGGCGACGAAGCGCGCCGGGCGGAATCGCCGTGGTCCGATCCGCGCGTCCGGCGAGGCGGCGAAGACTATGCCGCCGTGCGTCAGCACTCGCCAGCGGGAAGTTTCCCCGGCAGGGCGGCGGAGAGCAGGTGCGCACGCAGCACCGCACAGACAACGTTTACGCACGGTTCCGCTGCCCCTGCCGGGGCGAGGACATTTTCTTGCACGGTTTCCGGTGGCTAAAGCCACCGGCTAATTTCCCGGTGCGCCCCTGCCGGGGCTGGCGCAAGCGGCAGATTCAAAGGAGGGACACTCTGGATGCCAGACATCCAGCATCCAACATCCCTCCCCATTCCTACATCGCCGCGCCCGGCGCGAAGGCGCTCGGCGCTGCGAGCGGCGGCGGAGGCTGCAGCATCAACGCGCGGCGGCGCATTTTCGAGAACACGAACAGATTGAAAAAGTGCATGGCGCCGAGCACGAGCATGACGACGCCGATCTTCGTGCTGAGCGTTTCGAGCAAGCCTTGGAGGTCGGCGGGCTTGTCGCCGTGTTTCAAGGCGAGCGCAATGTAGCCGATGTTGATGAGGTAAAAACCGACCACGAGCAGATGGTTCACCGAGTCGGCCAGCGCGGTGTTACCGAGGAAGCTGTCGATGAGAAAAATGCGCCCGTTTCTGTGCAGCGTGCGCGCGACCCAGATGGTGAGGCAGACGCTGATGGCGAGGTAGAGCAGATACATCCAGACGGTCGGTGTCATACTTGGTAGTTCGGTTTTGGGTTGGTGTGGCTGCGGAGAGGCGCAGGCAGACGCTCACTTCAAAAACTTGAGCGCCCACGGGACCACGCGGCTTTCCTCCGCGTGCGCGATCTTCGTGAGCACGTTGTCGGCGAGCTCGAGAAATTCGCGCAGCGAGTCGATCTGCCGGTGGAATGCAGCGGCGTCGGCACCGCGCAGGGTTTTCGTCGTCTGGGCGCACGATTTCAGGAACGCGATGGCGGGCTGCATTTCGCGCCGCTTGCGCTCGCGCGCGACGGTGCAAAACATCTTCCACACGTCTTTCTCCGCTTCGAAAAGCTCCTTGCGCTCGCCCTTGCGAAACACGCTGCGCACCAGGCCCCAGCCGACCAGCTCGCGCAGGTTTTTGTGCGCGTTGCCGCGGCTGATTTTCAGCTCCGCCATCACGTCGTCCGTGCTCGCCGCGCCGGGCGTCACGATGAGCAGCGCGTGAATTTGCGCCATCGTCCGGTTGATGCCCCAGGCGCTGCCCATCGCGCCCCAGTGGGCGACGAATTCGTCGCGGGCGCGCTCGAGCGCGTCGGCCGGTGTTTCCTCGCCGGCGCGGTCGGTGGCGGCAGCGTTCTTCATCTTTCTATATTTTCACGATATATTGAAAATACAGGAAGCCGCAAGCGAAAATTTTCGCTCGCCAGCGAGGCCAGCTCCGGGTTAAAAAGCGACCCGATGTCGCCAGCCAAATCTGTTCTCGCCGCCGCCGCTTCCCTCCTGCTCTGCTCCTTCCCCTTCGCGCCGCCCGCGCCCGGCCAGGTGGTGTCGCTCGATGTGCTCGCGCGCCACGGCTACGGCGCGGTGCCCCTGAAACCGCTGGGCGGAGGCGGCGGGTTCGCTCGCAACTTTCTCACCGTCAACGCGACCCTGAACGGCGGCTACACCAAGGCGCTGCTCCTGGACACCGGCGATTTTGCGCCAAACGGGGCGCTGCACCTTACCTTCGCTTCCGTCGAGCGGATGAAAACCGAGCCGCTGGCCGGCACGGTGCAAACCGCTTCGACGCACATCGTCGCCGGCACCAGCCGCACCGGGCAGGCCGACATGGTGCGGCTGGGAAATTTGGAGTTGCGCGGCGTGCCGCTGGTGTTTTCAAATTTTTCCACCGGCTACATGCGCTACGGCGGCGCGGGCGCGGTGAGCGCCAGCTTTTTGAAAGCGTGCTCGGCGGTCATCGATTTGCAGAACCTCGTGCTCTACCTGCGGCCGCCCAGCCAGCAGCGTGGCCGGATGTCGCTCAGCGAAGCGATGCGCGGGATGCAGATGACCGAAATCGCCATGGGCGACAACAACATGGTGAGCGTCGAGATCAACGGCCACCGCGGCAGAATGTTTGTGGAGACCGGCCTGGGGTTTACGATCCTCACCAGCATCAGCGCGCCACGCCTCGGGGTGAAGGGCAATCCGTCGCGCTGGGGCTGGCAGCAGGAGCGCGGTAACCTGGAGGGTGCTGATCGCGCGCAGTTGGAGCGCTTCAAAATCGGCGATCTGGAAATGCCGTCCACGAACGTGCTCGTTTCCCGCCTCGGCACGCTCGCGCGCGGTGGAGACCTCTTTGGCTCCATCGGCATGGACGTGCTCGGCTCGCACGGCGCGGTTATCGACTGCGGCGGAGGCAAGCTGTATCTGCTCAACCGACGCTGAGCCGGCGCGGCCGGGGCGCACCCGCCTCAGGGTCGCGTGACCACGAGGCGCAGGAATTTGCGGCCGGCGCCGGCGGGTGTGGAAGCGGTCACCTCGGGGCCGCTGCCGCCCTGGTCCACGTCGGCCGCGGTCCAGTTCGTCAAATCGGCCGAGCTTTGGACTTGATAGAGAACGTCGCCGCGCGCTTTTACGTAGCTCAGCTCCAAGCGGCTGCCATTGAGCCGGGCGGCGGGTCGACCCACGGCGGTGTTGGCCGCGTTGGGATTCAGGCCGAGCGCAAATTCGAGACCATTGGAGAGGCCGTCGCCATCGGGATCGGCGCTCCAGGCCGCCGCGGCGCCGGAAAGATTCTGTCCCGCGGCCCAATGCTCGAACGCTCCCGGCACCGTCGCGGCGGTGCTCGGGCCAGTCGCTGCGGCGACGTTGCCGGCGAGATCGGAGGCGGTGCCGGCGAGGAGCGCAATGGCCAGCGTGCCGCTGCCGCTCAGACCCGAGAGTGTCACCGTGCGCGCGCCCGTGCCGCTGCCGCTGATCGCCGCGCTGGCAGCAGACGCGCTGCCGGTCGCGGCGAGCGCGATCTTGTCGGGCGTGAGCGCGACTTGGTCGGCGCCGGAAAATGTGACGGTGAACTCAATGGTGTCCGCGCCATTGCCGTCGGCGAGATGCACCACGGGCGCGCCGATCTCGACCGCCGGCGGCACGGTATCCACGGTCACTTGGAACGGCACGGA
>CAXTRS010000171.1:0-10047 GCA_964246635.1 uncultured Chthoniobacterales bacterium | reverse complement strand
AATTGGCTGCGCGCCGGCCAGGCGGTGCGGATCGAGATCGATCGGCTGGGCCATATCGAGAATCCGATCGTGGCCGAGCCGCTCGACCGGACGACCTTCATCGGCTGACCGGCCGCCGCCGGCCCTGATGCGCTCGGGCAGGCGGCAGCGCTGCCGCCGCAGGCCGCCATCCCCCCCCGAATGCCGCCCCCCCCAACAACCCCCCCCCCCCGGGGGGGCCCCCCCGACTTTGGTTAACCCGTGCCGACGCCGGCCTGTTGCCGCATCTGCTGGTCCTTGCGTTTCTCGCGCCAGGAGGAGCGGTGTTTGACGATCCAATCGAGCAGCGCTTTTTCAAAGCCGATGTCGGCGCCGGCTTTTTCGCTCTCAATCCATTTGTGTTTGAGGATCTCCTCGCGCTCGGCGAGAAACTCTTTGTAAAGCACCGAATTGGTCATCAAGTCGGAGTCGCGCGTAGGCGCGGTCGTCGCATTGTCAGCGGAGGCGGCGGTCGCCGGCTGGTCTGGGGAAGATGGGATCATACGCCGTGGAAACGAAGAGCCGCGCGCAGCTGCGGCGGCAGTAGGGCGGTCGTCGAGAAGTTGAATGTCCGAAAACAGAGAACGGGAAATCCGTCGCCGATTCAATCGCATTCTGCGGTCGGCGTCCGCGAGTCGGGAAGAAATTCCAGTCACGGACCTTCTCTACTGCATATCCCATGCCGGGGATTTTCGACAAGCCGTGTTTCAGTTTTCGACCGCCCCGCGCACCCGTCCGGCGATGGCGGCGAACTCCGCCGCAACCGCGCTCGCCGGCGCGTCGATGACGATCGGCCGGCCGCGGTCGCCGCCTTCGCGCGTCGGGATATCGATGGGCACCTGACCCAATAGCGGCACGCCCAGCCGAGCGGCCTCGCGCGCGCCGCCGCCGGCGCCGAAGATGTCGTAGCGTTGCCCGTCGCTGGGGCAAAGGAAGTAGCTCATGTTTTCGACGATGCCGAGCACGGGCACGTTGGTTTTGGCAAACATGCTCGCCGCCTTGCGCGCGTCGATGAGGGCGACCTCCTGCGGCGTGGTGACGATCACCGCGCCGGCAAGCGCCACGGTCTGCACGATGGTGAGCTGGATGTCGCCGGTGCCGGGCGGCAGGTCGAGCACGAGATACTCAAGGTCGCCCCAGATCACGCGGCGCAGGAATTGTTGAGTGAGCCGCGTGACCATCGGGCCGCGCAGAATCGCGGGCGCATCCTCGCCGAGCAGGAAGCCCATCGACATCAGCTTGAGATCGTGCGCTTCGACCGGGATGATTTGTTCGTCCTCCGTCGCAGTCGCGCCTTCGCGATCAACGCCGAACATCAGTGCGATGCTCGGTCCGTAGAGGTCGCAATCGCACAGGCCGACGCGGCCGCCGGTCGCCTGCAGCGCAAGCGCGAGATTCGCGGCGACCGTCGATTTTCCCACCCCGCCCTTGCCGCTCGCCACCGCGATGATGTGCTGCACGCCGGGAATGTTTTGTGGACCCACGCCGGTGGTGGCGGTGACGGGATTCTGGATGTCGAACTCCAGTCGCACGTCCCCGACTCCGGGCAGGGCGCGCAAGGCCGCGCCAGCCTCGTCTTTGAGCCGCTGGGCGATCTGCGGCTGGTTGGTGGCGATCTGAAACTGGACAACGAGATCACGGCCATTCGGCGAAATCTCGACGGCCTTGACGATGCCAAACGAAACGATGTCGCGGCTGAAGCCGGGATAGCGCACGCCGCGGAGTTGTTCGCGGACCTGATCTTCAGTGATCGGGGAAAAATCGGACATAAGGCGCGAGGGAAGGGGAGAGGAAACGCGTCAGCGCACGAACTGTTTGAAAATCCCGTTTGCTTCTTCCAGCGTTTCCTTCGAGCCGATGTCGAACCACGTTCCCTTCACGGGGTAAGTGTGCACGGGCAGGCGCGGGTAGAGCCATTGGATGAAGCGGCCGGGCTGGTCGGGGTTGTTACCCTCCTCGAGGTAGGTGTTGAACAGGGGAACCGTCGATTTCGCGAACCAGTAGAGTGCGATGCCGGTGACGGTGCCGGTCGGCTGCGCGGGCTTTTCCTCGAACTTCACCACCCGCCCGGTTTCATCGAGCGTGAGGTTGTTGTATTTCTTGATCGCTTCGAGATCGCCGACGTCGTAGGTGCCGAGCACGGCGGCGCGCCCCGTGGTGTGCGAAGCGAAGTCTGCGAGCGGTTCGCTGAAAAGATTGTCGCCGGCGACCACGAGCAGGTCATCGCTCTCGAGGTGCTCGCGGTTGATGACGAGATGGATGTCGCCGATAGCGCCGAGTTTGTCGGCGTCGCTCGTCGAGCCGTCGTCGATGATCGTGAATTTCCGGTCCGGCTGCCGCTGGCGGTAGCCGTCGGCCCAAGCTTGGAAATCGGTGGCGAATTTGTGATTTGTCACCACATACACGGTGTGAATTCCCGGCACCGGCGCGAGGTTGTCGAGGACCCATTCGAGCATCGGTTTGCCCGCGACTGCGAGCAGCGGCTTGGCCTTCGTGAGGGTCAGCGGATAGAGCCGCGTGGCGTAACCGGCGGCCAGGATGAGCACATTCATGGGTGGGTAAATGCGGGGTTCGCGAATCGTGGGGCCGAGGAAACGCGCGTCACGGCGCGAAGGCGGTCTGGTGTAATTGCGCCTTCGGCCCGCGCACGCAAGCGGAAACGCCGCGGCGAGCGTCCGCGGTCCGGAAAATCCCTGAACTTTCCACTTGTAGTGGACGGGAAAGTAGCACGAGAGTGGGACTGCTCAGGATCACCAAGTGTCGTCCAGCTTAACTCCTTGCCCCTGCAAAAAATGCAACTCACCGATCGTCAACGCGAAGTTCTTTCGTTTTTGGAATCCCGCATGCGTCAGAGTGGGCTCATGCCGTCCACCCGAGAGCTCCAGCAGCACTTCGGATTTTCCAGCCAGACCGCCGCGGTGAATCACCTCCGCGCGCTCGAACGCAAGGGCGCGATCAAGCGCCAGGCCGGCAAGGCGCGCGCAGTGCGCCTGGCGGCAAAGCCGACCCGCAGTAGTGTCGGCGGCATCGGCAGCAGCGGCCGTCCGGTGATGGACATTCCCGTGTTCGGCGAGATCCCGGCGGGCATGAGCTCGCCGGTGGAGTCGGAAGCGGCTGAGGGCTGTCTTTCGATCGATCTCCAGTCCGCCGGCATCGCCAATCGCAACCGCACGTTCGCGCTGCGGGTGCGCGGCGATTCGATGATCAACGCGCACATCCTTGACGGCGACCTCGTGATCCTCGAAGCGCGCGAGCCGCGCCGGAACGAGATCGTCGCCGCGCTGATCGATGGCGAGACGACGCTCAAGCGGTTCACGAACGAAGGCGGCCGGCCGGTGTTGAAGGCAGAAAACCCGATGTTCCCGGATCTGAGGCCGACGCGCGACCTCGCGATCCAGGGGGTCATGATCGGGTTGGTGCGGCCGGCGTGAGCCGCGCGAGCGCGGGAAGATTCAAGCTTCAAGCCGTCAAGCTTCAAACAAGTTCAAAGCGAGAAGCAGAAAGACGGGTTGTGAGTTGCAGGCTGCGAGTTGCGAGTTGTGGTCTGCTTTGAACCTGGGACCTTTTGGCTTGTTTGAAGCTTGATGGCTTGAAGGCTCGAACCTTTCCGCAGCATGCAGGTCATTTCGCTTGCATCGCACTCCGTCGCGCGGACGTTGCGCGCTCATGGCGCCTGCTGACCAACGAGTTTTTACCCTGGGCCACTCGCCCGATCCCGACGATGCGTTCATGTTCTACGCGATGGCCGAGGGCAAGATCGACTTGCGCGGCTACCGCTTCGAGCACGTTCTCCAGGACATCCAGACGTTGAACGAACGTGCGACGCGCGGCGAGTTGCACATTTCCGCGGTTTCGATTCACGCGCTGGCGTATGTGCTGGATAAATATGCGCTACTGCCCAGCGGCGCGAGCATGGGCGATGGCTACGGGCCGATCGTCGTGACAAAAGTGACCCGCGATGGGACGACCGCGAACCTGCCGCTGGCGGGTGATGCCGAGGCGACCCGCACTTGGCTGCGTGGCCGCACCGTGGCAGTGCCGGGCCGCATGACGAGCGCGTTTCTCGCGCTGCGATTATTTCTCGGCGAGATCGAATGCGATTTCCGCGTGGTGCCGTTCGACCAGATTTTCGACGCCGTGCGCCGCGGCGACGCGGAAGCCGGGCTGCTGATTCACGAAGGCCAGCTCACCTACGCACAGGAAGGGTTCGCGCCGGTCATCGATCTTGGGGTTTGGTGGAAAGAGGAGAGCGGACTGCCGCTGCCGCTGGGCGGCAACGTGGTGCGCAAAGACATCGACCGGACCGTGCGCCGGGAGATCGCCGAGATTCTCGCCGCCAGCATCGACTACGGCTTGCAACATCGCGCCGCCGCGGTCGCGCACTCAATGCCCTTGGCGCGTGGACTCGACGAGGGGCTGACGGATAAATTCATCGGCATGTATGTCAACGATTTCACCCGCGATTACGGCGACACCGGGCGTCGCGCCGTACACGCATTTCTGAGCGCGGCAAGCGAAGCCGGGTTGATTCCGGCGCCGGTTGATTTGGAATTCGTCGCTTGATTACGCCTTGAAACTCTCGGCCGCATTTGAACTGCCGCGGAGCGTGGCGCCGGACGACATCGACGCCAACGGCCACGTCAACAACGTGGTCTATCTATGCTGGGTGCAGGATGTCGCCATCGCGCATTGGAAGGCCGCGATCGCGCAACACGCCTGGCCGCGCGCGGCGGAGATCACCTGGGTGGTGCGCAAGCACGAGATCGAATACTTGCGCCCGGCGTTTGCGAATGAAGAGGTTGTTGCCCGGACGTGGGCAAGACCTGCGGGCGCGGCGACGTTTGATCGTCACACCGAAATTCATCGCAAGAGCGATGGCGAATTGCTCGCGCGGGCGCGCAGTCTCTGGGTCGTGCTCGACGCACGCTCCGGCCGGCCGCGGCGGATCGATGCCGAGTTGCGGGCATTGTTTGAGACGAAGTGAGGCGCACGCAACCCGCAACTCACAACTCGCAACTCTCTCAAAACCGCGCCGACACGCCGCCGAAAAATCCGCGTCCCAAGGCAGGGTAGCCGAAGACTTCCGCGTATTGTTCGTCAGTAAGGTTCTCGATCCGTCCGTAGATGCGCCAGTGCTCGTTGATATCGTAGGCTGCGAGGAAACGCAGCGTCGTGTAGCCCTCGATGTCGAAGTTTTGCGCCTGAAAATCCGGCGGCGGGAAGCGCACGTCCTCGCGGCCATTGACGATTTTGGCTTCCAGCGTCGTCGTCAGCCGGTCGAACCAGCGATAGGACGCGGAGAAAAACGCTTCGTGACGCGGGCGTCGCGGCAGGCGCGCGCCGGCTGCCTGATTGGCGAAGTTGCCCGAGGAAGTATTGACGGCGTCGAGATAAGTGTAGCTGGCGCGCAAGACGAAATTGCGCAGCGGCTCGGCTTGCGCGAACGCCTCGACGCCGCGGGTCCGTCCGCTGCCGAGATTGAAGGTGTTTCCCGCGAGGTCAAAGCCAATCACGTTCGACAGATCGTTGTGAAAATAGTTCGCGCCGAACTGCGCGCGCCCGTTCCACAACCGCTGCTCGAAACCGGCATCGTAGCCGAACCCGCGTTCGGGTTTCAATCCGAAATTATTGCCGAAGATTTTGTCCTGCGGCGTCGGCGGGCTGAAGCCGGTGGCCACGCTCGAACGAAACGTCGTGGCGGTTTGTTCAACGCGATAGCTGCCGGCGACTCGATACGTCCAGACGTCGCCGAATTGGTTGAACCAATCGTGACGGCCGCCGACGGCAAGCAGCACGTTCTCGCGCGGCGCGATCGAAAGCTCGGCAAAGCCCGCAGCGTTCTCGGTGTAGTCCTTGAGAAACGTTGACCCGAAGAGCACGGCGGGCCGGCGTTGCACGGCTTTGAATTGTTCGTAATAAGCGCCGCTGGTCAGCGTCAGCCACGAAGTGATCTGGAGATCGTTTTGGTAATCCAACTGGTAGCGCGTGAACAGCGCGCGCGTCGGTCCGACAAACCCGTCCTCGTTGGGATCGTTCACCTGCCGCTCTTCGTCGTAGGCGAGCACGAGCCGGTGGTGCCAGGCGCGGGTCGCCTGCCAATCAAGATTGGGGGCGTAGAGCTGGCGCTCCGAGAGTAAATTGTCTTTCGGACGCGGCGAAAAAATCGTGTTCGGACTGCCAGCGTCAGAAAGCGAGTAAGCTACGAGGAGGCCGAAACGTGGAGGCGACCCTCCGACGGGGCGTGCGTCATAGCCGTGCGGGGTGAAGCCGAGATTCGCCAAAACTGCGGTGTTTCGATATTGGCTGTTTGGCCGCTCGTTGTCTGTATCCAGCCTGCTCAGGGCGAGCGAGTAATCCAAGGTGTCAAAGCGATAGGGCAAGCTGGCGGCAGCGACGACCGGATTCTTGTCTTGCGCTCCTGTTGGAGAGCGCTCGTTCGTGAGCACTCCGGCAACTGCCACCCGCTCGCGAAAAGTGTAAAAACTGCCAGCCTCCGCCGAGAGATCGATACCGAAGCGACGCGTGTCTGCTAATTGATCGCCGCGCCGGGTAAAAAGCTGGATCGCGCCGGCCAGAGCGCGCGGGCCGTAAAGCGTGCTTTGCGGACCGCGCTGAACTTCGATGCGCGCGATGTTGTCGGCGGTGAGATCGGCGAAGTTGAACAAACCGGCCAACCCTTGATTGAGCCGGACGCCGTCGAGCAGGACTTGTGTGTGCTCGCTCTTCAAGCCGCGGGTGAATACGCTCGTGAGTTGCCCCGGCGCGCCGCTCTGCACGACGGCGAGCCCGGGCACGCTGCGCAACGCATCGGCGACGCGGTCGGTCTGTCGCGCGGAGAATTCTTCCGCGTCGATGACAGTCACCGCAGCGGGAGATTGGTCGCGCGCGACGGGCAGCCGCGTCGCGGTGACGATGACCCGTTGCGGGGAGGCGCTTTCGGTGGCTGGAGCGGCGGGTTCACCCGGCGCCGCGGTGGACGCCTCCTGGGCGCAGCCCCTGGGCGGGGGCAGGAGCGAGGCGGCAACAAGAGCGGACAAGAGGAAGCGCGAACGCGGCGGATGTTGGGTCAGAGGATGCATGGGAATCGTGAGGAGGGTTTCTCGGTCGGAGAGAGAACCCCGTCACGAAACGGGCATCGCACGCCTCGCATCCGCCAGGTTTCGCGTTGGAGGCTGCGAAAACTCGGGATCGCGCAGGCACTGCTGCCGCCGCTGTTCGAGGGTTCTCATTTCTTTTTTTGCGAAAGAAGTCAGGCTATTGCCGAGCCGGCGCACACCAGCGCGCGAGGTCGGAAAAAGACTGACATGAGAACGATCGCGAACCGGGCAAATATTCTGACTCCTGGCATCCGGCAGGCGGCGTTTCCGCAACACTCGCCTGCGCACCTCGCTCTCGCCTTCACCCTCGCGCACCGCCGGGCGGCGGCGCGATCGAAGATTGGCTTCCCTTCCGGCAGAAAACGCTGACGCGCGAGCAGCGCGCCCCACGGTTCCGTCGGCTGGGTGGAGAGTTTGTATCCAGTCACAGCAGCGCAACTGTCGCCGGTTTTCACGGCGTTCCTTGCGTCGGCTCGCGGGTGGAAAAGAACTGCCGCTGAGCTAAGCGAACGCGCCCGTGCATGGCAAGCTGGATTTCCGCACGGGCGCGCGGGGCTGGAGCGTGCCCGCATGCACCCCGCGCAAAGCGATTTCCTTTTGCATGGTCCCGCCGACTTCCCCCGCCGCAGCCGTCGGCAAGCCGCTCATTCTGCTTGTCGAAGACAACCGCGACGACGAGACGCTCACCCTGCGCGCCCTGGCGCGCGGCGGCATCGGCACGGAACAGGTGCGCATCGCACGCGACGGCCAGGAAGCGATCGATTATTTGCTCGGGCCGGGCGCCGGCGAGCTGCCGGCCGTCGTCATGCTCGACCTCAAGCTGCCGAAAATCGACGGCTTGGAAGTTCTGCGCGTGTTGCGCAGCGACGAACGCACCCGCCAGCAGCCGATCGTCATTCTCACCTCTTCGCGCGAGGAGCAGGACGTCGCCCGCGGCTACGGTTTCGGAGCCAACTCCTACATCCGCAAGCCTGTCGATTTCCACGCGTTCATGGAGGCAGTCCGGCAGGTCGGCGCGTATTGGACCGGCCTGAACGAGCGGCCACGGGGCTGAACCCTTCAGGTCATCCTCGGGTTACATGTTGTTCTCTGTCGGGGTGAATAGTCGACCCCAAGGCGCCCGTCTGGGCACGAATCGTGCGACATTCAAAAGGAGCGGCTCTCTCACACCCTTGCCGCCGCTCGCCGTCAGGCATTTTTGGAATGGGACAACCGCTTCGTGTTCTTATCATCGAAGACAGCGCCGACGACGTCGCATGCATCGTGGGCGCACTCCGCCGCGCCGGCTACGAGCCGCACTGGAAGCAGGTCGAAACCGACGTGGCCTTGTCTGAAGCCCTGCGCGGCGGAACGTGGGATGTCGTGCTCTCGGATTACGCGTTGCTGGGATTCGACGCGCTGACTGCCCTGCAGACACTGCGCGCGCACTCGCGCCTGCTGCCGTTCATCGTGGTGTCCGCTCCGCTGGGCGAAGAAGTCGCGGTGCAAATCATGCGCGCCGGCGCGAGCGACTACTTGGTCAAACCGGACCTCACGCGGCTGGCGGCGGTCATCGAGCGCGAGTTGCAGGATGTCTCCGAACGCCGCGAGCGCACGCGCACGAAGCGCGAGCTGCTCGCGTTGCAGGAGCGCTTCGAGGTCGTCTTCCGCGAGCTGACGGACGTGATGCTCATCGCCGACGCCCGCGACGGCGAAGTGCTCCACGCCAATCCCGCGCTCGACCGCGTGCTCGGCTTCCACCACAAGCGGCTGGTCGGCGCGACCTTCGACCGGCTCTGGCCGGAGAATCGCCGCGCGCACGCCGCCCGCCTGCTCGAACGGCTGCGGCGCGAAGGCAGCGTTTCGCAAGCGGAGGAGCTCCAGCGTGTCGATGGCACGGTCTGTCCCGTCGATGTGTCAGCCAATCTGGTCCCCTGGGGCGCCGGGCAGGCCGCGGTCCTCACGCTGCGCGACGCCACCGAGCGCCACCGCGCGGAGCAGCGGCTGGAGACCGAAAAAGAACAGCTCGCCGTGACGCTGCGCTCCATTGGCGAAGGCGTCATCACCACCGACACCGCGGGCCGCGTGGTGCTGGTCAATCGCATCGCCGAACAGCTCACCGGCTGGACCCAGGCGGAGGCGGAAGGCCGGCCGCTGGGCGAGGTTTTCAAACTCGTCGGCGCGCAGACCGGCGAGCCGCTCACGCCGGAGGTGGAGAACTTGACGACGGTTTCCGTCATCATGGAAATGTCGAAAGACATTCTCCTCTGTGCGCGCGGTGACGTTGAGCGCGCCGTCAGCGCCACGGCGGCGCCGATTCGCCGCGGGCAAACCGGCAAGATCACCGGCTCGGTGGTGGCGTTCCGCGACATCACCGACGAGCAGAAGCTCGAAGAAGAACGCCAGAAAGCCAGCAAGCTCGAAAGTGTCGGCATTCTCGCCGGCGGCATTGCGCACGATTTCAACAACGTGCTGATGGCGATCCTGGGCAACCTGTCCCTTGCCAAGGTCAGCGCGCAGCGGGACGGCGAGGAGCTGAGCGGGCTGATTTCCACGTTGGAAAAAGCCGAGAACGCCTGCCTTTACGCTACCGATCTCACGCGTCAGTTGCTCACGTTTGCCAAAGGCGGCGCGCCGTTGAAAGAGACGGCGTCGCTCGCCGAGATTCTGCACGAGGCGGTGCAGTTTGCGCTGCACGGCTCGTCCTTGCGGCCGATCTTCGACATCGCCGAGGATTTGAAGCCGGTGGAAGTCGATCGCAACCAATTCCGGCAGGTGCTCGACAACCTGGTCATCAATGCCGTGCAGGCGACGACCTCGGAACGCGGGCAGTTTCTTTACGTGACCGCCAAGAACGTCGTGGTCGGTGAGGAAGGACCCGTCGCCGGGGTGGACTCCGGCGAATACGGGCGCGGCTCCACCCCGGCCCCCGGCGTGGGCGTCTCAGCCCGGC
>CAXTRS010000170.1:5611-10085 GCA_964246635.1 uncultured Chthoniobacterales bacterium | reverse complement strand
CGTTCGCGCAAGTCGGCCAAGGCGTCGCCGCCGCCGAGGCCGATTTCGGTGAGCACTTCGTCGGTGTGTTCGCCGAGCAGGGGCGGGTGACGGCGGACCTGCTGCGGGGTGGCGGAGAGTTTGACGGGGAAGCCGATGTTGGGGATGGAGCCTTCGACGGGGTGGGGGATGTCGATTTTCATCTGCCGGTGCTGGCCGTGGGCGCTGGCGTAGGCTTCGGGGTAGGTGTTCAGGCGGCCGGCGGGGATGCCGGCGGCGAGGAGCTCCTTTTCCCAGTCGGCGGCGGGTTTGGTGGCGAAGGTCTTTTCGAGTTCTTCGATGAGGATCTCGCGGTTGGCGAGGCGGGCGACGTTGTCGGTGAAGCGCGCGTCGGCGAGGAGGTCTTCGCGGCCGAGCAGGGCGCAGAGTTTTTGCCAGAGTTTCTGGTTCGTGGCGCCCATGACGAAGTAGGTGTCGCTGGCGCGCACGGCTTGATACGGGGCGCTCATTTTGTTCGACGTGCCGACGGGCGTCGGCTCTTTGCCGGTGCCCCAGTATTCGCTGGAATCCCAGATGGAGAACGCGATGGCGGCGTCGAAAAGCGAGGCGTCGATGTATTGGCCCTGGCCGGTGTCGTGCGCGCCGATGTAGGCGCTCAGCACGGCGTAGAGCGCGAAGAGCGCGCAGCCGATGTCGGCCACGGGCACGCCGCACTTCACCGGCGGCATGCCGGGGTAGCCGGTGACGCTCATCACGCCGCTCATCGCCTGGGCCATGAGGTCGAAGCCGGGGCGGTCGGCCCACGGGCCGGTCTGGCCGAAGCCGGAGATGCTCGCATAGACCAGGCGCGGATTGATCTTGCGCATGGTTTCGTAGTCACACTTGAGCTTGCGCATCACGCCGGGGCGGTAGTTTTCCACCAGGATGTCGGCGGTTTCGACGAGCTTGTAGAGCGCTTCGCGGCCGGCGTCGCTCTTGAGGTTGAGCGTCACGCTGCGCTTGTTGCGGTTCATGTTCATGAAGCCCATGCTGTCGCTGCCTTTCATTTTGAAGCCCATCGCGCTGCGGGTCTGGTCGCCGGTGCCGGGCGGCTCGATCTTGACCACGTCGGCGCCCATGTCGGCGAGCATCATGGTGCAAAACGGGCCAGCCATGACCTGGCTGATGTCGAGCACGCGCATACGGGCGAGCGGGGGTGGCGGCGGCGCACCAGCAGCGGAGCCGTTGGCGGGTTGAGCGTCGGCAGGAGAAGCGGGAGAGGAAGGCGGCTGCATAGAGTATTTCTCTAGTTCGGCGCGGTGGGCCGGATCGGCGGGCCGGGGCGGTCTCTTTCTTCGCCGGAAAGCGGAACGAAGAAATTCGTTGCGCGCGGTCGATTTCCCCTTTCCGGCGAGCGCGAGGTGCGCTCTCCTCCGGCGGTGCTTCTATTGTGATGGACGTTTTCCTCCCCCTCCGCCGCAAATTCCACCTTCTCCGCCTCGCTGTTTTCTCTCTGACGCTGCTCGTCGCCGGCTCCGGTCGCGGCTGGGCGGCCTCGCCGGTGCCCGCTGCGGGCACAGCCTCGCCGTCGGGGCTGTGGCGCGAGGCGGATGAGCGCATTTTTCTGACCCCGCGCGGCATTTCCGTGAACGCCGCCCGGCGCGAGGTCGTGCCGGCGACTTACCGCACGCTGACGCTCAACCGCGCCGCGCTGAATGCGCTGCTGGCCGCGGCGCCACGGGAGTTTGCCGCGCGGACGCCCGGCGCGCCGGTGGCGGAGATCGAACTGCCGGTGCCGTCCAGCGGCGATTTCGCCCGCTTCATCGTGGAGGAGTCCTCCATCATGGAAGAAGGGCTGGCGGTGCGTTACCCGGAGATGCGCACCTACGTGGCGCGGGGCATCGACGACCCGACGCTCTTCGCGCGCCTGGACGTGACCCCGCGCGGCTTTCACGCGATGATCCTCGGCGGCAGCGGGCAGATTTTCATCGACCCCTATTTCGCCGACGGCTCGGACCTCGAAACCACCATCGCCTACTACAAGCGCGACTACGTCTCGGAGACGCCCTGGCAGTGCCTCGTCCACGACGAAGCGCGCGTCTCCCGGGAAGCCGAGAGCCGCTCGGACCTGCCCGGGTTGAACCGGCCCACCGGCACGAGTCTGCGCATCTACCGCTTGGTCGTGGGCACAACCGGCGAGTATTCGGCGGCGGTCGGAGGCAGCGACAAGATCGCGACCCTGGCGGCGGTGGTGACGACGATCAATCGCGTGGACGCCGTGTATGAGCGCGATTTCTGCATCCGCATGGTGCTCGTCGCCAATGAGGATCTGATGATCTACACCGATCCCAACACCGACCCCTATACCAACAACAACTCCAACTCGCTGCTCACGCAGAACAAGACCACCTGCAACAGCGTCATCGGCAGCGCGAACTACGACATCGGTCACGTCTTCAGCACGGCGGGCGGCGGTCTCGCCAGCCTGGGCGTGGTGTGCGGCACGAACAAAGCCCAGGGCGAAACGGGCACGAGCAATCCGAAAGGCGACCCCTACGACATCGACTACGTCGCGCACGAGATGGGCCACCAGTTCGGCGCCAACCACACATTCAATTCCACCACGGGGAGTTGCAGCGGCAACCGCGCCACCGCCGCCGCCTACGAGCCAGGCAGCGGCACGACGATCATGGCCTACGCGGGCATCTGCTCCAGCGGCACCAACGTGCAGGACCTCGCGCCGCACTCGGACGACTATTTCCACACCAAGTCCTACGACGAAATCGACGCCTACACGACCACCAGCACGGGCGCGAACGTCGTCGTCACGCCCATCGCCACCGGCAACACGCCGCCGGCCATCGCCACGCCGACGGCCTACACCATCCCGAAATCGACCCCCTTCGCTTTGACTGCTTCGGCGACCGACGCCGACGGGGACCGGCTGACCTATTGCTGGGAGGAATACGATCGCGGCGCGGCCGTCAACGCCACCAGCACGTCCGGCCTGGACAACGGCGCCTCGCCGATCTTCCGCTCCTATGCGCCGACGACGAACCCGACGCGCCTGTTTCCGTCGCTGACTTACATTTTGAACAATGCCAACGTGCCGCCGCTGCGCGGCACCGTCGATGGCAACTACCTCGTCGGCGAAGCGCTGCCCTCCGTGGCGCGCGTCGCCGGCCTGACCTTCCGCTGCACGGTGCGCGACAACCGCGCCGGCGGCAGCGGCTCGAACTACGTGCTCGTCACGCTGCCCGTGGATACCAACGCGGGTCCGTTCCAAGTCACTTCGCCGAACACCGCCGCCCCTCTCGCCGGCGGGTCGGTGCAGACTGTCACGTGGAACGTCGCCAACACGAACGCGTCGTCGGTGAATTGCGCCAACGTCAAGATTTCCTACTCCACGGACGGCGGGCTGACGTTCCCCTACGTCCTGGCCGCGAGCACGCCCAATAACGGCTCGGCCAGCGTCACGTTGCCCGACATCGCCACCCAGCAGGGGCGGGTGAAGATCGAAGCCGTCGGCAACATTTTCTTCGACATCTCCGACGCGGACTTCCCCGTCACCTCCGCCAACACGCCGCCGACCTTCGCGGCCAGCGGGAGCGGACTGACGATTGTGCGCGGCACGCCGGTGCCGGCCAGCGCCACCACCGTCGGCACCGTCACGCTCGGCTCCAACCCGCTGACGAGCGTCACTGTCGCCGGCGCGCCGGACGGCGTCGCCCTCACGGCGAGCATCGCTGGCAACGGCACCTCCATCCAACTCAGCGGCACCGCAGAGTGCCGCGTGACCACCACGCTCACCTCGCGCACTTATCCGGTTTCGGTGACCGTCACCGACGCCGCTGGCGCCACGGCTTCCGGCACGGTCAACGTCCTCATCCAGCCGAATCCGTCGCCCACGCTCGGCGCCTACGCGGACACCAGCGTGCCGCAGAACGGCAGCGCGACGATCGCTCCCGCTTCCGGCCCGGCCGATAGCAACGGCAACCTCCCTGCCAGCCCCTTCAGCGTGCAGCCGACCACGCTCGCCGGCGGCGGCACGATCGCGGTGAACCAGAGCACCGGCGCCGTCACCGTCACGCCGAATGCGAGCAGCACGGTGGGGGCAACGACCGCGGTGCGTGTCACCTTGCAGGACACCTGCGGGGCAGCGGCGGTGAAGGTGTTCAACGTCACCGTCACCGCGGCGGCATTCGTCGCGCCGAACTTCACCAACGGCACGCCGCCGAACACCGCCGCGGCAGGCAGCGCGTATAGCTTCACGTGCACCGCCAGCGGCACGCCCGCGCCGACCTTCAGCGTCACCGCCGGCACGTTGCCGCCCGGCTTGAGCCTCAACCCAACCACGGGCGTCCTGAGCGGCACGCCCACGACGCCGGGCGTCTATTCCGGCATTCAGATCACGGCTTCCAACGGCACCGCGCCCGACGCCACGCAGACGTTTTCGCTGACCGTCGTCAACACGTTCAGCAACTACGCCGCGCACAACGGCCTCACCGGCCCGAAC
>CAXTRS010000170.1:3217-5578 GCA_964246635.1 uncultured Chthoniobacterales bacterium | reverse complement strand
ATTCGACGGCTTGAGCAACCTCCTCGAATACGCGCTGAACCTGCCGTCCAACGCCTTCAGCCAAGCGCCCGAGGTAGTCGTGCGCGACTACTCCGGCTCGAACTACCTGTCGATCCGCTTCACCCGCGTGCCGCTGGCGACAGACATCTCCTACATCGTGGAAGTTTCCCCAGACCTGACGACTTGGACCACGGTGGCTTCGAGCACCGCGGGCGCGCCGCTCACGGGCGACGGCGTGGTCTCCGACACCGGCGGCAACGCGCCGCTCACGGTCGAAGTCCGCGACACCGTCGCCCAGGACCCGCTCAACGCGCCCCAGCGCTTCCTGCGCCTGCGGGTGATCCAGCCGTGAACTCCCGGAGCCGGCGAGCAGCTGCCTCAAGCAGCCTGCGAAACGGCCTACGGGGCGCCAGCCAACCTTTTTTTCTAGAGCGCGCCGTCGGGTCCCTCGATCAGACCCGCGTTCATGCTACCGCCGCAATCAGGCGACGACCCGGCGGCGGGCGCGTCGCGGGGCGCGAGAACGGAGGAGAGCTTGCGTAGATAGATGAATCCGAAGAGATGACCCTAGCGGCCGCGGCCACCGCTGCCTGCGCCCGGCCTGCTGCCCGTGGCAGCGAAGCCCCCGGCTCCGCCGCCCCCCGTGTAGGGATTCACTCGCGGGGGATCTGCCGCTGTGCGACCCGCCGCGGTGGTGCTCGAATCGCTCTTCTTTGTCTGTGCGTCCGAGGTGCAAGCCGTCACGCCGAAGAGCACCAAGGTTGCGGCAAGGAAAGAGGCTGGATTGCGGGCAGGGTGTGTTTTCACAGTCTTGTTTCGACCAGAGCACCCCTGGGGCACGCTTACGCTGTCGCTTCTAAGCCCGTGCTCCGCTCAGCAAGGGCTTTCCGAGGCGCGCCCGCGATGTCACCCGGCGTTGCTGCACATCCCTGCCAATCTCAAACAGAGAAGAAGCGATAAACTTTGTTGAGAAATCTGTTGAGATGAAACCGAAACTCAACGGTGAACTTCCTCTCTCTCACTGAGGAGATTCGGGGTGACAGGATTTGAACCTGCGACCTCCTGGTCCCAAACCAGGCGCTCTACCAAGCTAAGCTACACCCCGTTGTTGTTGCGGTTCGTCGTGAGGAAACCCGGAAACGAATTCTCCCAGGAGGGCCGGGTGCATCCGCGGCACCCGGGCCACGACCGGCGCTTACTATGCGCGGATCGCGACGCGGGGCAAGGAGTTCCGGCGAAACCGCCGCCTTGCAGGGCCGGCGCGCCGCCGCTGGAAGAGACGCAGCAATTAGAGATTGCCCGGCGCTGGGCACGGCGGTATTGATGGCAACCGTGACGTATCGCTGTAATCAGTGCGCCAGCGAGGAGCTCGACATGCCCGAGCAACCCACGCCGGACGACGTAGTCCAATGTCGCCGGTGCCGGGCGATTGGCCGGGCGGCGGATACCCTGCTCGCGGTGTCCGCGGACCAGCCTCCTGTGGTCAGCCCCTTCCTCAGCGCGGCTGCATCGCCGTGGGGCAAGCCGCACGAGGGCAGCCGCGCAGCCGCGGGCGGGTGATTGCGCGCGTGCGAGCGTGGGTGTGTTCGTCGCTGCTGGCTGCTGAATCGGCGCCCGTCAATTCGTTTTGAGTGCAGAGCCAACCTCGGGACATCTTCACGCCATGAACAACGCAGGCAACATCGCTGTCATCCTCAAACGCTTCGAGACGCCGGACGAAACCCGCACGCTCGTCAAAGGCAAATTCGAGATCGTGCGTCTCGGCGGCATGACTCTCGGCCGGGCCACCTACGAGCCGGGCTGGAAATGGAGCGAGCACGTCGGTCCCGGCGTCGGCGCCGCGCGCTGCCCGGTCGAGCACGTCGGCATGGTGCTGCAAGGGACCGCGACGGTGGCGTTCGACGACGGCCGCGTGGTCGAGATGCACGCCGGCGAGTTGTTCTACGTGCCGCCGGTGCCGCACGACAGTTGGGTCGTCGGCGATGAGCCTTACGTGTCGCTGCACTTTCTCGGCGCCGATCACTACGCGCGGTGAAGCGCCGGGGTCCCCGAGCGCACCGGCGCCCGCGGCTCCTACTTCATGATGATCCCGCCGGTCGCGAAGTTGAAAAAGTAGCGCGGATCCCTGGTGTAGCGATCGGCGCTGCCGGCCTGCGGATAGTAGTAGAGCATCGCGTTCAGGCCGAAATCGTAGAGATACGGGAAGGGAAGACCCGGACTGGTGTAAAACCAGGAGCCGCTCGCGAAGTCGTAAAGAAACGCGCCGTGCGCCGGATCGTTGGCATCGATGAAATACTCGAAGCCGAGATCGAAATGATACAAATAAGGAAAATAGGCGTAGGAGTAGTAGCCGAAGAGGTT
>CAXTRS010000170.1:0-3200 GCA_964246635.1 uncultured Chthoniobacterales bacterium | reverse complement strand
GTAATACACGCCGTTGCTCAGCGCGACCTCGCCGTTGAAGAACGCCGGGTGCTGCGAACTGGTTTGCGCCACGCGCACCGTCGTCGCGCTGTAGCCGACGGCGTGGATGCCGTCATCGACGCTGAGCATCAGCGTGTAAACGCCGGGCGCGCTGAAGGTCGCCGACGTGCTGGCTTGCGTGGGCGCGCTGAACGTCACCGCGCCCGGCCCGGCATAGAGCCGCCAGCGCACGGCGGCGCGGCCGCTCGGGTCGTTCACGCTGCCGGCGAGCTGCGCGGCGCCATTGGCTGAGGCCAAGTCGATGTCGGGTCCGGCGTTTGCGCTCGGCGCGCCGGGCGAGCGCGGGCCCTCGTTGGGACCGGTCGTCTGCACCACTTCAAAGTCGCTGATGGCAACGGTGGAAAGATGGTCGAAGGCGTTCGCGGCAAAGCGGTCGTCGGGGCAGACGGAAACGGAAAAGAATCCGCCGTTGTCCGCCACGATGGCGCCGTATTTCTTGAGCGCGAGCAGCACGGCTTTTTCTTCCCGCGTCCAATTTTCGGGAATGACAAAACCGGCTTTGAGCCGCAGTCGCTGACCCATCGCCGGGATGTTCGGATCGGTCGTGCTGCCGACCGATGCCTGGTGTGTCGCGGGGTAAATTGGGCCGACGCGGGTGCGTTTCACGACGAGCCGCAGCGCGTGTTCCACCATGCCGCGCTGGCATTCATCATAACGCACGAGTGCCGGGAACATCGGCAGCCCGGCGGCGTCGCCGGAGGTCCAGCCGGCCGGGCGCAGCGTGTTCGTTTTGAGATCGAACTTCGCGCCGTTCGACGCCTGCCAGGGCGGACTGGCGGCCGGCACGAATTTCGTCAGCCAGGTTTCCCAGATGAACCCGGCGCCGGCCCACACGCCGCTGCCGTGCCGGTCGCCGCCGGTGTTCTTCACGTCCTGCTGCCACTGCGCCAGCGTGAGGCTGCCGGTGCCGCGCGGCCAGGTCTCGATGGACAGGTTGCTCGGGATCGGGTAAGGGCTGGGATCGGACTCGTCCGCGTAATTTAAAAATGTGATCGGCACGAGCGGCTGATTGTCTGGCACCAGCGCGTAGTTCATCTCGTAAAACGGCCGCAGCGTGCGCCGGCTGCTGGAGAGATCGGCGGTGATCTGCGCGATCATCGCGTCGGAATTGGCGAGGAGCGGCCGGCGCGAAACGTCTTCGTTCCACGGGCTCGTCGTCGGAAAAATCTGCATCGCCGAGACGATCGCGTCGGCCTGCGGCGTGTTGAACAACGTCGGCGCGCTGACGACCGGCGCCGGGCCAAGGATGCGGCCTTCGTGATTGATGCGCTCGCCGGCGGCGTGGAGCAGGACGCTGCCACCGCCAACGAGCAGGCTGCAAACGACGAGGAGAAAATGCTTCAGGCGGAGGACGGTGGCGACGGAATCCATAGCGCTGTTTCGAGCTTGCCATGTGCCACGCCCGCCAGCCAGCAACGAGAAATTTTGGCAATGGTCTCGTTGGACTGGCGCACTCCAAAACGCCAGCGACTCACTGCCGAAATTTCCCGCTCAAGCGGCTTCTTCAAACACCGCCTCGACATCCGAGAACGGAATCGTGGCGATCAGCGCCTCGCCCGGCGCGTAGAAGCGATACACGCGGCACTCGCGCGTCCAGCCTTCGTTGAAGCCGGTCGGCACGTGGACCTCGCAGTGCAGCGCTTCGAGCCCGAGCTCGCTGTTGTCCTTGAAGCGAATCGTGAACGTTTTCATCGACGACATCGCTGTCCCTCCTTCCCCATTTCCCTCCCTGGTCATTTGGATGCTCCTTTTCGTTCTCAGTCAGTGCGCGAAAAACAGCAGCCGGCAGATGCCCACCACGGCGCCAAGCGCGAGCGGCGGCGCGATGAGGAGTTGAAAGAATGGATCACGCAAGGGTCGGTAAACACCAAGGTCCGCCTGCGGCCAATGACGAATGTGCATGCCTCCGTAAAAAGCATCGCGCGTGCCGGATGCTTCCCGCGCGCCCGCTCCCGGTGTGACTAGCCGACCCAGTCGTGTCTCTCTCGGTGCGCGCGGCCGCGCCGTTCCTTCTGGCGCCGGCGCCTGGTGGCCTTTGCGGCGGCAGCAGCCGGCGGCGCGTTATTTATTTTCCAAACCGGAACGAGCTGGCGATCGTCGCCGTGCCGCCTTTCGCGCCGACGTCGTCGATGCCGCGCATGCCCTCGGCGAGCGAGGTCGAGATCATGAAAAAGCTAACTCCGATTTGTCCCCGTCCCGGCGGCGCGACCAGCACGACGCGCAGCCACACGTCCGCGCCGCTGCTGTTGCCCGCCGTCTCGCCGGGCAGCCGCGCTTGGGCGCGCAATTCGTAGGCTTCGTAGGGGCCGATCCGGGTCTTGCCCTGCGACAGTTTTTTATAATTCGGAAAGCCTGCGGCGATCTGCGGCTCGAGTTTCTCGATGAGCGACGGCGCGAGCGCGAGCAGATCGGCCGCGGTGCCGGTGCCGCTGGTTTGCAGATAGCCGACATTGAAGGTCTCGATAACGTTTTTCCGTCCCTTGCCGTCGATGATTTCGTGGCCGACCTCGACAAAGTTGCTGTCGTATTGCGCCTCCGGGCCTTTGCGCAATTTCCAAGTCGCCGGGTAGTCGAAAGTGAAGTCGGCGTAACTCGTCGCCCGGTTGCCGGTGAGGCCCTCGCGGGAATTGACAAAGCGCAGCGTGCCCGCAGCTGGGGAAGTGGTGGTTGTGCTGCGGTCAACGATTCCCGCTGGCGTCTGATTTGACGGCAGGACGACGGGTTTGCGCATCAGGAAATAAGCCGCCCCGCCGATCAGCGCGAGCAAGAGGAGCGTGCCGCCGCCGACCATGGCCCAGATCAGCCACGGCTGCGCTGCCCGCCCAAGCGCAACGGGCGGCGGATAAAAACCAGCGGCTCCGGCCATCGCCGGCGGAGGAGGCGGGGGAGGAAAGGCACCGGGAAGCGGCGGCGCCGGCGGTGGGGGCGGCGTGGCTGCTTCGACGAGACCCGGAAATGTCGAGAGCGGCGCCCAGCTCGCGGCCCCTTCGTGCCAGGCCAGATCGGCTGGAGAAAGCGAGCCGTCGCGCAGCTTGCCTTTAACGGCTTCGGTCTCGAACGGGCCAAGCTGCTGGCCAGCGCGGGTGATGTAAATTTGCATGAGGCGCGACGAAGAAAATCGCGCCGAAGATATAGCGAAG
>CAXTRS010000169.1:0-10119 GCA_964246635.1 uncultured Chthoniobacterales bacterium | reverse complement strand
CGCCAACGCGGGCGCCGGCGCCGGCCTGGGCAACCTCCCGCCGCCCGCGCGCGAGGAAATGCCGGGCGATTTCCGCTCCGAAATTTTCCCGAATCGAGTCGGCTACACGCGGCTCGGCGCGTTGACGAAGGAGCACATCGCCGAACTCGACAAAGCGTTGAAAGATTTCGCGTCCGCGAAACTTCCCGCCTCCATCCTCGACCTCCGCGCGACGGGCGCAGCCAATGCCAACGGTGGCGGCGACTACGAGCTCGCCGCCGAAGTCGCGCGTCGCTTTATCGCCAAAGGCCGCCCGCTCTTCACGCTGAAAAAGCCGACGGGCGGCGGCGGCCAGGACCAGCTCTTCACCACAAACGCCGACCCGCTCTTCACCGGCCGCCTGCTCGTCGTCACCGATGCCGACACCGCCGGCGCCGCGGAAGTCGTCGCCGCGGTGTTGCGCGCCGATGGCCGTGCGCTCGTCGTCGGTGGTCCCACGGCGGGTCAGGCCGTGGAATACGCCGACTTCACGCTCGGCGGCAACGCGGGCGCGCTCCTGCGGGTGGCCGTTGCGCAGATCGTGATCGCTGCCAACAACGCGAGCATTTTCCCCGGCGGCGTGAAACCGGACCTGCCGGCGACGACCGAGCGCGCGGAAAAACTCGCGATGTTCAAAACGAAAGATGCGGCCGCGGCCTTCGTCTTCGACGCCGAGCGTCCGCACTTCAACGAAGCCGCGCTCGTCGCCGGCTTGAACCCCGAGCTCGACGCCGCGCGCGACGCCCAGGCCCGCCGCCGCGAAGGTCTGCCGCCGGTCCGGCCGCGACCGCACGACACCGCACTCCAGCGCGCCGTCGATCTGCTCACCGCGGTCGATGCGCTGGAGACGAAATCGTAAGCAGCGATTGCACGTCGCAAACCATTGACGCCGCCGCGCGCTTCGCAGATAAATGCACGCTGCGGCGCGTCACGCCGCGCGATTCTTTTTTGTCGTCCCGATCCGTCCGCCAACCGCCCTTCTCCCCGCCATGAAATTCAGTCTCTCCAAGGAAAAACTTCTCGAAGGTTTGCAGCAGGTGCAAAGCGTCGTGAGCACGCGCACCACGCTGCCGATTCTTTCCAACGTGTTGCTCCAGGCGAAGGACGGGCACATCCAACTGACGACGACCGATCTCGACGTCGGCGTGCGCGGCACCGTCGAGGCGCAGATCGACGAACCCGGCGCGACGACGCTGCCGGCGCGGCGTTTGTTCACGATCATCCGCGAGCTGCCGAGCACGGAGGTGAAGTTCGAAAGCGACAATAAAAACGTCGCGTCGATCACGAGCGGTCACAGTTTTTTCAAAGTGCTCGGCTTGCCCGAGGATGAGTTTCCGCCGCTGCCGAAATTCGAGAACGCAAAGCTCTACACCGTGCCGCAGCAGGCGCTCAAAGACGCGCTGAAAAAAACGAGCTACGCGATCTCGACGGACGAAACGCGCTACGTGCTCAACGGCGTGCTCTGCTCGTTGCGCGACAACAAAATGGTGCTCGTCGCCACCGACGGCCGGCGGCTCGCGATGGTCGATCTCGACCTGCCGCTCGATCCCGATCAGGAGACCAGCGTCATCATTCCCGCCAAAGCGATCAACGAGCTCAGCCGGCTCCTGCGCGACGAGGGCGACGTGACCGTGCGCCTCGGCGCGAACCAGATCGCGTTCGAGTTGAACGGCACGCTGCTGGTTTCAAAACTCATTGAGGGCAACTACCCGAACTACAAGCAAGTGATCCCGAGCGAGACGAAGGAGCGCATTACCCTCGAACGGGAAACCTTCCTCAATGCCGTCAAGCGCGTGGCGCTGCTGACGAGCGAAAAGTCGAACTCGGTGAAGCTGATTTTCACGAAAGACAACGTCGATATCGCCGCCAACTCACCCGAGATTGGCGAAGCGAAAGAGAGCGTGCCGATCAAATACGGCGGTCGCGAATTTTCCATCGCGTTCAACCCCGAGTTCCTCATGGCGCCGCTGCGCAACTTGAGCAACGACGAAGTGCACCTCGAGCTCATCGACGAGATGAGTCCTGGCGTCATCAAGGTGAACGCGCCCTTCCTCTATGTGCTGATGCCGATGCGCATCAGCTACTGACTTAGGCGCAAATCACCGCGATTGGCTTGCCGTGTAAGCCGTCCGCAGTGGGAGGTGCTGCCGAGGTGATCTGCGCCCATCCCAGCACGGGCTGCGACTGTGGGTCAGGCGGCGGTGAAACGTTGCAGAAGCGTCCGCCGGCAAACTTCGCCTGTCAGCGCGCAGCCGGAACAATTTTCCCCTCGGCTGTGAATTGAAGCCCAAGGCGGCGCTGCCATTTGCTCAAGAGTTCCTCGGAGGAGTCGGCAGGCAATTGAACCGCTTGGAAGTCGGCCTCACGGCTCAGGATAATGAGCTTCCCATGGACAATTTCTGTGACGATCCTGGCACTCCTGGCTTCCCGATCTACCAGAGGTTTTCCACGTGAGTAAACGGGCATGAGCCAGTTGGTTTCAGCCACAATCGTATCGCTGCCGAATGTGCAGAAGTGGATCCACAATCCGCTGGAAATCATTCCTCGAGTTCCATCGGAACTAAAGACGGCGGAGTAGATGTCGCCTGCGGTCTTGAGATGGGCCAGACGCGAGCCGTCGGCTACGCTCCAGAGCTCGATGACACGGCCGATGCCGATGTCGCCGGTGAGCAACCTTGCTGCCATCGGGACTGAAAGCGGCAAGATCCACGCCGCCTGCGATCTTGAGCTGGGCCAGACGCGAGCCGTCGGCTACGCTCCAAAGCTCGCAAAGCTCGGCGACGCCGCCGCCGAGGCCGCCGCCGCTACCGGTGAGCACCTTGCTGCCATCGGGGCTGAAGACGGCGGCGGTAACCCTCGCATTTGCACGCTCGCGCTCCGGCAACCCCGCCTGCGACCGAGCAGGTTCTTCTGTAGTTTGCACAGCCGGGGACTTCGGGTTGTTGCTTACCACCGTGGGGCGAAGCTCACGGATCAGCGGTTTTCCGGGATCTGTGCTCCAGACCTGAATTACTTCCGGACTCCAAATAAAACGATCTCCCCTGGACGAGAAGACCACTCCCTCAACTCGAAAGTTGTAGCGAAGCTTGTGCAATAGCAGCGTGTAATCCTCCCGAATCAGAGCGCCGAGTTCGCGCCTGCCGAGTTCGGTGTCATAGGCCTGCAAGGCGCGACAGCGATAAAGTATGGCCTCGTCGCGCTGCTCGGATACCTCGGCCGCCAACGCCTGGCGCTTCCAGAACTCGCCGAGCAATCGGGCAGCCCGGCCGGAATACCCCCAGATGTCGCGCAGCCTCGTGGCCGTGCTTTCCGCCAAAGGCGCGTCATCCCGCACCTGGGCGAGAATATCGATGTATTGCTGAGGCAGCAGCCACCACCGCCACACGCCGAAACCACCGAGCAAAACTCACAGCGACGGCGATTGGCAGCCTCCAGTCGATCGGAATGGCGCGTCTTGCCCAGTCCGCGGTGAAGACTTGATGATAAATTTCGTTGCGGACACGCAACGTCCCTTCCGGCGTGGCAACCACGGCGCCCGAGAGCTTCAACGCGCTATGGGTAGGCGAGAGCGGTATATCCTTGACGCGCTCGCCACGGTAAATGCGCTCGTAGAGCCGCAAGAGCTTCCGCGACGGGCGACCATAGTCGGTCAGCCGGTCACGCACGAATTCGAGGTTTTGCTCCTCTCGGTTGGCGACGGGATCAAGAAACCTTTGTGCGACCACACCATCGATCTTTTCGTCGCTGAGTGCGGCAGGACCCGTTGCGGCGAGAAGCTCCGCAAGCTTCTGGGTGAGATAGGGATGACCATCGGTCCAGTGCAGAATGCGCCGGAGTTGTCGGGCGCGCTCCGTTTCTGTCTTGGCGAGGCCTCGGGAGAGTGGCAATGCCTCGTCGAAGGTGAAGTCGTTGAGCTCGATGCGGTGGCCGATATTGAATGGTGTGCGGCGGGCATCTGCAATCAGATCCGATGGGCTGGCGACACCGAGAAGCACAAAGCCGAGGCGGCGCAATTGCGGCTCGGTGGCGCGCGCATTGTAGCAGGCGCGGATCGCGGCGAAAAAATCGTCGGAATGGGTCAGCCCGATGGTAGTGTCGATTTCATCGACGAAGATGACGACCCGGCCGGTGGTGCGGGCGAGGACCACATCGGTGAAGAACTCCGTGAGCCGCTGGACGGCGGGGAGGTCTTCGCGTTCGCGCCACCACGCTTTGAGATTAGCCTCCACGCCAAGAGAGCGCTGGATCGCCCGGGCGACGCCATAATACCAGCGATCCGCCGATTTGTGCTGCTCCTCCTGCTCCGTGCCGATCTGGCTGAGATCGACGATGGACGCCCGAACCTCCGCCTCCTTGCGCAGTCGCTCCGCCGTGCGAGCCATCAAGCTCGACTTGCCCATCTGCCGGCTGGTGAGCATATAGCAAAAGTCCCCGGCCAGACAACGCTCGAACAGCTCCCCATCTGCCGCGCGCGCGATGTAGCTCGGCGACTCGGGCGGCAGCGTGCCGCCGGAGACATAAAAGCTGTTGGGAAGCTGGGAGGAGAGGCTCACAGATGGTGGCGAAAATAGCGCTCGTAAAGTTTGCAGGCGACGCGGGCTTGCACCCGCGTCTGGCCGCAGACAAGGCCGGCCGCCGAAAGCCGCTGAAAGTGCCGTTCGTCGTTGCACCCTTTCTTACCTGTAACCTGCCGGAGGGAGTCGCGAAGCTCGGGGCTTTGCTGGAGCATCCAGCTCAGGCCGAGGAGATGATCTCCAAAAGGGTCGGTCTCGTGATCGGCTATGCTGACCAGATGAGCGACCGTCCAGTCATTGCACACGAGCATGTAAAGCGCGAGCCGGGTGAGATAAGGATGCCCGCCAAGCAGGTCGAGCAGCAGGGCCGTTTCTGCGGCGTTGAGTGGACGATTCTGATTTTCGGCGAGCTGGACGACTTCCGCTGCGGAAAATCTCTCCAGACGGATCGGGTGGCCGACGTTAAACGGCGACTGGTTGACATCCTGAATCCAAAGCGTGGGCGTGGCGGAATGGCCGATGACCAAGGCCAGCTTTTTGAACTGGGGATTGGTGGATCGCAGATTGTGCCAGCCGCGGACGGTGGCGAAGAAATTGTCGCGATACGGCCGGTCAAAGACGCGCTCGGCTCCGTCGAAAATGATCTGCACGGGTGACTGGGCCGGCGCGAGCACGGCGTCTTCGAGATAGGCGGTGAGATTGCCCATCGGACCTTCATCATCGTCCCACGCATCTCTAGGCTGCAGGCTGGCACCGAAGGCGCGGCGCATCTGCCGCGCGAGGTGGCGGAAAAGGGTGTCGAGATTTTCCATGTGCTCGCCATCGACGAGCTGGAAATCCAGATACCAGGACTTGCGGCCGAGCGCCTGGGCCTGGGCGTGCATGCGCGCGAGCAGCGAGCTTTTGCCCATCTGCCGCGGAGCTTTCACTATAGTCGTCGGCGTCTGCTGGCGCAGGCAGGCGTCGGCGGCCTCGTCCGAATCGCGGCGCACGTAGAAGAGAGAATCGATCTGCAGTGTTCCGGAGTCGGGGACTTGCACCAGGCACGGGTCGGCGGCTGGCAGCGGAGCGCCTTTCCCTTCGGTGGCGGCATAGAGGTCCTCGTTGCCTTCGTAAGACACTTCCTGGGGCTTGGTGCGCGCTTCGGCAGGCGCAGGCCCTTGCATCGCTTCGAGCAACTGCTCGGCAATGGTGTCGGGCGGCTGATCGGGCTGCCAGAGCAGATATTGGAGCCGGTCGAGGTAGGCACCCAGATCGTAGGGAAGTTTGCCTTTGAATGCGAGACGGACCGGCAGAATCCGTGGCCGCTTCTGCGGCGAAGTCTTGGCAAGCTCGTGCGCGAGGGCGATTTCCTTGCGCACCATGTCACTGGCGATGGAATCTTCCGAAAGGAGGACGATTAAGAAATCGGTGTCGCGCAAGGCGCGGTCTATCGCGGTGGCCCAGTCTTCGCCGACGCGGATGCCCGTGTCGATGAAGGTCTCGTAGCCGCGCGCCGCGAAGAAAGTCTTTAGCGCAGCAGCAAAACCCTCATCGGGCTGCACATGTCGATAGCTGATGAAGACATTGCTCATTGCGACGCGTTGACGAGCCGGTGCCTTGCCGCAGCAGCCAGCGCTGACCCAGAGAATGCCCTCCGGGGTCAATGGCTTCAGGCCAGAATGGGCTGATACGCCAATCCGCGCTTTCCGAAATCACCCAATGATGGCTACCGACGGAGTGAATAGTCAGGCATCGTGACGGGCCGGTTTCAAGCCTGGCAGCGAGTCAATAAGCGGAGCGCTGTGCCATTGAACAGCAGGCATGCGTGCCTTCGATCTTCGCGTTTCACTGCGCGACGGCAGACCGCGCCTCGCGTCGCCAGCCAGTGCCCTGCACACCGTCGGAATTTTGGTTGCGAACAGCACGTTTTTTCCTACCCTTGCGTTTCCTGTTTAGCAGCAAAGCTCTCGTGGCGGAACTGGCAGACGCGCACGGCTCAGGACCGTGTGGGGCAACCCGTGGAGGTTCAAATCCTCTCGAGAGCAAATTCACGATCGCGCCGGCTTGGCCGCCCGCACGTTTTTCCACGGCGCACGCGCGAAAAAATCTGAACCCTGTCACGCGCGAGCCGCGTAGGGCGCGCGTATTCTCAGGGACGACAGGATCGGCGCAACTCTGCGAAATCTAATCGCAGCGTCGTGAGAAACCTGTCTCCCTTTAACACCGCAAACACGGAGGAACTCAAAACACTATGCTCTGGACAATCGCCGTTATCCTGTTGGTTCTCTGGGCGCTCGGATTGGTCAGCGGCTACACGGTCGGCAGCTTTATCCATGTGCTGCTGGTCATCGCGATCATCGTGATCCTGCTGCAAATCATTGGTGGCCGCCGCGTGCCGTAGCGCAGCCTTCGCCATCCGCGCACCATTCGTTTTCACCAATCCCCGCAATCCGCAAAAGAAAGGAAACTCCCAATTATGGCAACCGAATCGTTCTTCAAAGGCCAATGGCACGAGCTCAAAGGCAAGCTCAAGCAGAAATACGGGCAGCTCACCGACGACGACGTCACGTTCGTCGAAGGCAAGGAGGAAGAGATGATGGGCCGCCTGCAAACGAAGCTCGGCAAGACGAAGGAAGACCTCCGCAGCGAGATCGAAAAGCTCTGAACATCTCGCACAACTGCGGCTGCGTTGCGCGGTCGCTGCGGCATCGCGCAACGGCTGACAACACGCCCGTCGCTCCACCTCGGAGCCGCGGGCGTTTTGTTTTACTTTTCGCGCCTCAATCCGTCAGCACCATGCTGACGGCGGCATCGTGCGCTTCGAGCGGCAGCGTGGGGAGCAACTGGAAATCGAAACCGACGCCGATCGTCCGCGCGCGAAAGCCGATCTCGGTGAGCAGGCGATCATAGAAACCGCCGCCGCGACCCAGCCGGCTGCCGGATGCCGTGAACGCGAGACCGGGCACCAGGGCGAGGTCGATTTCTGTCAACGCCGCGGTGGGTGCGCCTGCTGCCGGTTCGCGCAGGCCCCAGCGCGCGGAGACCAATTCCTTGAGCGACCGCACTTCGCAGACCTGAAGCCGGCGGCCAGCCATGCGCGGGTAATAGCAACGCTTTTTTGTCAGCGCGGAATCGTCCTCTTGGCTGGCGGCGTCGGCCGCCCAAAGCCCATCCAAGTCTGGCTCAGCGCTCAACGGCGCGAAGAGCAAAACCGACCGCGCCTCGCGCCAGGCCGGCAGCGTCCGGAGCCGCGCCAGCAACCGCGTGCTGCGCTCCCGCCGTTCGGCCGGCAGGAGGTCGGCGAGTCGGGCGCGCATCCGGGCGCGGACTTCGTCTTTGGCGTCGGATCGGCCGGGCATTGCTTCCTCGCTCAAGGCATGAAGATCACACGGTGAACGCCGCTTGGTCCAAGCCGAAATATTCGTGCGTCAGATTCGCCGCCTCGGCGACGCGCGCTTCGTCGATGATCACCGCGATTTTGATTTCCGAAGTCGAGATCATCTGGATGTTGACCCCGCCGCGCCCGAGGCAATCGAACAGCTTCGCCGCGACGCCGGAATGCGAGCGCATGCCGATGCCGACGACGGAGAGTTTCGCGATGCCGTCCTGCGCCTGCAAGCCCTGCGCGCCGACGCGCGCGACGATCGGCTCGAGCGTGGCCCGCGCGCGGGTGAGATCGTCTTTGTTCAGCGTGAACGAAACGTCCGTCGCGCCGTGCGCGGAGACGTTTTGCACGATCATGTCGATGGAGATGTGCGCGTCGGCGATGGCGTTGAAAATCGCCGCCGCCACGCCCGGCTGGTCAGGCACGCCGGAAAGGGTCACCTTCGCCTGGTTGCGTTCGATGCTCACGCCGCGGATGACCACGGATTCCATGCTGGAGTTTTCTTCGACGATCATGGTGCCGGGGTGGTCGTTGAACGAATTGCGGACTTCAAATTTGACACCGAATTTTTTGGCGAACTCGACCGAGCGCGACTGCATGACTTTCGAGCCGCTGCTCGCCATTTCGAGCATTTCTTCATACGAAATTTCGTCGAGCTTGCGCGCGCTCGGGACGACGCGCGGGTCGCACGTATAGACGCCATCGACGTCGGTGAAAATCTGGCACAGATCGGCGTTGATCGCCGAGGCGATGGCGATGGCGGTAAGGTCGCTGCCGCCCCGTCCGAGGGTCGTAATCTGACCCTCCATCGTCTGCCCCTGAAAACCGGCGACGATGACCACCGCGCCGTCGTCGAGCAACCGGTGAATCCCTTTCGGCGTGATGTTGGCGATCTTCGCTTTCGTGTGCACGCCATCCGTCACGATGCCGGCCTGCGCGCCGGTGAGCGAGACGGCAGGCGCGCCGCGCGCATGGAGCGCCATCGCGAGCAGCGCGATGGTGGTTTGCTCGCCGGTGGCCAGCAGCACATCCAGCTCTCGTTCGCTCGGCTCCGGCGACACCTCGCGCGCCAGCCGGATGAGCCCATCGGTGACTCCGCTCATCGCAGACACCACTACGACGACCGAGTGCCCCGCGCGCTGTGTCTCCAACACCCGCCGCGCGACATGGCGGATGCGCTCCGTGTTGCCCACGCTCGTGCCGCCGTATTTTTGGACCAATAGACTCATGCTCGGTGCCGCCGCCGCAGCCATCCTTCCGCCGCGCGCGTGCCGGTGCAAGGTAACGGCTCCCGGCGGCGAATGCAGCGTTAAAAATGCCTTGGCGGCGGCGTGTCCCGATGCACGCACTTCGCTCAGCCGCTGCTACTGCCCGACGCCGCGTCGTCCTCCTCTTCCTTCTTGTCGGACGGCGGCTCCCACGGTCTTTCGCTGGCCTCCAATGCCCGGCGGCGCTCGATGGGCAGTTGTTCCAGATAGGCCGGCATATCCTGGCGCAACTGCTCCAGGAGTTCCGTCATCTCCTTCTTCAGCTCCGGAGTTTGCCGGTCCCAATCCTCCTGGGTCCGGCTTTCGTAAAATCGCCACGCGGCATAGATATGCTCGATCGCCTTCGCCTCGGTCTCCGCTTTGTCGGCGCGAGCCTGGAGCAACTTCTCCGTGGCGTCGTCCAGCACCTTCGTCGCCCGCTGCAGCTCACCGACGGCCTTGTTGCCCTGCGCCAGCCACTCATCTACATCAATGCCTCGCGCCAACAGCCGGCGGCGGTGTTTGCGCGCGAAGGTGCTGAGCACCTCCGCATCCGCCAGCGACCGCGCCGCCCACTCGTCGTTTTCAGCGTCGTCGTCCTCCTCCGGCTCCGGCGGTGGTTCCTCGTTGAGATGCGCCAGACGCTTCTGGAGCGCCGCCCAATCCCGCCGGAACTCTGCCTCCGACGGCCCCTCATCTTGCCCGCCGCCGGGCCGACGTTTTCTAGGAGGACGGTGCATAGGAAAAATAACCAGGGGGAAATTTGCCGCCATCATCCTGCCCCCACTCCGGACCATTCTGCATTGCTTGCCGCAGCCTCTGCAAGCCCGGAAACACCCGCCGCGCTCCGCACCCAAAGACAGCCTTCCTCAACGAGGAGATAGAGCGTCCCTCATTTCCCTTAGTCCCGGCAGGGGCGCAAAGAGCCCTCGCCCACGGCGTGAGCCGTGGGTTTGGGTTGATGAAAGAGCCC
>CAXTRS010000168.1:0-10120 GCA_964246635.1 uncultured Chthoniobacterales bacterium | reverse complement strand
ACCCTCCCTCTAAACCGTCTCCACTGCAACAGTAAGGATAACACTACCGCCGATCAAGCCCACATGTGTCGCGACTTCCGGGAGTTTGCGGGAGTTTCTCCCACCGAAAGCCAGCGCTTCGGCTGAGTCGAGTTCGCGTCCGATTTCTTCAAGACAGCCTCGCGCCACGCGCGAGGTTGCTCTATGACAATCGCCGGGAGAAACCTGATGACCGAATTGCTGCTGGCCGGCTTGACTGGCGGAGTAATTTATTTTGTTTGGAGCGCGATTTCATGGATGGCTCTCCCATGGCAGCGCGGAATTTATAAAAGCTTCCGCGACGAAGAGCAGGTCGCACAAGTGCTGAAGGTGCAGGCCACCGAGAGCGGCATCTATGGATTGCCCGCCGAGCCCAAATATCCGGCCGGCGCCAGCAAGGAGCAACGCGCCGCGATCGATGGAACCGTCTGGTCGCGCCTCCGAAGCGGGCCGACTCTTACCGCCGTCATTGGATTTGGTGGTATGCCGACCTTCCCACGCCTGCTCGTGGTGGCGTTCGCCATCTACCTTCTCGTCGCCTTCCTCTTCGCCGGGATGTTGTCCGTCACGCACGGCCTTTCCTATTGGGAACGAGTTGCCTTTGTCGGCGTCCTCGGTTTGGCCGCAGGCATCATCTGCCGGCTGCCCGACTGGAATTGGCATCAATACCCGCTGAACTACGCCTCGGTTCAGATCGCCAGTCTCTTCGTCGGCTGGCTGCTCAGCGGGCTGGCCATCGCTTACTTCATCAATGGCCGGTAACACGATGGCTCGGGAGACTCTTCAACAACTAGCTGAAAACTCTCATCGTAGCCGTGATGGCCAGTTGCCTAACTGTGCGCGCAAATTAGCTGCGCCGACCCAGCGGACCTCGTGCTCGACGCTGAGGCGAACAAGCAGGGGAAATAGGCATGTCAGACCGGTTATTATCAGGGCTTCCGTTTCTTGCCTGCCGTGCTGAACTTGCATACCATTCAGCGTCTTGCATGTATGTGCTTCGAGTGTGAACGGCAAAAAATCGGCCGGCGGCGCTTCCTGGGAAGCGTGACTGCAGCCGCAGTAGCCCTGGCGGCGAGGTGCCGCGGCGAAGAAGCGAAATCCCCTCCGCCCGCCTCGCACCTGAGCTTTCTCGCGCTGGCCGATTCCACCGTTCAGCAGCAGCCCGTTTCCTTTCCGAGCGGCGAGGACAAGATTAACGGCTATCTGGCGCGACCGAAAGCGGAAGGGAGGCACCGAGCGATCGTCATCATGCAGGGTGATCCTGGTCTGCCCGATTGGGTGCGAAATACGGCTGCTCGATTGGCTCAAGCGGGATTTGTTGGACTGGTGATCGATATCAATTCGCGCGCAGTGCCTGATTCCACCAAGCTGGACAAGCCGCTCGAATATTACATTAGCAACACCTTTGACAAACAGGTGGCTGGGGATTCGCTTGCGGCGATCGCGTATCTAAAGCAGCAGCCGTTCACAGCCGAAGGCGGCGTAGGCTGGGTGGGATTTTGCGGCGGTGGAAGAAAGGGCTTGCTGCTTTCCACTCAAAGCAAAGACATCGTCACAGTGGTTTCGCTTTATGGCGCGGTCCGATTTAATCGAAAGAACACCAGCGATCCGATGCCCGATGTCATGGACGTAGTGACGGAGATCAAGGTCCCAGTCCAGGGGCACTACGGGACTCTCGACAAGGTCGCGCCGGTCGCTGACACCAAAGAGTTCGAGCAAAGCCTGAAGGCGCAGGGGACGCTGGCTGAGATGTATTATTACGAGGGAGCGGGCCATGGTTTCTACGGCAACACCTGGAAGGAGCAGACTGCTGAGTTCGGCTACCAGGCGACTGCCGCAACCGCGGCCCATGATCGCATGGTGGCATTTCTGCAACGCAATCTCAGGTAGCTGAATGGATTGCCCTTGAGTCCGCTGCGCCTGCCGAATATTGCTTTGCAAGCTATGGATCCACAAAAAGTAGTAGAGCAATTCATCACCGCGATTAATGCGCACGACGTGGAACGCCTTGCTGCTCTCATGACACCAGACCATCGCTTTATTGATTCCTTGGGTTCAGTTGTGGAGGGCCGCGAGGGCGTGCGCGAGGGCTGGCAGTTCTATTTCGGCATGGTGCCGGATTACCATCTGGAGATTAGCCGTTGTTTTCTTGCCGCGCAGGAGGAGGATGAAGCGATGCTCGCCGGAGTGGCGAGCGGCTCGTATTGGCAGGGAGGAGTCCAACGGCCAAACTCTTCCTGGAGCACGCCCGCTGCTCTGCGGGCTATCGTCCGCGAGGGCCGAATCGCCGAGTGGCAGGTCTATGCCGATAACGAGCCGATCCGCGAGCAAATGCGCGCGGCCTCGGCCTAGGATGGGGAACACCTTCGGGCGGGTAAAAACTGCCCTTCGTTTATTCCTCCCGGAACTTCGAGCCGTCCCAAACCAGGCGATGCTCGATCTTCCCCCTGGTGTTGCGCACGAGCACGGTCCGGCCGTGGCGGGGCAGTTCGAAGCGGCGGTCTTTTCTGTCTGGCACTGGAAAGATCGAGCGCGACACCTTGCGCAAGCCGGCGCCGCCGGGAGCCAGCTCGAAGAATTCGAGATAAACGGAGTTCGGCCCTTCCAACTCGCCGGCGCAGAGGGCCAGCAGCGGCCGGTCGTCTTCCTTGTAGCGGAAGAGCGCGACTTCAAAGTCGGGCTGCGCACCGTCGCCCTTGCAGCGCAGGTAGCCGTTGGCGGTGTCGATGACCCCGCCGCTGCCCGGTGCACGCATTCCCTCCAGCCACGCTTTCGGCGGGGCCTCCAGGGTGTCCGGCGGCAGCATGAGAAAATAATCGACGACGGTCAGCCGGCGCGATGACGGCTCCGCACCCGGCAGGGAAGAAGCGGAAAAAGCCGCGACATAAAACCACAGGATGAGCAGGAAGGAGGAGCGGCGCAGGCGCATGGGATAAGGCCGTTTTTGCGTTTTTCTATTCAATAACGCCGAGACAGCCAGGCGATCGCAGGTTCTCCGAGACGCAGCGCTAGGGAGAGGTCGCCGCCGGCGCCACGGTCGCGTCGCCTTGTCCGCTGGCCTTGAGCGCTCCGGCGATAAATCCGGTGGATTTCATTTTTTCGATGAACTCCCGCAGGTAGCGCAGGCCGGTGCTCGCGCGGCCTTTGGGCGTGCCCATCGCTTGCTCGATGGCCATGAAACGGCCGCCGATGACGCGCACCTCGGTGTGGGTCTCCGCGAAAGCGACGAGCGGTTGCCTGACGCCGGCGGCGGCTTCGAGCCGGTCGGTCTTGAACAGCGCGAGCGCCTCGGCGGAAGTCGGTGCGCGGACGAGCGCGGCGTGTTTCAATGCGCGGGTGAGATAGAGGTCGTAGGCGCTGCCGCGGCCGACGGCCACGCGCACGCCGTCGCGGTCCACGTCGTCGATGGCGCGCAGGGGCGAGTCGGCGGGGACGAGATAGGTCCCTTCGATGAGAACGTAGGGCGCGGTGAAGTCGATACCGGCGGCGCGCACGGGATCGACGGCGAGGAAGCAAACGTCCCATGCGCCGGTCGCCAGCGCGTCGAAAACCTGGCCGGCTCCAGGGTAAGTGACGAACTCCACCGGGACGCCCAGTTGCCGGCCCAACTCGCGCGCGAGGTCCGCGGAAACGCCGCGTGGTTCGCCGCTCGCCGGGTCTTTTTGCGCGAGCACCGGATTGCCAAAATTGATCGCCACGCGGACCCGACCCTGGGGCGCGAGCGCTTGGAGGACGTCGTCGGGCGGAAGCGCGTTTGCCATGACGGAAGAAAGCACGCAAAGCAGCGAAGGGAAGGCGAGGCGGAGGAAACGTTTCATGGCGACAAACGGCGAAGTCGAGGACGCGGCACGGGGGAAGGGATCAGTCAGCGGCGCGATGGAGTCTATTTTTTACGAGAGGTTTCAGACGCGCTTTGCCTGCACAAGGAAGGCAGCGGGAAAACGAATCCGGGCTCGCGTCGCGGTGCGCAATGAGAGGCTCAACTCTAAACCCAGAAACACCTCTTATGGAAACAATCGAAAAATCGGTCGAAGTCGATGCTCCCCTCAGCGCGGTTTACAATCAGTGGACGCAGTTTGAGGAGTTCCCCAAATTTATGGGCGGCGTCGAATCCGTGCGTCAGCTCGACGACAAACGCCTGCACTGGAAGGCGAACATCGCGGGCAAGGACGAGGAGTGGGACGCCGAGATCACCCAGCAGCAGCCGGACAAAGTCATCGCCTGGCGCAGCACCTCGGGCACGCCAAACTCGGGCGAAGTGCGCTTCGACAGCGCCGCGGCCGGCAAGACGCGCGTGACGCTGAAGCTCAACTACGAGCCGCAAGGCGTGGTGGAGAAAGTGGGCGACGCGCTCGGCGCGGTGTCGCTGCGCGTGCAGGGCGACTTGAATCGCTTCAAGGAGTTCATCGAAAAACGCGGCGTCGAGACCGGCGGCTGGCGCGGCCAGATTCAAGGCGGGCAGGTCAAGGGCGGCGGCTAGTCGCAGGTGGATGGCGGCGATCTCCGAACGCCGTTAGGATGCGGCGGCACGCCGCCTATTATTTCTTCGCAGCATCGCTGCAATGAATGGCGCTTGGAGATCGCCATCCACCTGCGAGGAGCGCGGAATTTTCCTCCTGTGCAGGCCGGGCAAAGCTCGGTAGAAAATCCGGGTGCCCCGATCGAAGAAAGCGCGGCGACATCCTTTGCGCACCGGCCGGGAAACGGCGGCAAAGGCGGCGCGCGCGTTGCCACAGAAAGCACAGAAACAACAGCAACGGCATCCCCTGCGCGGAGACCGGCGAGGGCCGCGCCGCCGCAAGGATCCCAGGTTTTCGCAGGCCGCGCTGGAGCGGTGGCTGAAGCTCGCGCTCGGCGTGGCGCTGCTGCCCCTTTGCTGGGTTTTCAGCCAGACGTTTTTTCAAAGTTTCTCGCGCGTGACGGCCGAGCACCGCTTTTGGGCAACGGAGGAATTTTGGTTTTTCGCACTCGGCGTCGTGCTCTGGCTGGTGACGTTTTTCGGGCTGCCGCGGCCGGTCGTCGTCTATGTCTTCGGGCACGAGGCGACGCACGCGCTCTGGGTCTGGGCGAGCGGCGGGCGGGTGAGCGGCTTTCGGGTCGGACGCGACGGCGGCTACGTGATCTCCGACCGGGTCAACGTCGGCATTTCCCTGGCGCCCTATTTTTTTCCGATCTACAGCCTCGGCGTGTTTGCGCTCTGGGGCGCGCTGGCGCTGCTCGGGCTGGATGGCTGGCAGTTTCGCTGGGTCGTGCAGGGCACGGAAACGTTTCCGTTTCGCTGGCTGCTCTTTGCCTTAGTCGGCGCAACCTGGGCGTTCCACCTTTCGTTCACCTGCTGGATGATTCCAAAAGATCAGCCGGACTTGCGGCTGCACGGCACGTTCTTTTCGCTCGTGGTGATTTTTCTGGCGAACCTGGTCGTGCTCGCGGCGTTTTTCATTATGGCGTGCCCGCAGATCACTTGGGCCGGCTTCGGGTTGGACCTGCTTGGCAACGCGGCTGGGTTCGTGGTTTGGCTGCGCCGGTTGTGATCTTGGAGGGGGGGGGGGGGGGGGGGGGGGGGGCCCGGGGCGGGGGGGCGGGGGGGGTAGAGGCGCGAGCGCCGCCAAACCACCTCAACTCCGCCAAAGCAATCAAAATCACGGCGCCGGTGGAACGGCGCCCTCCAAACGCTCAACGCCCGCGCGCCGCGTCGCCGTTCACGCCGACTGCCGCCTCGGCGGCCTCGGCCTCGGGACGCGCGACACCGCCGCTCGCCGTGGCCAAGTCGTAGAGCGTCGCTTCCAATCGGCGCAGGCGCATTTCCACCGCGGTCAGGCGCTCGGCCTGCGCCTTCGTTTGTTTTTGCAGGCGCAGGTTTTCGCGCGCGGTTTCGCGGGCGTTGAGAAACAGAAACGTCGCGGCTCCGAAGAGCACGAGACCGAGGACTTCAATCAGCACGGACATGGCGGGACTCCCTTCTTAACGTAACGGATGGATGGCGAAAAATTGCAGCCGCAACCAGTGCGTGACCGCGAGGCTGCTGCTCAGCGCCGAGACGTGGCGGGCGCCGGCGTCGGGTTGGATAATCGCGGGTTGCTGGCCCCGGGTGCGAGCGTCACCGCCGGCGACGTGTCGCCGCTGCCATCGGTGCCCATGAGCAGGTTCACCGAGCGCTGCATCGACTCGGTGAGCACGTTGAATTTCATGTCCGCCGGCAGGAAGCCTTTGATGCCGGAAAAGGCGTAGCCGATGTTTTTGCTGACCTCGATTTTCACGAACGCATCGGCGCCCTGCGCGGAATAGGCGGAGAGCTTCAGCCGCGTCGCTTCCGCCTCCGCCTCGCCGAGCGCGAGGACCGCTTTCGCTTTCAACACGCTGGCTTCCTGTTCGCCTTCTGCGGCGAGCACTTGTTGCTGCTTCGCGGCGGTGGCGGCGAGCACCTGCTGCTTCGCCTCCTGCTCGGCTTTGAGCACGCCGACCGCCTTGTCGCGCTCGGCTTCGACGACGCGTTTGTTGTAGTCCGCCTGCGCCTCGGACTTCGAGCGCAACGCGACCGCCTCGGCGGCTTTCTGCTCTTCGGCTGCGGTGAGTTGTTTCTGCGTGGCAACCTGCCGCGCCTTGATCTGGCCGATGTAATCGGGGTCGAGCGTGATCGCTTCGATGACAAAGTTTTCCACAATGACACCGCGGCTGCGCAGATCGCTCTTGGGGTCAGTCAGGTGATCTTGAATTTCCTTTTGCAGTTTCACCACGCCAGGGCCGGAGTAAGCATCAATTGCCTTGCGCGTTGTCGCGGCATCTTTGACCACACGCATGACCGTGGGGCGCAAAATTTTTTCTTCGATGTCATGGCGGACAGTTTTGTGGATTTCGACGACTTTGTCCGGATCAATTCGCCATTGCACGGAAAGAGAGATCGTCATGTCCTGCCCTTCCTCGCTTTGCACTTTGTAGGCGTCGGTTTCGCGTCCCTTGCCGACCTTTTCAATGTGCGAGGGCATGTTGTTCATGATGAACACCTGGGTGCTTTTGTCATACGGATACACCTTCGTGGTGAAGCCAGGGATGAACATGTAGGTGCGCGGCGCGAGGGGCTGCGGATCGACTCCGCCCCACCAGGTTTCCTTCACGCCGAGTTGGTTTCCGCCCACGGTCTGGAATCCCACGAGAAAGTGCAGGAGCACCAGGGCGACGACGCAGGCCACGACGGTGGCCAAGATTCGAGTTTGCATTTGGGGGCTTGCCCTCGCACGGGTTGAAAAACCGAGGTCGAGTTGCATTGGCAATCTGGCAGAGACGGCTTGCCCTCGCGCGGGTTGAAAAACCGACGGCCGACGGCCTGCAGAAATGTATGAGACCGGCGCGGAAAATGTCAAATCGCCGCGCGGCTGCCTGCCTGGCGGCAGCCGCCTGCACCGCGTGCGCCAGCCACTTGCGCCCTGCCATCCGATTCCTTTCCACCACCATGCTTCCCCCGCTTTTCCTGTGCCGCCGTCCCTTTGCGTTTCTCACGTTGCTCGCCGCTGCGTCCCTCGCTGCGTCTGTCCTGCGCGCCGACGAAGGCATGTGGCTTTTCAACTCGCCGCCCACCGCGCGGCTGAAGGAGAAATACAAGTTCGAGCCGACTCAGCCCTGGCTCGACCATTTACAGAAAGCCAGCGTGCGCTTCAACTCCGGCGGCAGCGGCTCGTTTGTGTCGGGCGACGGGCTGGTCATTACGAATCACCACGTCGGCGCGGATGCGCTGCAAAAGTTCGGCGACGCGCAGCACAATTATCTGCGCGACGGCTTCTACGCGAAGACGCGCGCGGAGGAAAAGAAATGCCTCGACCTCGAGCTCAACGTGCTCATGTCCATCGAAGACGTGACCGCGCGCGTCAACGCCGCGGTGAAGCCCGACATGGAGACCGACAAGGCGCTCGCGGCCCGCCGCGCGGTGATCGCGGACATTGAAAAAGAGAGCAAGGAAAAAACCGGCCAGCGCTCCGATGTCGTCACGCTCTACCAGGGCGGCGCGTATCACCTTTATCGCTACAAGCGTTTCGACGACGTGCGGCTCGTCTTCGCGCCGGAGCAAGGCGTCGCGTTCTTCGGCGGCGACCCGGACAACTTCGAGTATCCGCGCTTCAACCTCGACATTTGCATCTTCCGCGCCTATGAAAACGGCCAGCCGGCGCGCCCTGAGCAATTTTTGAAATGGAGCGCGAACGGGCCGGCCGAAAAAGCGCTCGTTTTCGTCAGCGGCCACCCGGGCTCGACCAGCCGCCAGCTCACGCTCACCGAGCTGGCCGATCAGCGCGACCGTACGCTGCCGCGCTACCTTGCCCGGCTCTATCGGCGCGAGGTGATGCTCTCTTCGTTCAGCGAACGCAGCGCCGAAAACGCGCGCAAAGCCCGCGAAGACCTCTTCGGCATCCAGAACGGCCGCAAAGCCTCCGAAGGCCGGCTCGCCGCGCTGCTCGATCCAGAGGTGGGCGACCTGCTCGTCGATCGCGAATCCAAGCTGCGCAACGCCATCGCCGCCGATCCGAAATTGGCTGAGACACTCAACGCCTACGACCGCATCCAGGCCGCGCAGTCGATGATCGCGAACAACTCGCGCATGTGGGATTACTTCGAGGGCCGGCGCGGTCGTCCGGCGGCATTTTATTCTACGCTCTTCGAGATCGCCCGCACGCTCGTGCGCGCCGCCGACGAGCGCCCGAAGCCCAACGGCGAACGCCTGCCGGAATTCCGCGACAGCGCGAAGGAATCGCTCGAACTGCGGCTCTTTTCCGAAGAGCCGATTTATCCTGACTACGAAACACTGACGCTCGCCGATTCGCTCACCGATTTCGCCGGAGTTTTCGGGGATGGCGATCCGATTGTGCAGGGCGTGCTCGCCGGCAAATCGCCGCGCGCCCGCGCCGCGGAGCTCGTCACCGGCACGAAGCTGAAAGACGTCGCCTTCCGCAAAAAACTCTACGAAGGCGGCGCCGCCGCGCTCGAAGCCGCGAAAGACCCGATGCTCGAGCTTGCCCGCGCCGTGGATGGCACCGCCCGCTCGGCGCGCAAGCTCTACGAATCGCAGGACGAGAACAAACAGCAGGCGTATGGGCTGATCGCCGCCGCGCGTTTTGCGACCCAGGGGACAACAACTTTCCCCGATGCCACCTTCACCCTGCGCCTGAGCTACGGCACGGTCGATCCCTACGAAGAGAACGGCAAAGCGGTGCCTGCCTTTACCACGCTGGCCGGCTTGTATCAGCGCTCGGCCGAGCACGAAAACAAGCCGCCCTTCGACCTGCCTCCGCGTTGGGTCGAGCGTAAGGGAAAGCTAAAGCTCGACACGCCTTTCAACTTCGTCTGCACCGGCGACATCATCGGCGGCAACAGCGGCAGCCCGGTGGTGAACATCGCCGGCGAATTTGTCGGCATCATCTTCGACGGCAACATCCAGTCGCTCGCGCTCGATTACATTTACACCGACAAGCAGGCACGCGCGGTGAGCGTCGATTCCCGCGCGATCCTGGAGTCGTTGCGCAGCGTGTATGACGCCGGCGCGCTGGCCGATGAATTGACCGGCCGGCAGCCGGTGGCGGCGGCGAGCCGGTGAACGCACCGCGTCTTGCCGCGCGGAAATCGGCGCGCTACGCTGCGAGCGCCATGCACAATGAGTTCACCGCACTGATCGAGCGCGACGGCGACTGGTATGTCGCCTATTGCCCCGAAGTGCCCGAAGCGAATGGGCAGGGCAAGACGCCCGCTGAAGCAAAACGTGACCTTGCCGACGCGATCGCGCTGGTGCTCGAAGATTGACAGGACAGGGGACGCAGACGCATTTGGACGCCGGAGGCGTCAGGGGAAATTAGCCGGTGGCTTTAGCCACCGGAAACCGACCTATAACCGTCCGCGCCCCGGCAGGGGCGGCGGAAACCGCCGTTCGTTGCGCTGCGCTTCCAGCGCCCCTGCCGGGGCGCGGACAATTTTGCGAAGATTCCGGTGGTTTTCGCTCGCTTATGCTCGCTCGCCCCCCCGCGTATTTGCCCTGACCTCTCCGGCGTCCAAATGGATGACAAGCGCCCGCAGCTACGGCTCCGCCGTCGGCACGACGCGCGGCTTGGTCGCTTCCTGCAGGAAA
>CAXTRS010000167.1:0-10135 GCA_964246635.1 uncultured Chthoniobacterales bacterium | reverse complement strand
CGTAGGCTTCGTTGATCTCCTTGAACTTTTCCTCCGCTCGCACCTTGTCTTTGCCCTTGGCCACGTCGGGGTGATACTGCCGCGCGAGCTTGCGAAAAGCCTTGCGGATGTCGTCTTCGCTGGCGGTCTTGGAGACGCCGAGCGTTTCGTAGTAGTCGCGGAATTTTACGGGCATGGCGGAAACGGGAAAATTTTCGGAGCGCGCAACTCGACCCAGACAAGCGCGGGTCGGCGCCAACACGGGCCGGCCGCGCTGCGTCAGGCGGCACACTATAACGCAAACCCCGACAATTTCAGGCAACCGCCTGCGACGGCAGCCGCGTATCGGCGGGTCATTATCCGCTTGTGCCCGCGCCGGCTTTGCTCCAACTCTTACGCCCATCATGACTCCGCTCAGCAGCCCCCGTTTTTTCCGCGCGCCCGTGGTTTTGGGTGCGGCGACGATCCTGTGCTCCTTCCTCGCCGCACCGGCAGGCCTGCTGGCTGGTCCGTCCGCCGCGGAAACCACGCGCAGCAAACAAGTCGTCGAGCAGCGGCGCGACGAAGCCGTGGTGCTCGACAAATTCCAGATCGACACCAGCTACGTCGGCAGCTCCGAGTTCGAGGACGGGCAGTTCGGCGGCTCCAGCGGGCTGCCGCGACGCTCCTACGGCGAGCAGGACGAGTTTCACGTCACCGCGGAATACACGCACCGGTTTCAGTTGAAAGACCGCTTCTACCTGCGGCTCGGCGTGAACTACGAGCGCTTCGCGTTCGGCACGAGTTTCGCGCCCGTGCCGACGACGTTGCAGAGCCTCTCCGGCGTGGTGGCGCTGGAATACCTCGTGGGGAATCGCGCGGCCTATTTCATCTCGAGCAAGCCGGGTCTTTATTACTCGAACTGGGACAACGTTGGGACGGGCAACTTCGACGCGCCCACGGTCGTTGCCGGTGTGGTGCCGCTGGCGCGGAACGTCTATCTCATCGTCGGTGCGCGCTTTTCCATCCTCTCGAAATATCCGGCGTTGCCAATCGCCGGCTTGAAGTGGGACATCACGGATCGGTTGCACCTGGACGCCATCCCGCCGGAGCCGCGGCTGGTGTATGACCTCAGCGACCATTGCGAGGTGTTCGTTGGCGCCGAGATTCTCGGCGAATCGTATAAGCGCGACCGCAACCCGAACGCGCGGCCGCAAGATCAGCGCTTCAACGAAGGCGTCATTGATTACAGCGAATACCGCGTTGGCGCCGGCTTCAGCTACAAGATCAACAAGGCGCTGCAATTCGACGTGAGCGGCGGCTACGTGCCGCGGCGCACGTTTGATTACTATCGCGGCGAGGACAACGGCAAACGCTTCAAACTCGAAGGCGCGCCGTATGCAAAGGTGGCGTTCGCGGCGCAGTTTTAGGCGAACGATTTCGTCTCGCGTTTAGACAAGGCCCACGCGCGGTGAGGGGCGTCGAGGATTAGTTAAAGGTTCCTCCATTGCGCTCGTGCCTCGCTCCGGTCGGAATGACAACGAAAACGATCGTCCGCGCGTTGCCAGCTCTCTTGCTGGTTCTGGCTGCCTGCAGCAACACGATGGTTGCCGGTCCGATCGAGGAGTTGAAAACGCTCTCCGGCCTCGGCCCGGAGATCGACGCGCGCAAGCTGCTCGATGGCGAAGTCATCAGCGGACGCGGCAAGCGGGGCGGCGACTTCGCGCGCGGGGCCTATGTGGAATCCTGCTATTTCGTGCGCGCGCCGCTGACGGCCGTCGGCGACGCGTTGCTGCACTGGGACCCGACGGCGCACAAGGAACTCGAAGTCGAAACGTTTCGTGCTTACCGCTGGCCGGCGTCGCTGGAAGTCTTCAAACCGCTCGAACTGAAAACCGCACAGGCATCGGATCGCGCGCTCATTGAACGGACCCGCGCAATCTTGGCAGCAGGCAGCGGTGAACCGGGTGAGTTGCACCTCGACGCGGCGGATTTGAGTGGCAGCAATGGCAGCGACACGAACGAATTCTGGCGCGGCGTGTTGCGCTCGCGCAGCGACGCGTTCGCCAGCGGCGGCTTGGCGGCGGTGCCGAACTATTCCGCAGGCGGCACGGAGATCAACGCGCGGGGGGAGTTCCGCAACTTGCTGAAAATGACACCGCAGATCGCCGCGCGATTCGCGCCACTGACCGATGCGCGACCGCTCGTCGCCGGCGCCGGGACTGCCGCCGACGAGGCCGGCGGCTACTGGTCGCAAGCGCGGGTGCGCGGCCGCGCTCACCTCGGTCTAGGTCTGCTCTGCGCGCGCAAGACGCCGGGATTCTGGCAGGTGCTCGACAGCACGTATTTCACGTCCGGCACGTATTATTTGTCAGTCGATCTTTACCAGCTCTGGCCTTGGGAAAACGGCACGCTGGTCTGGCAGGTCGATTACATTTCCGCGCCGTTTCGCTCGTATGCCATCGGCTTGGACAAAGTGCTCGCGGCTCGCGAAATGTTGAAGGACACCGGCGTGTCGATCCGGCTTTTCCGGCGCGATGTCGAAGGTGCCGCGGCGGCGCAGCGGTCGCACTGAGCGCGCACTTCGCGTTTACTCCTGCACTCGGCGTAGCAGCAGCGCCGCGCCGGCAAACGTCACGACCACGCCGAGCAGCATGATGACCAGGTCGGTGACAAGAAACGTCCAGCCGGCGTGATAAAGGTTCACGAGCCGGAACGCGCGGCAGAAGTGCGTGAGCGGAAAACAGGCCGACAGATAGCGCACGCCTTCGGGCAACTGATCGAGCGGCGCGAACGCGCCTGACAACACAAACACGGGCAGCAAAAAAAACACGGAAAGCTGGATCGCCTGCGTCTGCGTGCGGCAGAACGCCGAGATGAATAACCCGGTGCCGAGCGAGCAGAGCAGAAACAACAAACAAATCACCGCCAGCGCCGCCGGCTCGTAAAATTTCACCTGAAAATGCCAGCCGGCCAGCGCGATGATGACCAGCACGAGGAACACTGACACGCCAAGATAGGGCAAGACTTTGCCAACGACGATCTCGCTGCGCCGCAAGGACGTGACCATGAGTTGCCCAAGCGTGCCGGACTCCCGTTCGCGCGCGATCGTGCAGGCGGTCAGCGTGACGGTGAGCAACTGCAGGATCAGCCCGATGATGCCGGGCAGCACGTATTCGATGAAGCGCTCCTGGGCGTTGTAGAGAATGGTGTTTTGCGTGGACCAAGGCTCCATCGCAGACACAAATCGCTGCCGCACCTCGACCGGCAGTTTCTTGGCGAGATCGAAAACCTCCTCCGGCAACGCGTCGATCATGGCGGTGCGTTCCTGGAGCTGAAATGCGCCGAGGCTCCCTTGGACGCTGCCGCTCAATTCCGTGGCCGTGTTGGTGTCGCTGCCGTCGAGATAAAGACGCAGCGGCAGCGGGTTGCCGTTGGTGAGACTCTCGCCCCAGCCGGCCGGGATCGTCAGCGCGGCGCGCACCGAGTTGCGCAAGAGGTCCGGCTCCTGATCCTCGCCTGTCACGGCAGCCGGAACCTGTCGCCAGCGAAACGTTTTGTTGGTGGATAGGTGATCGACAAACCGCTGCGTGCGTTCGTTGCCAATGTCCGCGTTCTGGATCACTGCCGGCACATCGGTCGAAGCCGGATTTTCAAAGGCGTGCCCGAAAATAAGCGTGAACACCGGCGGCAACACGAGCACGAGCGCGAGGATGCGCCGGTCGCGCAGAATGTGCAGCAGCTCCTTGTGCGCGACGCTGCCGATGGCTTGGAAAACGGTGCGGAAATTCATGCGACGGACGACAAAATTTTGGTCAGTCGAAGAAATGCGGCGAAGGGAAAAACGACTTGCGGTCGTTCGCTCGACCACACGCAAATGCGCGGCGATCAGGCAGCAGTCTCGCAGGAGGCGGCCTGCGAGCGGGGTTGAGGAACCGGTTCGCCTGCCAGCCGCAAACCCTCGATGTGAAACTCGATCGCCTCCTGCATCTCCCGCTCGACTTCTTCGCGCGTGCTGCCAGTGGCTGCACAGCCCGGCAAATCAGGCGAATAAGCCGAGAAGCCGGTCGTTGTTTCCTCGACGATGATGAGGTAGCGCTGACTCATGGTTTGGGCAATTGCGCCTGCCCGAGGATACTGCCGAGCGTGCCAGGCGCAAGATCGTCACTCGGTTTGCCGGGCACAGTTACCAATCCGGGCTTGGTCGGATGTTTGAACTGCCGATGACTGCCGCGGGTGCGGTCGAGATACCAGCCATCGGCTTGAATGAGCGAGAGCATGTCGCGGACTTTCACGAGAAGGGGTTGTTTTTTCTCGATCAAGCCAGCCAGGAAGATCGCTTTGGCCGCACGGTATTCCTGCATCGGTGCGCCTTCAAAACGGCGCTTGAGCGCGTTGTAGTGCGCGTTCGCTTCGGGGTGAGCGTTCAGGTAATCGCGCAAGAAACAGAAGTGATCCTCCGCACCACCCATCGCGGTGAGCTGAATACCCAGCGCTGGGCTGCTGCCGTCATCTTTGAAGCTGGAAAATGTGCGCGTGCGATCCGACGCCTCGTTGCGAGCGTAATGTCTGGCGAGCACGGCGTCCGCGCGGGCGAGTTCATCCGGGCGAACGCGCACTTGGATGTCCAGATCGCCCTTGGTCCACGAACCGGGCACGGCGGTGCTGCCGACGTGATGGATTTCCGCGTTCGGCAACAGTGCGCCGAGACGCTGTCGGTGCGTCTCGAAGGCAACAGCGGCTTGCGCTCGCCGTGCCTCCTCGGGAACGAAGTGAACACGTTCTGCGGCTGGAGGCGACATCGTCAGATTCGGAGCTCAAAGCGAATCCGCCGCCGCCCGATTGAGCACGGCGTCGTAGCCTTGAGAATAGGCGGTGAAGACGTCTTCCATGTCGGCTTCAACCCAGCGGTGGCCGCGCCAGGCCAAGCCAGGAAAGGGCCAGGCCAGTTGCCAGCCGGCGAGCAGTTTTTCCGCGTCGGCGGCATACAGGCGCAGGCTGCCGCTGCGCAGGGAGACGCCGAGGATCTCGGGCGTGGCGCGCAGGCGCACAAGCGCGGGCATCGCGGGCTCGATGTCGAGTTCCAGGAGCTTGGCTTTGAAACTTTCTTTCAGCGCGCGCGGCGACGCTTTTGCGAGCAGCCGGCCGCCGTCGAGAAAGCCGACCTCCGTGCAGCGCTCGGCTTCGTCCATGTAGTGCGTGGTGACGAAGATCGTGATGCCGCTGTGGCTCAGGTCATAGAGCAGGTTCCACATTTGCTGACGGTGCACAGGGTCCAGCCCAGACGTGGGTTCATCGAGGAACAGGAGCGGCGGGTTGTGCACGAGCGCGCAGCCGAGGGCGAGGAGCTGTTTCATGCCGCCGGAAAGACTGCCGGCGGGGGCGTCGCGTTTCGCTCGGAGATCCATTTGTTCGAGCAGGCGGGAAACGCGCGGCTCGAGCTCGCCCGACGGCACGCGGCAGGCGCTGCCGAAGAAGCGCAGGTTTTCCAGCACGGTGAGGTCGGGATACAGGCTGAACTTTTGCGCCATGTAGCCGAACTTCGCGCGCACCGCGTAACGCTCGCGCCAGACATCCGCGCCCGCGATGGTGGCGCGGCCCGCGGTCGGCCGCGTCAGGCCGCAGAGCATGCGCATCGTCGTCGTCTTGCCGGCGCCGTTGGCGCCGAGAAAACCGAAGATCGCGCCGGGCCGCAGCGTGAACGACAACGCATCGACCGCCTTGGTGCGGCCTCCGTCATACGATTTTTCCAGGCGGTCGAGGACGATGATCGGTTCCGTCATGCAAGCAGGGAGGACAGCCTGCGCGGGCGGCCGCCCATTTGCAAATGCTTCGGTCCTGCGAAAGGCTGCACGCCCCGCCGGCGACTGGCTCGTCCGCTGCCGAGCGCTCCACGATTGAACTTCCTCATGCACCGCACCGTTTTCTCCCTGCTCGTTTTCATCCTGTTGTCCGGCGGCAGCCGCCTCGCTGGCGCCGCCGATCCGGTGGCGGAACTAGGGGGCGTGGGGGTGTTTGAGAAAGGCGCTCCCGCGCCGCGTTTGCAGAGGGGCGTGAAGACCGCGCGCGGCCCGGCGATGAGCTCGGGACGCGACCTGTCGGTGCAAAGCGTTTTCGTGGTGCCGGGGTCGCCGGCGAAAGCAATCGAGGCGTTGAAAAGCTGGAACCCGGCGCAACACCGCGAGCTGAAGATCCTCCTGCACTCCGAGCTGCCGGGCGCACTGGGCGCGGCGAATTTTGCGAAGTTGCGCTCCGCTTTTGGCGGCGGTCCGGCGCGCGCCTTGGCCGCGACGACGGAAAAGCTCGGCACCGAGTTGCAGATCAGCAACGAGGAGGCGAAGAAATTCTCTGCCGCTGGCGGCGGCGCCGACGCGGTCAGCGCGTTTTGGAGCGACGTGCTTGCGGGCCGCGCGAGCGCCTTCGCGTCCGGCGGCGTCGGGCGCCAGCCGAGCTATGACCACACCGGGCAAGCGATTCGCCCCGGCGAGCAGCTCGCCGGCTTGTTGCGGCAGCAGGGAAAAGTGCGCGGGCAGTTCTCGTCGTTTCTCGGCGCGACCGGCATCGCGGGCGGCGGACGCCCCTCGCTTAAGCCAGAAATGTATTGGGAGTTGCTCGAGATCGAAGACAAAGGCGTGCTGACGCTCGGCGCGTTTTTTTCGCAACCGGCCGCGGGCGGAGGTTTTCAGGCGGCGGATGTCCTTTACTACGCCAGCGGCGGATATTACGTCGCGCTCACGCTTTACCAGATGTGGCCGGTGGATGCCGGCGGCCAGCCGGCGACGCTGGTCTGGCGCGGCGACATGATTTCGTCGGCCTCGCTCGCGTCGCTGCACGGCATCGAGCGGCTGGCGTCGGAGTCGGCGATGATGAAAGACGTTTCCAAAGCGGTCACGCTTCTGCGGCGCGACACCGCGGGACGGTGAGCCAACGTCGTGGTAGAGGCGGCTCTGTCCGACGCAGGAAGACCGTGCCGCCTCTGACTTTGGCTTTTTGTCTTTCCAGCCTGCCCAAAGAAAAAGACAAAGATTTGAGGCGGCTCGGCTTGCCGCCTCTACACCAGCAGGTTCGCCTGCGCCGCTCGTTGCCATGAAATCACCGCTGCTCCGCCGTTTTGCATTCGCCGCGATGGCGCTGCTCTTTCCACTTGCTGGCCGCGCCGGGGAAGACGCGAGCAAAGCCAACTCGCCGCCGCCAGCGCCAGCGCCGTCTGAGCCGACGCGCGAACCGCTCAAACTCTCGGGCGAATGGAATTTGCAGGAATCCTACAGCGGCGACGGCGAAGTGCGGCGCGAACGTCGCGACACCACGCTCGACGAACACAGCACGCTGCTTCGCTTCGTGCTGACCCCGCGCACACCCATCGGCTACCTGCGGCTCGGCGCGGAATGGGAGCGCTACTCATTCGGGTTTTCTACCAACAACGCACCGCTGCCGAACACGCTCCAGGCGATCAGCCTCGTGCTCGGGCTCGACACGCGGCTTTCGGAATCCATCCTCGTGCGCGCCGAAGTCCAGCCGGGGCTTTACGGCACCTTGTTTCAGCACGTCCGCTCGGGCGATTTCAACGCGCCGTTCGTCCTCGGCGGCACGTATTTTTTCAACCCGGATTTTCAGCTCGTGCTCGGCGTGAGCGTTCACGTCGATCGCAAATACCCGGTGCTCGGCGGCGGCGGCGTGCGTTGGAAATTCGCGCCGCGCCTGGTCGCCAACGCCGTGTTGCCGACGCCGCGGCTGGAATACGAATTCAACTCGGCGCTAAGCTTTTACGCCGGCGCGGAATTGAAGGAAAACACGTTCCGGGTGGACGACCGTTTCGGCGACACACACGGCGACCCACGCTTGAATCGGGCCGTGCTGACCTACAGCGAAGTGCGCGTCGGCGCCGGCGTGAACTGGAAGGTGACGCCGACGATCACGTTCAACGTCGAAGCCGGCTACCTGCCGTATCGCGAGTTCGATTTTTACCGGGCCGACGCGCGCTACCGGCACGAGAACGGTGCGCCTTACGGAGCGATCGCGTTGCGCGGGACGTTTTGATCCGCCCTGTAGCGGCGGTCTATGACCGCCCATATTTTCGGAGAACACGTCGCGACCAAGGGCGGGCAAAGACCGCCGCTACAGAAGAAATGGCGCGCCCCGCGTTTTTCGCTAGGCACGCACTGACGCCCGTGGCAAAAGTCTTCGGCCGCCGCCCGGGGGCAGCGGTTTTTCGTGGGTTTGCATCCTTGGTTTTCTCCCTTCCGCCATGCTCGGCAAGCTGCTCCAGCCCGAGGTGCAGAGCCTCGTCGAAGCGCGCGATTTCGCGGGCTTGCGCGCGCTCTTTTGCGAGTGGCCGCCGGCCGATCTCGCGGAGGTCATCGCGGACTTGCCCCAGGATGACAAAGTCGTCGTCTTCCGCGTGATGCCGCAGGACTTTGCGGCCGACATTTTCGAATACCTCGACGCCGACCAGCAGGAGGAACTCATCCACTCGATGGGCCAGGAAGGCGCGGCGCGACTGCTCAACGAGATGTCGCCCGACGACCGCACCGCGCTGCTCGAAGAACTGCCCGCGGAAACCGTGCGCGGCATCGTCGCGAAACTCTCGCCGGCCGAACGCGCCATCGCGCAAAATCTGCTCGGCTATCCCGAGGACAGCGTGGGCCGCTTGATGACGCCGGACTTCGTTGCCATCCGCCCGGACTGGACCGTGCGCGAGGTGCTCGACCACGTCCGCGCGCGCGGCGAAGACAGCGAAACGCTCAACGTGCTCTACGTCGTCGATGAACGCGGCCGGCTCGTGGACGATGTGCGCATCCGCGAGTTCCTCATCCGTCCGCTCGACGCGCGGGTGAGCGATCTCATGCAGGAAAATTTCACCTCGCTGACCGTCACCGACAGCGAAGAAAGCGCCGTCGAAGTCTTCCGCAAATACGACCGCACCGTCCTGCCCGTCACCGACTCCGGCGGCCGGCTCCTCGGCGTGGTGACGGTGGACGACGTGCTCGACATCGCCGAGCAAGCGGCGACCGAAGACATCCAGAAATTCGGCGGCCTGTCGGCGGAACTCGAGATGCCGTATTTGTCGAGCCGTTTTTGGGACATGTTCCGCAAACGCGGCGCGCCGCTGGCCGTGCTCTTCATCGGCGAAATGCTCACCGCCAGCGCGATGCAGACGTATGAGGACGAGATCAAAAATGCCGTCGTGCTCTCGCTCTTCCTGCCGCTGGTGATTTCGAGCGGCGGCAATTCCGGCTCGCAGAGTTCGACGCTCGTGGTGCGCGCGATGGCGCTCGGCGAAGTGCAGCTCGGCGACTGGTGGCGCGTGGCGGGCCGCGAGGTGCTCAGCGGACTTTCGCTCGGCGTGCTGCTTGGCGCGCTCGGGTTCATCCGCATCCTGCTCTGGGCGCAATTGCACTTCGCCGACTACGGCCCGCACCCGAACATCCTTGCGCTCGCCGTCGGCATCGCGCTCGTCGGCATCGTGCTGTGGGGCAGTCTTTCCGGCGCGCTGCTGCCCTTCGCGCTGCGACTCGCCCGGCTCGATCCCGCGACGAGTTCCGCGCCATTTGTCGCCACGCTGGTTGATGTCACCGGCCTGGTGATTTATTTCTCCACCGCCGCCGCGATTTTCCTGCCCTACGCTGGGCATTAGCCGTTAAAGAAGTTGTCTTGTTGTATGAAACTCCTTCGTGCCGTTGTTCTCCTCCTTTGCCCCGCTTTCCTCGCGCCTTCGCTTGCCCGCGCGCAGGACACCGCAGCCGTCCCGCCCAATCTCGCCGGCGGCCTGCGCGAACTCGCCGAGTGGCACTCTGCCCAACCTGCCGCCAGCACGCCTGCGCAACGCCAGACCGCCTTGCGAGCGCGCATGAACGCGGTGTTTGGCGACCGGGTAAAACTCGACGATGCCGGCCGCGTGGTCGCCGACGTTTACCTCGACGGCACCGCCCCCGCCGCCGACGTTCGCCGCGCTCTCGCTGCCCTCGGCGCCACCGTTTTCGCCGAGCACTCCCCCGCGCCTGACTCAGGCCGGCCGGTGCCGCTCGGTCTCTTCAGCGTTTACCTGCCGGTGGCGAACGCCGCCGCCGCCGGCCGCGCGCCCCGCGGGGCGGGGAACTCGCAGGTGCGGCGCCCCGTCCCCCGCCCCGGCCGCGGCCGCCGCATCCTGTCGTGCGCCCCGGCGGAAGGCGCGACGGCG
>CAXTRS010000166.1:1465-10242 GCA_964246635.1 uncultured Chthoniobacterales bacterium | reverse complement strand
CTGCACGGCGACGGCGGCGTCGAAGGGCCCCGGCGGCGGGTCGACGGCGTCGCCCCGGCGGGCCGACGAGCCACCTGAGTCTCAGCGCTTGGGACCGATCAGCTCGTCGCGGCGGGCGACCCCCGCGCGCGTCGAGGCGCGGCTCGCGGCCGGCCGCGTCGGCGCTGAAAGTGAAGCGCACGCCACGCGGATTGTTGCCGAGCAGCGCGCGGGTGATCTCGCGGTTTGTGCCGACCGGATTTTGGCCGAACGTCGCGCGGTAATCGCGCAACATGCCGCGCACCGCGAGCAGTTCGGAGTCGGCGGACGCGGCGCGGCTCTGTGCGGCGTTGCCGGTTTGAAAGTGCGGCGCCAGCGCTGGCGTTGCCGCCGCCGCGCCGAGTGACGTTGCACTCGCCGGTTGCGTGTTCGCATCGGCTGGTGCGGATGGCAGCGATGCCGGCGCAGAGCTTTCATTCGAAGGTTGCGAGCCGGCTGTCGCGGCGGTTGGCGCGGGCGCGGCCAAGTGGTGAGCAGCCTCTGGTTTCGATCGAAAAAAGAACGCTGCACCAAAGCCGGCGATAGCACTGAAGAGAACGAAAACGGTGGCGGCTCTCACTTGGGTTATCCAGGTAGGGACGCATCTCCGAGGCGTCCGTAGAATTTGGTGTGCGTGGAGAATTTCCGCTCAGCAGCAAGAAAGTCGCGGACGCCCCGGAGAGCCTGCCCTGAGCGAAGCCGAATGGGTGCGTCCCTACCTTGACTGTCATCACAGCATGAACCCAAGATCAGGCCGGGCGAAGCGGCCGATGTTGGGCAGCACGGCGGACAAATTGCCGGCAGTCACGCCGAACCATTTCGCCAGCGTGGCGGAATATTCATCGACCGAGGTCGTCGGAATCCAGCGGCCCTCGTCGGTGTCGTCGGGGCCTTCGACCTGGAGCGTCGGGACGGTGCCGTAAATGTCGCCGCCCTTCACCGCGCCGCCCATCACGAGCTGGTGATTGCCCCAGCCGTGGTCGGAGCCTGATCCGTTCGTGGCATAGGTGCGGCCGAAGTCGGAGGCGGTGAACGTCGTCACGCGATCCGCGACGCCGAGCTCGACGGTCGCCTGGTAAAACGCGTTCATGCCTTGGCTCAATTCGGTGAGCAAACCCGCGTGCGCGTCGAGTTCGTCGCCGTGTGTGTCATACCCGCCGACGGCGCAGAAAAAAATCTGCCGCTTCATGCCGAGCGCCCCGCGCGCGGCGATGAGCCTGGCGATCATCTGGAGCTGGCTGGCGAGGTAGTTGTTCGACGGAAACGGCGTGTTGATCGTGATGCCCGGCAGGACCGTGGAGAGCAGCGCGTTGTTGGCGATCGCGCGGTTGGTGATCTTCGCAAACTCGGCTTCGAACAAATTCTGGCGCGGCAAATTCAGCATCTGCTGCACCGCCTGCATGCGCGTCGTGCCGCTGGGATAATACTGGTCGTTCAACCCAATCGTGCCCCAGGGCGAGACCTGGTATTGGAAGACTTGGTTGCCGACTTGGAACGTGTTCGTGCCGGCGAGCGAGATGGACATCGAGACCTGCGCGCTGCCGTTGAGCGAGATCAACAGATCGGCCATGCGGCCGCCCCAGCCGGTCGCCGGCGGCGTGTCGGGCCAGGAGGTTTGCCACTGCACGGATTGGTCGGCGTGGGAGAAAAGCTGCGGCGGCAACGCGGCGGTGCCGGCGAGATAGTTCGCGCGCGTCACCGGCGCGACGAGCGTGCCGACGTTGGCGAGGATCGCGAGCTTTTTGTTCGTGTTGAACAACGCCGCCAACTCCGGCACCGAGGGGTGCAAGCCGTAGGCGCGGCCGTCGCTCGTCGCGGGCGTGATCGGCAGCAGCGAGGCTTGCGGCAGCGCGAGCACTCCGCGCGTGGCGGCGTAGCTCGCGTAGCCGGCGCTGTCGCGCGGCACGAGCAGGTTGTTGGCGTCGTTGCCGCCGTAGAGAAAGAGACAGATCAGCGCGCGGAAATCCGTGTCACCGCCGCCGGTCTGCGCGTAGGCGGAATTGATCGCGCGCAGATTCCAAACCGTCGAAGCGATGGAAGTCGTGCCGAGCGCGGCACACGCGGCCTGGCGGATGAAGGTGCGGCGGGAAAGGCTCATGGCGGAGAGTTGCGGGTTGCGGGTTGCGGGTTGCGGGTTGCGGGTCGGAATTTTTCCTTTTCGCTGATGTTTCACGCGAAGCGGGACGCGCAACTCGCAACTCGCAACCCGCAACGCTCCTTCGCTATTTCGCGATGACGAAATCGGGTGAGGTCACGATGAGATAAACGGCGGATTGCGCGCGCAGCAGCGGGTTGCTCGCCGGGATCGCGGTGATTGCGTTGATGAGGATCGTGCGGGTTTGCGACGACATCTGGCCGTTGAGCAGGAGCACGTTGAGCGAATCGACCAGCGCGGTCGGATTCGACGCGAGCGCGGTTTGCGCGGAGAGATTCGGGATGACGAAAGGCGACGGTGTTTGCGAGGCGACACGGAACACTTCGTCGCGCTGCACGTTCGCCGAACCGATGGCCGTGCTGTCGGTGGTGATCTGAAATTCCGGCGCGACGAGACCCGCGGTCGCGAGCGGACCGGGCTGCACGTAGTCGGGGTAGAAGAAGTTGAAAACCGTCGGCGATAGATACGGGTTCTGGCCGATCGAGTCAGTCAGGTCATAGGTCTGAAACTCGCCGGTCTGCGAGGCGGAATGGAACGCGCGATGGACGTTGGCCAGGCGCAGAAGCGGCTCGCGCTGATGCCCGAAACCGGCGGCGCCGAGCACGGTCGTCGTGCGCGCTTCGTAGTCGAGCAGGATCGCGCGGACCACGGCTTTCAGGTCGCCGCGCACGCCCTGGCCGTTGTTTGCGAACGCCTGCGCGACGCGATACACGTAGGCCGGGCTGGGGTTGCTCGTCACCAGTCGCTGGATGAGCTGCCGGCAGATGAATGGTCCAACGTTGGGATGGTTGAAAATGAGGTCGTGCGCGTCCTTGAGATCCTGCGCCGGCGTCTGGCCAGCGGGCAGCACGACGTTGTCGAGCAGGCGCTTCGGATTGGCGCTGTCGTGGTGCGCGGGCTGCACTTGCATGGGCGCGCGGAAATTCGGCCCCACATACCACCAGACCGGCGTGCCGCTCTGCGCCCAATACCAGCCGGTGAACACGCCCGCGAAGCCGGAGACCACGGCCTGGTCATACGTGGGCACCGGCCGGCTCTGCGCGTCGAGCACGAGCGTGCCGTCGGGGTTCAGCTTGTTCAGGCCGATGGAAAAAAGCTGGAGGATTTCACGCGCGTAGTTTTCGTTCGGTGTCTGGCCCGTCGCGGGGTCCGGCTTGTCGTTGTGGACCATGTCCAGATACTGGCCCATCGCCGGGTTGAGGGTGGCGTCTTCGAGCAATTGGCGGAAGTTGCCGAAGGCGTCGCGCAGGAGCAGGTCGTAGAAGTTCGACAAGCCGACGACTTCGCCTTCCAGCCCGGCGCGGTTGGAGGAGACGACGAGGATTTCGCTCAACGCGAAGGCGACGCGCTGGCGGAGCTGGTCGGGCGCGGTGAGCGCGTTTTTCCACCACGCTTCGAAGAGCCACTCGATGCGGTCCTGCTCGCCGGCGGCGATGCGCGCGTCGATCTGCGGCAGGTTCAGCGTTAGTGGCGCGGCGAATTGTTCGTTGAGCCAGGCGTCGAAACCGTTCGCTTGGACTTGCGCGATCGTCTCAGTCGTCGGCCCGAAGGTCGCTTGCGTGAGGAAGCGCGCGGCGTCGTTGGCGGTCGGCAAGCCCGGCGGCAACGCCGGCGGCGCGGGCGGCGGCGTGAACGAGCCGGTGGCCGCGGAGCGCGCGAACTGGCCGCGGATTTCGCCGTTGGGATATTGCGCGGTGTGGACGTTGACATACGTGCGCCCGGCCTTGATCGCGGTGACGATGTCGGCCGGCGTGTTGGCTCCGGCCTGGGTAATGGTCCAGAGATACGTGCCATCTGCCTGCGGCGGTGTGGTGTCGAGGTCGAAGAGAATGCCGGCGCTTTGGTTTGCGTCCGCCGGGCCGTGGACGTGCCAGGCGATTTTTGGCCCGGTGAGGCCACTGTAGTTCACCGCGACCACGGCGAAGGTTTCGTCCGCGCTGAGGCGCAGCGTCGCGGAGCCGCGGCCGCTGGAGGTCACTCCGGATTGGGGCACGAGATTGGTGAAGTAAAGCGTCGAGCCATCCGGCGGGCGCACGACCGGGACGTAAGGCGCCAGCGTGCCGGCCGTGGCGCCGACGATCTCCGAGGGCACGGTGCCGGTTTGTCCAGGTTTGAGCCAGCCGACGGAGAGATTTTCGCCGCCGCCGCCGTTGGCCTGGAGGACCTCGAAGTAGTATTTCCGGCCGGCGGTGAGCGCGAGCAGCGTGGATTTTTGGTTTGGCTCTTTGTTCCACTCGCGCCGGCCGGTCCAACTCGAAACGTTCGCGCGTTTCACCAGGCTGGCGGGCTGGTCGTCGTTGGCGATCCAGAGTTCGCTCTGGTCGTCGCTGGCGATCCAGAACGTGTAATTGCCAGTCGTCGGCGCGATGAGGTAACCGCGAATGCGCGTGCCGTAATTGTCGCCGAGGAGCGCGTTCGTCGCCTGCTCGAGCGTGGTGAGCAGGCGCGAGGTCGTAGGCGGCTGAGTCTGCGGAATCAAGTCCACCGCGCCCCACGCCAGGCCATACCAAACCTCCTGCAACACCGCGCCGGTGCCGGGCGTTGGCGCAAGGGAAACTGTGGCGTTCGCCGGTGCACCGACCGTATAGCCCGCGCCTGGATTGGCAGATAAAATCACGGTGCGCGCGGTCGTCGCCGCGGTCGGCAGCGGTGTCACGCGCACGGTCGCGGAGTTGATGCCGAAGGGCAGTGTCACGCTCGCCGGCAAGGCCTGGAAATCGATGCCGACGATCGCGGTGCCTGCGACGCTGAGCGCGACGGTGATCGCCTCCGGCCGGCCGCTGCGCAGGATCGTGAACGCGCCAAGGTCCGCGCTCGCCGCGGCGGCGAACGAATCGCTCGCGCTCATTGTCACCGTGGCCGTCGAGGCTGTGAGCGCGGCTTGCGCGCGCGTGTAGTCGCTGGTGAGTCCGTCGGTCGTGGCGGAATACGGATCGAAGCCGAGCTGGCGCTCTTCCCAATCGCTCAACCCATCGCCGTCGGAGTCGATGTCGGAGACGGTGACTTTGAAAAATATCTGTGTCGCGCCCGTGATCGCGAACGTCGGGCCAAGCTCTCCGCCGTTACCTAAGAGCGGGCCACCGAGCGGCTGCCAACTGTTCACCACCGCAATGTCTGCGCTGGTGTAAACTTGATAACGTTTGCCGACCACGGATGCCCAATGCAAGGTCACATTGCCGCCGGCGAGTTCCGCCGCCGAAATTTTCAGCCTCGCCTTGGGATCGAACGGGTTCAGCCCCGCCGCGCACTTTTGCCGGTTGGTCATCCCGCTGCCATCGGGCGCGAGCGCGTCGGCGACGAGTGCGCCCGCGTTGAACGCGCTTTCCCACACGTCGCTCAACCCGTCACCGTCGGCGTCGATGCTCGCGCGCGCCGGCGACGCCGGCAGCAGAAACGCCACCACCACCGCTGCCAACCCGGCAGCGCGATTTCGCAGGCCCGAAAAGTTTGTCTTCATGCGGTGCGGCGCGCCGCGCACGCTCTCGCGCACGGGCAGCGGGTGAATGAAGCAAATCTTGTGCGTGGAAAAGCCGGGGAGTCCCTGGCTGCGCCACGCACGCAGCATCCGATGAAAACAGCTACTGCCGTCGCGTGGGGATTGACAAGGAGAAAGCCGCCATCCAGAAAACCGGTGAAACCCCCTGCCCTGATGAAATGGAAATACTTCCCGCATTTAGCCGCTGCCTTGCTCGCCATAACATCGCCTCTTCTCGCTCAGCAACCACCGGCCCAAGGAGACGCGGGGCAGCCTCAACAGCAGGCAATCGATCTCAAAAAGCTGCCGCCGCTGCCGTTCAAGCAAGAGTCGGTCGGGGACTTCAGCGTGCCTGGCCTCAGCGTCAAAGGCGCCTACTCCGGCACGCCGGTCACCGTGGACGCGGCGTTCACCACCAAGTATGAAAACAGCACGCCGCCGAGCGCGCCCTTCACGGTCGTGGTGCCGAAGGGGGAGATTTACTTCGCGCCCGGCGGCAAACAATCGGGCGCTCCCGAGCTGGTGAAGTTCACCACGGCCACCGCGGACAAGCGGGCCATCGAAATCCTGCGGTTGACCAACCTCACCGTCCCGCTCCAGCCCGACCCGGCCGACCGGCTCAAACACTGCGCGCATTTGCTCACCACCCAGGGGCTCCCCAGCGCGTCACGCGGTTACGAAAAGGTGATGTTTCTCGAAGCCTACGCTACGAAGATCGGTGGCAACGACGCCGCGTGCGTCCACGCCCACATGACCAGCCCGAAAGGCGAGCATTACGCCGTGAAACTGGTCGGTATCCTGCACCCGAAAGAGCCGGGCGGCGTGTTTGCTTTCCTGATGGCCGACACGGAACTCAGCGACGTGAAAAATCCTCCCGATCTGGCGTCCAAGGGCACCGGGCTGGCCATCATTCACTCGCTCCGGTTCATCGACCCACCGAAGGGCAGCGCGAAGCCATAGCGGCAAACAGATTTGGGAGATGCGCCGCATGTCAGAGAGTGGCCGCAAGATTGGCCTCGATCTGCTGATTGCCTTGGGCATCGAAGGGGTCATCCTGATTTTGAGCGCCCTGCTGCTCTGGCCATTTGGGAAGGCGGCGCTCGCGGGCCAACTGGCCAGGGGCTTCTGCATTTTCTTGCTCGCGGTCTATGCAGCGTTTTATGTCAGCGCGCTTTTGCAGAAGTTGTTCCGCATCGACAGCGACCCACCGTCAGACGCCTATGTGCTCGTGAATTTGTTCGTCAGCGCCTGCGTGCAGACCGGCTGGGCGGCGTTCACCGCGCTCGCGGTGACGAGTCATGCGGCGGGCGCTTCGTGGCTGGCGGCAGCCGTGCTTTACTTCCTCGGGTTGGTCGTGAGTTGGGGCGCCAGCAGCGCGACCGGCGCGTTTTTCCAAGGCTACCTCTACCGGACGATCAATGCCGCGCTCTCGCTGGCCGGCTATCTCCTCTTCGCCGTGTGGCCGGCCGCGGCCCGCGCGCTCTACGGCTGGTTTTTCGCCTGGTTTTGATGCGACGGCCGGGAGCGCGCACAAGCGCTCAGACTTGCCCGGGAAAAGGCGAGTAGATCACCGTGGGAGTTGTTGGATCGATGAAGTTCAGCCGCATTTTGTGCGCCCACAGGCGGCGCGAGCCGCAGCGGATTTCCGCCCAATCCCAAAACGTTTCCTTGGGATTGATCGGATCCCGATCCGGGTAACCGAGACGCGCCAGCACCGCTGGCGACATGCCGATGGCAATCAAATGTTTGCCGCGCAGATCGAGGTTTTCCAATTCCACCAACTGCTCGCCTTCCCCGTGCGTCTTCCATGCGAAAGGCACCCGGTCGCCTTTCGTATCATGGAACTCAAAGTGGACCCGCTCGATCTCGTCGCTCGCCGCCATGACGCCTTCGTGAAACCGCGGCTCGAGCTGCATCGCATAGTCCTGCACATGGCGGACGGACACTTCCTCCGGCGTGTGCGGTGTGGCGTTGGCACTCATCGTCTTCCCGTCCCGCGGGTGCGGTGGCGGTTGCCAGCGAGGTCGCTTATTTCGCCGGCCCGGGGAAGCTGTTGACGAACTGAACTTTGAAGTCCGGGAACGACTCGACGAGTTGAATTTTGAAATCGGGAAACGAATCGACGATCTGCCATTTGCCGGCGGAACTCGGGAAGCTGTCCACGATTTCCACCTTGAGGTCGGGAAAGCTTTTCACGGCTTGCACTTTGTAGTCGGGAAAACTCTTCACGATCTGGATGCGTCCGTAGATTTTGGAGACGTCCACCTTTTTGTCTTCCGCGCGGAGGCTGAGCGCGAACGTGGCGAAGAACAGCAGGGCAATAGTGGCGGCACGGGGGAAAGGTTTCATGGCGCGCGATGCGGATGTAAGAACGAATGAAACAGCTAAGAACGAATAATATCCAGTCGCATGAGCGCCCGCTTTCTCCTCGCCCTCTGCCTCCTCCTCGCCACGGCGCTGACCTCGTTTGCGCGCGCGCAAAACCGCGGCGTCATCAACGATCCGGACGGCTTTACCAACGTGCGCGTGAGAGCGAGCACGGAGTCGCCGGTCGTGGCGAAAGTGATCGCTGGCGAGGTCTTCGCGTTCGAGAGCCGGGCCGGGAGTTTTGCCGAATGGGTGAAGGTGACACTGGCCTCGGGTCAGACCGGCTGGATGCACGCCAGCCGGGTGCGCTTTCATGCAGCGCCCACGGACATCGTGGACGGCGGGCCGGGCGATGAGCTGAACGTCTATGCGCGCCGCGAGGGGCTGGACTATTACGCGCTGGCCCGTGCCGCCGCGAAAGGCGAGCCGGCGGCGATGAAGCGCTACTTCGCCTTCCGCGGCGATGGCGCGGCGGCCGAGACGCACCAGACGGTTTTGTGCACGGTGATGCACCTGCTGGGCGACGAGAAACTGGCAAAAGCTCTCGACGAAGGATTGTCCAAGGATCGCACTGAGTTCCGCGCGATGATCGAGGAAGGCAACACGCTCTGGCCGTTCGAGCCGGTGGGTTACCTGAAGCGCAATTTTCCGAAGACCGCGAAGGTGCTGCGGTTGCCGTAGGGATAGGAGCGAATCTATTGCGGCGGATGTTCCGGGTTAGGGTGGGCGTCCCGCCTGCCGTTGCCGGCGTCTCGCCGGGAA
>CAXTRS010000166.1:0-1455 GCA_964246635.1 uncultured Chthoniobacterales bacterium | reverse complement strand
CCCGCTCCTCTCGCCCCCCCCGCCGCGCCCCCCCCCCACCCCCCCTCTCAGAACATCCGCCGCGTTACTGATGTGTGAGCACTTAGCTCGCGCGCGGGAAAAATTTTCTCACAGCCGTGGGAGCAGGCCTTCCTTTTCGAGGTGCCGACGGATGATGGGCATTTGCACAAGCGGCACGTAGAAACCGTGGCTGGAGGCGTCGGCGTTGAAGTGAAGGTAGGTCACGCCTTGGGCCGCGTAGCTCTCGATTGTCGGCAGGATGCCGGCCACGGGCAGGGAGAGAATCTGCACGTCGCCGTCGGGGCCGGTGAGCCCGCACTCCCTGGCAAAGGTGTGCAGCCGGGCCGTGTCGGTGAAGGCCTTCACCATCGGCGCGCCATTCACGATCGTCGGATTGGCCGCGATGTAAGGCCGCACGTTGGGCAGTTCGCCGCGCGCGATGAAAAACCAATCCTGCAATCGAAACACCGCCGCGTAGAGTTCGTTGTTTTCCTCGATGCCGGCGCCCGGCGCGTTCGCGGCTGCGGAAAGTGCATTGAAGTCCGGGGCATTCACAGCGGCGTCGCCTCCATGGCCGGAGAGGTCGTTCACCTCGCGTCCTGCGAGCACGGCGTCGATCCGGGCGCGGATGTCCGCGTCGCTGAGGCCGAGAGTTTTCAGCAAACCGCCGTAGCCGTCGATGGCGGCGCTTTTGCAGGCGTGCTCGTCCCCCGTGGAATCCTCGAAGCTTTGAAAAATGCGCAGGTGCCGGCGCGAAAGCGGCTCGGCCTCGGTGTCGCGCCCGGTGGCTGCGAGCAGGCGGGCGAGATTGTTCAGCGCGATGGCGACGTTGGGATGCTCGGCGCCGAAATGGTTTTCGAAGAGACCGATCACGCGGCGCATGAGCGGCTCGGCCTCCTCGGAACGACCGGTGTGCTGGAGGATTTGCGAAAGATTGTTCAGTGCGCCGGCGACCTCCATGCTGTCGGGGCCGTAGGCTTTCTCGAAGATCGCCAGCACCGCGCGATACAGCGGCTCGGCTTCCCGCAACCGCTCCGTGCGCCGGAGCACGAGGGCGAGGTTGTTGAGCGCCGTGCCCGTCTCGGCCGCGTCCACGCCATGGACGTCTTCGGCGGCGTTCACGGCGCGGCGCAGGATGCGTTCGGCTTCGTCGAAGCGACCGCTCTGGCTGAGGCATTCGCCGAGGTTGCTCAAACAAGTGGCGGTCGCGGCATGCTCGGCGCCGAGCTTCTCCTCGGCGAGCGCAAGGGCGCGGCGCAGGAGCGCTTCGGCCTCGTCGGTGCGCTGCGTTTGCATCAGTTGCACGCCTCCGTTGCCGAGCGCGACGACTTGGTGGACCACGAACGCTTCGTGCAAGCGCGGGGCGGGGGAAACGGCCGCCGTTTCCGGCAACGGCGGCGGCCCCGGAACGGGAGCAGCAGCGGGCGGCGGCGGCAGCGGAGGCGGGCCTTGGAC
>CAXTRS010000165.1:0-10510 GCA_964246635.1 uncultured Chthoniobacterales bacterium | reverse complement strand
GCGCGATCGTGGCCAGCACGAACCCGCTCGTGCTCGCGTTGCTCGCGCCGTCGCTGCTCGGCGAGTCGTTGTCGCTGAAAAAACTCGTCGGCTCCTTGCTCGGTTTCGGCGGCGTGGTGGCCATCGTGCTCGCGCGCAACGGCACGCCGAGCGGGCGGCCGGCGGACGCGGCGCTGGCGTTCGTTGGCGTGTTGTCGAGCGTCGGCTCGACGGTGCTCTTCAAACGCTTCGTCGCGGCGCGCGACGATCTCATGGTCGTCACCGCGATTCAGATGGTCGCCGCGGGGCTGGCGATGATCCCCGCGGCCGCGCTGCTCGAAGGCGCGCCGCATGTCGAGGCGCTGACGCCGTCGCTGGTCGGCGCGTTCGTTTATCTCGTGCTCGTGCTCAGCGTCGGCGCGTCGCTGCTCTGGTTCTGGCTGCTGACCCACGGAGAGGCCAGCCGGGTGAGCGCCTATTATTATCTGACGCCTGCGTTCGGTTTGGCGCTTGGCGCGATCCTGCTGCACGAGCCGGTCGCCGCGCGTGATCTCTTCGGCCTGGCCGCCATCGCCGCCGGCATCGCGCTGGTGCAGCGCGGGTGAGCGTTCGTCCCACAAAGCGCTAACGAATCCGAATCACCGCCGAGTTGGGATGATCGGGGTTGGGGATCACTTTTTGTTGATTGCAGTCCACCAACAAATCCGTGGCCTCCAACGCGGTCTGACCGATGAGCACTTCGCTGCCGAGCACGAGAAAGGCTTCGGAAACCAGGCGGCTCAGAATTTCCATGTCCACCGGCTCTGTCATCTCGACGCTCAGCGTCTGGCCGTTGGCCATCTGCGCGTTGATTTGCCGGGCCGCGCGCAGCCCCAGTTGCTGCATCACATCGACCGGCATGCAGGAACGCACCGCCCCGGTGTCCACCACGGCCTGGACGTTGACGCTGCGAATCTCTCCGCGCGCGATAAGCTCGCGCCGCGCCATGGCGACATCCATCGCGTTGCTCAGCTTCACTCCCACTCGGACTTCGCCCACGGCGAGACGCTGCCACCGACGCATCTTCCACGCAAGACGAAGGGGCGGTCTGAGTCCGCGTTTTCCGCGCACGAGCGAACCGAGCCGGCTCGGCAACGATGCGCTATGCTTGCCGGCTGCTTATGAAAATCGTCCCTGCAAAATCGCTCGTCTCCAAACGTATGCCCTCGGAATGGGTCACCGGCACCGCGTGGAACGACGAACTGATGAAACTCACCGGCGAGGGCGCGATCCGCTTTGTGCGCGTTTCGTTTAAACCCGGTGCACGCACCCATTGGCACACGCACCCGCGCGGCCAGATTTTGCACATCGTCTCCGGCAATTGCCGATTGCAATTCTGGGGCGAGCCGATCGTCGAACTCGCCACCGGCGACACCGTCAGCATTCCCGCCGACACGAAGCACTGGCACGGCGCAACGCCCACGGGCACGATGACGCATCTCGCCATGCAACAATCCGATGGCGAGAAAGACATCGAGTGGCTGGAAGCCGTCAGCGACGACCAATACGCGCGCGGCTGATCGCTGGAGAACCTTTCCGTTCCGCGCGCGATTCTGCCGCCGGCTTCTTGCGCTCGCGCCGGCTTCAACGAACATCTGACGTTCGTTTTTGTCTGAGAAACCCTTCTTATGCGATCCCCCTTGCGTCTTCTCTCGCTGTTCCTCCTTCTTTTCTCCGTAACCACCGCGCTCGCGCAAAACCAAAACCCGCCGCCCGCCAACACCACGCGCCTGCTGCGTTTTCCGGCGACAAACGGCGCGCAGATAGTCTTCACCTACGCCGGCGAGCTTTACACCGTTGATAAGGCCGGCGGCACCGCGCGACGGCTCACCAGCGGGCCGGGCTACAGTGCGTTCCCACGGTTTTCGGCGGACGGCAAGCAGCTTGCGTTCACCTCGCACTACGACGGCAACACCGAGGTCTATACGATGCCGGCCGACGGCGGCACGCCGCCGAAACGGCTGACCACCACGGCCACGCTCGGCCGCGATGACATCTCCGATCGCATGGGGCCGAACAATCTCGTGATGACTTGGATGAATACCTATCCTTGGGTCGTCTTCCGCTCGCGTATGCGCGTGTTCAACGACTTCATCGGCCAGCTCTACGCGGTCGGGCCGGAAGGCGAGCTGCCGAAACAACTCCCGGTGCCGCGCGGCGGCTTCGTCTCGTTTTCGCCGGATGATTCCAAGATGGCTTACAACCGCGTGTTCCGGGAATTTCGCACTTGGAAACACTACCGCGGCGGCATGGCGGACGACGTCTGGATTTTCGATCTGAAGACCGGCGTGACCGAAAACCTGACGAACAACCCGTCGCAGGACATCTGCCCCATGTGGGGACCGGACAACCAGATTTATTACATCTCGGACCGCGACGGCCGGATGAATCTTTTCTCCACCGATCTCGCGACGAAGGAAACGAAGCAGCACACGAACTTCAAGGATTTCGACATCAAGTTTCCGTCCATCGGCAAGGATGCCGTCGTCTTCGAGCAGGCCGGCTACATCTGGCGGTATGACCTCAAGAGCGGCCAGGCGGCGATCGTGCCGATCACGGTGAAGGAAGATTTCGCGAGCGGCCGTCAGGCGTTCGTCGATGCGTCGAAACACCAGGAATCGGTGCGACCCGCTCCGGACGGCAAGCGTCTCGGCGTCGTCGCGCGCGGCGAAATTTTCTCCGTGCCCGCGAAGGACGGCTCGCCGCGTTCGTTGACGAACAACAACGCGAAAGCTCACGAGCGTGACGCCACTTGGTCGCCAGACGGCAAATCCATCGCCTACATCTCCGACGCGACCGGCGAGAACGAGCTCTACGTCCGCGCGCAGGACGGCAAGGGCGAGCCGCAGCAAATCACACGCAACGCGGACACCTATTACTACGCGCCGGTCTGGTCGCCGGACAGCAAGAAGCTGCTCTGGAGCGACCGGCTGCAGCGACTGCGCTTCGTGGATGTCGGCAGCAAAGCGGTCACGCTGGTCGATCAGGTGAAGACGTTCGAAATTCGCGAATACAACTGGTCGCCGGACAGCCAATGGATCACTTGGTCGCGGCAGGAAGAAGAGGTGATGCCGAAGGTGTGGCTCTTTTCGCTCGCCGGGAACAAGAAGATCGAAGTCACCGACGGCTGGTATGCCTCCGGCAGCCCAGTGTTCAGCGACGACGGCAAGTTTCTCCTGCTGACTTCGAGCCGCGATTTCCGGCCGACGTTTGCGGACAACGAATTCGCCAACGTCTATCGCGACATGGAGCGCGTCTATCTCGTCACGCTCGCCAAGGCGACGAAGTCGCCGCTGGCGCCGAAGAGCGATGAAGTCGGCGAAAAGGACGACGACAAAAAGTCGGACGACAAAGACAAGTCCGATGGCGATAAGAAAAAGGATGACAACAAAGATGCGTCGAAAAAGCCGGTGACCGTCACCGTCGATGAAGAGGGCCTGAAGGAGCGCATCGAGGCGCTGAAGATCCGTTCCGCCGACTACCGCGACCTGCGGATGGTGGACGACAAAATCTTCTACTCCCGCCGCACCGCTGGCGACGACGGCGCCGATGACGATGACGACGGCCCGCAGGGCAGTCAGAAACGCACGCTCGCGGTTTACAATTTGAAAGACCGCAAGGAGACCGAGTTGGGCAAGGTCCAGGCCTACGAGATCACGCACGACGGCAAGAAAATGCTCGTCAAGCAGGACAAGGAATACGCGATCATCGACCTGCCGAAGGACAAGCTCGAAACCAAGGACCACAAGGTCAAGCTCTCCGGCCTCGACCTGCGGCTCGATCGCCATGCCGAGTGGACGCAGATCTACCACGAAAGCTGGCGCCAGATGCGCGACTTTTTCTACGCGCCGAACATGCACGGCGTCGATTGGCCGGCGATGCGCGACAAATACGCGGCGCTGCTGCCGTTCGTGAATCACCGCAACGACCTCACGTATCTCATCGGCGAGTTGATCTCCGAATTGAACGTCGGCCACGCCTACGCCGGCGGTGGCGAACGGCCGGAGACGCCGCGCGTCAAACTTGGGTTGCTCGGCGCGGAGTTCTCGCGCGATCAGGGTTCGCGCGCGTATCGCATCGACAAGATTCTGCCCGGCGAAAATTGGAACGAGCGCACCCGCTCGCCGCTCACCGCCATCGGGCTGAACGTGAAGGAAGGCGACTACCTTTTGGCGATCAACGGCACGCCGGTAAAAGACCTCGCCAATCTGTATGAGGCGCTGGTCGGCACCGCCGGCAAGCAGGTTACGTTGCGCGTGAACTCGAAGCCGACCGACGACGGCGCGCGCGACATTACCGTCGTGCCGACCGCGGACGAAGCGCCGCTCTATTATCTCGCCTGGGTGCGGAAAAATCTCGATTACGTCACCAAGAAAACCGACGGCAAAGTCGGCTATCTCCATATCCCAGACATGGGCACGCAAGGGCTGAACGAATTCACGAAGCAATACTTCCCGCAGATCCGCAAAAAGGCGCTCATCGTCGATGTGCGCGGCAACGGCGGCGGCTTCGTCTCGCCGCTGGTCATCGAGCGGCTGCGGCGCGCGCTGGTCATGGTGAGCATGGCGCGCAACAGCGGCGTGCCGACGACTAATCCACCGCAAACGTTCATCGGTCCGATCACGACGCTGATTGATGAATTCTCCGCGTCCGACGGTGACATTTTCCCTTATCGTTTCAAGACACTGGGTCTCGGCAAGCTCATCGGCAAACGCACCTGGGGCGGCGTCGTCGGCATCCGCAATCCGCTGCCGCTGGCGGACGGCGGCCAGCTCTTCCGGCCGGAGTTCACGTTCTATTCCAAGGACGGCGCCGGCTTTGTCATGGAAGGGCACGGCGTCGAGCCGGACATCGTGGTCGATAACGATCCCGCGAAAGAATTCCGCGGCGAAGATCAGCAACTCGACAAAGGCATCGAGGTCATACTCGAAGAGCTGAAGACCAAAGGTCGCGAGCTGCCGCCGATCCCGCCGTTCCCGAACAAGAATTCGTAAGAGGGAGCTGTAGCGGCGGTCTATGACCACCCCTTCTGAGGGATAGGCGCGCCCGCAAAAAGGGGCGGTCATAGACCGCCGCTACAGTGCAGCGCTTGCGATAGCCTATTGAATCTATGAACGCCTCATCCATTCTCGAAGCCGCCCCGCCGCGCCGAGCGGCGGCAACGTCTCTCACCGAAGGCTTGATCGCGCTGATCCGCCAGAAACCGATCACCGCCGCCGACCGCCACGAAGCCGCGATGTTTCTGCTCGACACCGTCGCCAGCGCGGTGGGCGGACGCAGCACGCCGCCGGGGAAGGTTGTCCTCCAGTGGGCAAGCCGCCAGAGCGCCCGCGACACCGCGCGCGAGGCGTTCCTCATCGGCTGCCTGTCGCACATGCTGGAGACCGACGATCTCCATCGCGCGTCCGTCACGCATCCCGGCTGCGTGGTCGTACCGGCTGTCCTCGCTTTGGGTCAGCGCGTCGGCGCGCGCGGGCACACGCTGCTCGACGCTGTATTGCACGGCTACGAAGCGTGTTGCCGCGTCGGCATGGCGGTCGGCCCGGCGCACTACAAGATTTTTCACAACACCGCGACGTGCGGTCCGTTCGGCTCCGCGATGGCCGCCGCGCACCTGCTCGCGCTCGACGATGCGCAAACGCTCCACGCCCTCGGCAACGCTGGCACGCAGGCCGCCGGTTTTTGGGAATTTTTGAAAACGAGCGCGATGAGCAAACACCTCCATGCCGGCCGCGCGGCCGAAGCCGGCGTCGTCGCCGCCGACCTCGCGCTCGACGGCTTCACCGGCCCACCCGCGATCCTCGAAGGCGAGGCCGGATTCTTCGCCGGCATGTGCCCCGACCCGAATCCCGACGCGCTGCTCGCTGACCCAGACGCGGCCTGGCACGTGCATCAAACCTCCATCAAACCGTGGCCTTCGTGCCGACACACGCACCCAGCCATCGACGCCGCGCTGGCGCTGCACAAAACCCTCGCTGGCGCGCCGATCGAGGAGATCGAAGTCGAAACGTATCGCGCTGCCATCGACGTCTGTGATCGGCCCGATCCGCAGACCGAATACAACGCAAAGTTCTCGCTCCAACACTGCGTCGCCGCCGCGCTCACCGACGGCGTCGTGCGCTTCCCGTCGTTCGACGCCGACGGCCGGCAGCGTTTCGCGGATACTCGGCAGAGGGTCACCGTCTGCGCTGGCGAGCCGTTTGTCTCCGCCTATCCCGACGCCTGGGGCGCGCGTGTCACCGTGCGCACCGCCGATGGCAGAAAGCTCGCCGTCGAACGCCCGGCGTGCAGCGGCGATCCCGACCAGAAATTGAGCGAAGCCCGGCTCTTGGAAAAAGCGGACGAACTCTTTCGCCTCGGCGGCTTGAGCGCCCCTGAGTCGGCGCGGATGAGAGACGGCATTTTGAGTCTCGCCGACGACCGACCGCTGGCCGACGGCCTTCTCGCCACGTTGCTCGTGAATTGACCATGCCCGCCGCTCGCGCCGGTCTCCTCGCCAGCAGCGCGGCGCTTTGGCTTTTGCTGCCGATGCCACTGCGCGCCGCTGCACCGGTCACGCCGGCCGGCGAGGAACTTGCCGCCGCGCTCGACGCGATGGATGTCGAACACCGCTGGCTCGCGCACCAGCACGTCCACTGGCGCACTGGCGAATACAAAAGCGACTCAATGCGCGCCTCGACACATTGCAGCGTCTTTGTCGCCGCGGCTTGCACGCGACTCGACGTGCCTATTCTTTCGCCGCCTGCGCACGCGCAAAAACTGCTCGCCAACGCCCAGGCCGATTGGCTCGCCGGCGCGGATGGCGTGCGTAACGGCTGGCAGCGTCTAGCCGGCGCAAATGAAGCGCAGGACGCCGCGAACGGTGGCGCGCTGGTCGTCGCGGTTTACAAAAACCCGCAGTCCGATCGCTCCGGCCACATCGCCATCGTGCGGCCGGCGCAAAAATCCGCCGCCCTGCTCGCTGCCGAAGGGCCGGACATCATCCAGGCGGGCGGGCACAATTTTCAACGCGCCAGCGTGCGCCGCGGCTTCGCCAATCATTCCGGCGCGTTCGAGTCGGGGCAGATTCTTTACTACCGCCACGCGCGTTGAATTGACCGAACGACCGGCGCTGGCGCGGCGGGCAGTTTTTGCGCAGAGTGCGCTTGCTTTCCACGCCTTCACACCGATGCCGACGCCAACCGACACTTGGAATCCAGACCTGTATCTTCGCTTTGCCGACGAGCGCACGCAGCCGGCGCGTGATCTCGCGGCGCGCGTTGTGTTGAACACGGAGCAGCCGCGCATCATCGATCTCGGCTGCGGTCCCGGCAACAGCACCGCGGTTCTGCGCGAGCGCTGGCCCGGCGCGCGGATACTCACCGGTCTCGACAATTCCGCCGAAATGATCGCCGCGGCCCGCGTGGAATTTCCGCAGAACGACTGGCAGCTCGGCGACGTTGCGACGTGGAAAGACGAAACCGGCGAAGGCTACGACCTCGTCTTCTCGAATGCCGCGTTGCACTGGCTGCCGAATCACGACGCGCTCTTTCCGCGCCTGCTCCAACAGGCTCGCCCCGGCGGTGGCGCGCTCGCCGTGCAGATGCCGGCGAAGGCTTACCCAGCACTGCACAAGATTCTCCTCGAAACTGCCGACTCGGAACCGGGTTGGCGCGAGCGCACGCAGGCCGCGCGCTCGGCGATCCGAGTCGGCCCGCCGCAGTTGTATTACGATCTGCTCTCGCCGCTGGCCGCGCGCGTCGAGATTTGGGAAACCCGTTACCATCACGTCCTCGAAAATGCCGGCGCGATCATCGCCTGGGTGCGCGCGACCGGCGTGCGGCCGTATCTCGATGCGCTGGAGAACGACGCCGAGCGCGCGCGGTTCGAGGGAAAACTGCGCGCTGGCGCCGCGTCGGCGTATCCACCGCAGGCCGACGGCAAAGTTCGTTTCCCGTTCGGCCGGCTGTTCATGGTGGCCTACCGGCGCTAGTCGCAAAAAACGCGGCGGAAGCCCGAAGCCATGCGCATCGCCGTTGTCTCCGACATCCACGGCAACCGCACCGCCTTCGACGCCGTCCTGGCCGATCTGCGCCAGACCGCGCCTGATTTGGTTTTCCACGGCGGCGACTTGGCGGACGGCGGCGCGAGCCCGGTAGAGATTGTGGATCGCATCCGCGACCTCGGCTGGCGAGGCGTGATGGGCAACGGCGACGAAATGCTCTTCCGGTCGGAATCGCTGCGGGATTTTGCGGACGGATCACCGCCAGCGTTGCGACCGGTTTTCGCCATGATCGAGGAAATGGCGACGGCCACCCGCGCAGCCTTGGGAGAGGAACGACTCGGGTGGTTGAGCAACCTGCCGCGCGTGCAACTTCACGGTCCGATGGCGCTCGTCCACGCCAGTCCTGAGAGCCTCTGGCGTGCGCCCGCGCCGGAGACCAGCGACGCCGAGCTGGCGTCGGTTTACTCGCCGCTCGGCCAACCAATCGCCGTCTATGCGCACATTCATCGCTCGTTCGTTCGGAGTGTTTCGGAAACGCTGATCGTCGCGAATACCGGCAGCGTGAGTCTTTCCCACGACGGTGATCTTCGCGCTGCCTACCTCTTGTTGGATGACGGCTTGAAACCCTCCATCCGGCGCGTGGAATATGACGTGGAAAAAGAACTGCAGGCGCTGGCCGACTGCGGTCTTCCTCACGCCGATTGGACGGCCAAGATGCTCAAGCGTGGCGGCTTCCAAATGCCATAAATCATGAGCGCAGCTTGACGCTGGAACACGTCTCTTGATACCGAAGAACGCAGCCAGCGTATTGCCGCGGCGGCGACAACAGAAACTATGCACCACGAAGACGACTCACTGCCCGCGCTCCAGGTGCCGGAAAACGTGCGCCGCGTGCTTGGCGATTTTGTGCGCGCCGCGCGCGAGGCGTTCGGCGACAGCGATCTGCTCTCGGTCGTGCTCTACGGCAGCGCGGCGGAGGGGCGAATGCGTGCGACTTCGGACGTGAACGTCGTCCTCGTGCTCGCGCGCTTCGACCCCGCCTCGGCCGCGCGGCTGAGCGGTCCGTTGCGGCTGGCAGAAGCCGCCGTCCGGCTGCGCGCGATGTTCCTGCTCGAAGCCGAAGTCGCCGATGCCGCGGCGGCGTTCGCGCTCAAGTTCACCGACCTCGCGGCGCGTCACGTCGTGCTTTTCGGCCGCGATTTTTTCAACAGCCTGACGGTGTCGCGCGAGGCAAAAATTTTCCGGCTTCGGCAGGTGCTGCTCAACACCGTGCTGCGGATGCGCGAGGCGCTCGTCGTGGACTGCCGACAGCCGGAGCGGCTGGCACTGCTGGTTGCCGAGACCGCCGGCCCATTGCGCTCGGCGGCGGTGACGTTGCGCGAGTTGGAAAACCATCCGCCCGCGACGAATCCGAAAGCCGCCCTGGAAGAACTGGCTTCCGAGATCGACGCCAATGCCTTCAAGGACGCGTTGTCCGCCCTGACCACGGCGCGCACCGACAGCAAGCTGCCGGAGGGCACGGCCGCACTGACCCTCCTGCGGCTCATCGAACTCGGCGCGCGCTCGCACGAGCGCGCCGGGCGGCTGGAGCGCACGCATTGAAGAAAGCCAATCCCTGTTGCCGCTTATGCCCAATCCCTTCGATCTGCGCGGCCCGGAGTTTCTGCTCTTTTACGCTGGCTTGATTGCCTGCGTTGGCGTGCTCCTGTGGGCCTTGCGGGACCTTGGCGGCAGAGCGCCGGCGCGCCCCGGCACGATGCCGGAAGTCACCGACCCGTATTTGGTCGCCTGCCTGCGCGGCGGACGCGAGGAAGTCTGGCGGCTGGCGACGGTGACACTCATCGACCGCGACCTACTCAAGGTGAAGGAAAACAGCGAAGTCAAAACGCGCTCGAAAGCTGAGCCGAGCATGGGCGCGAACGAAGTCGAGCGCGCGGCGATCGAATGGTTCAAAGAGCCGCAGCCGGCCGAGAGCGTCTTCAAAAACAAACAGCTCATGGCGCTCGCCGAGCCTTACGAAAAGCAACTCGAAGCGTTCGGCTTGCGGCCCGACACCGAGTTGCGCGCTGGGCGTGTTTTGCGGCACGCGCTTGCCTTTTTTCTACTCGTCGGCGTTGCCGGCTGGAAAATCCATCTCGCCCTCGCGCGCGGCCATTCCAACATCGCGTTCCTCGTGATCCTGACCGTGATCGGTCTGTTCGTCATTTCGGCCTGCGCGGGGAAAAACGATTCCACCGCGCGGGGGAAGGCGTTTCTCAACGACCTGCACGGTCTCTTCGGCCGCTTGAAAGAGCAGGGCGTGACGAACTCACGCCGCGCCGGTCAGGCGACCCAAGAACTGGCCTGGCTGGCGGCGGTTTACGGCGTGGCCATGCTGCCGGCGGCACAGTTCGCGTATGCGCAGCAGCTTTATCCCGTGAAACAGCAGTCGTCGGACGGCGGCGGTAGTTCCTCTTCCGACAGCGGCTCGTCGTCATCCTGCGGCTCGTCCTGCGGAGGCGGTGGCTG
>CAXTRS010000164.1:6367-10516 GCA_964246635.1 uncultured Chthoniobacterales bacterium | reverse complement strand
GCGCAGGGTCCGGGCGAGACGCCCGCACCGGCAGGCGGGACGCCCACCCTACCCGGCAGAACACCGCCCCACCATTCAAACCGGCCCACTACCGAAAATCGTGTCGCGCCGTGTCGGCAGCCGTCCGGCCAATCCCTCAACGGCGCAACACTCAGCGGACGAGTTTGCCCAGGCGCACGGCGGCGCGTAGTGATGAGAACGCACATGAACTCCGACACCCCTGCTGCTGCTCACGAAGTCAATCCGCAACGTCTCATGGGCATGGCCTTCGGCTACGCGCCCGCGCTGATGCTGGAAGCCGCGGTGCGGCACCGTGTGTTCGACGCGCTCGACGCCGGGCCGAAAACGCTCGCCGAACTCGCGGCTGCCACGGGTGCATCGAACCGCGGGTTGCGCGCTCTGCTGAACGCCCTCGTCGGCTTGGAACTCCTGAGCAAACAGCACGACACCGGCGGCGACGACGACCGTTACGCGCTGACGCCGGAAAGCGCCGCGTTTCTGGTCAGCGGAAAGCCGGCGTTCCTGGGCGGCATGATGCTGCACACCAGCGGGCAACTGCTGCCGAAATGGCTGGAGCTTTCGGAGATCGTCCGCACCGGTCGGCCCGCCCGGGCGGTGAACGAAGAAGGCGAAGGATCGAAGTTTTTTGAGCAATTTGTCGAAGCGCTGTTTCCCGTCGGCTATCCCGGCGCGCAGGCGCTGGCGCAGTCGCTCGGCGTCGCGTCGGCCACGGGTCCGGTGGAAGTGCTCGACCTCGCCGCCGGCTCCGGCGTGTGGAGCATCGCGCTGGCGCAGGCATCGGCCCACGTCCGTGTCACCGCGATCGATTGGCCCGGCGTGCTGACGGTGACGCGCCGCGTCGCGGAGCGCTGCGGCGTGGCCGAGCGCTGCCGTTTCCTCCCCGGCGACGTGGCCTCGGCCGATTTCGGCAGCGGCTACGCGGTGGCGACGCTCGGCCAAATCCTGCACAGCGAGGGCACGGAACGTAGCCGCGCGCTGCTGGCAAAAACCTTCCACGCCCTGGCGCCGGGCGGGACGATTGCGATTGCTGAATGGCTGGTCAACGAAGAGCGCACCGGCCCGCCGCACGCGCTCATCTTCGCGGTGAACATGCTCGTGAACACCGAGCACGGCGACACGTTTTCGTTCGGCGAAATCAAAGCGTGGCTGGAGGCCGCCGGGTTCCAAAACGCGCGCACGCTCGAAGCGCCCGGGCCGTCGCCGTTGATCCTGGCAACGAAGCCGCAAGGGTAACGTTCACTCACCATGTCGGTAGAGAAGACGACAACGTCCAAAACAGGCTGCTGCATCGTCGGCGGCGGACCGGCGGGGATGATGCTCGGCTTTCTGCTCGCGCGCGCCGGCGTCGAAACTGTCGTGCTCGAAAAACACAAAGACTTCCTGCGCGACTTCCGCGGCGACACCATTCATCCCTCGACCCTGGAGTTCATGCACGAGCTTGGGCTGCTCGACGAATTTCTCCGGCAGCCGCACCAGGAAGCGCGCGAAGTCAGCGCCGACATCAGCGGCGAAGCCGTGCCGGTGGCGGATTTCTCGCTCCTGCCGACGCGCTGCAAATTCCTCGCCTTCATGCCGCAGTGGGATTTCCTGAATTTCCTCGCCGAGCACGCGCGGCGGCTGCCGGCGTTCACGCTGAAAACCGAAGCCGAAGTCGTCGATCTCCTCACCGAGAACGGACGCGTCACCGGCGTGCGAATCAGGACACCGGAGGGTGAGTCCGAAACCCGCGCCGACCTCGTGGTCGGTTGCGACGGCCGCCACGCCACGACCCGTGCGAAGTCCGGCCTGCCCGTCATCGATCTCGGCGCGCCGATGGACGTGCTCTGGATGCGCGTCGGCAAGGGCGCGGAGCACGGCGGCGCGAAATCGCTCGGCCACGTCGCGCCCGGCCGCCTCCTCTTCACCATCGACCGCGACGACTACTGGCAATGCGGCTTCGTCATCGCCAAAGGCACCGCCGACGTCGTGCGGGCGCGCGGCCTGCCGGCGTTGCGCGAGGACATGGTGCGCCTCGCGCCGTTCCTGCGTGAACGCATTGCTGCCGACCTCGACACCTGGGACAAAGTGAAACTGCTCACCGTCTCGGTGGATCGCCTCGCCTGCTGGCACCGGCCTGGGTTGCTCCTCATCGGCGACGCCGCGCATACCATGTCGCCCGTCGGCGGCGTCGGCATCAACCTCGCGATTCAAGACGCCGTCGCCGCCGCGAACCTGCTCGCCGGCCCGCTGCGCGAAAAACGCGACCCGGTCGCGGACGAACATCTGCGTGCCGTCCAACGTCGCCGCGAACTCCCGACGCGTCTGGTGCAAGGCGCGCAGGTTTTCCTGCACAAACGCGTCATCAGCAAAGTGCTCAACGACGCCGACAAGGACCGCCGGCTCGCCGTCCCCTGGCCACTGCGCCTGCTCGGCCGCTGGCCCTGGCTGCGCCGCTTCCCTGCCCGCGCCATCGGTCTCGGCTTCCGACCGGAGCACATCCGCTCGGCCGCCCTGACAAGGCCTCGCTGAGACGGTTTGAAGTCGAGCTGGGAATTGTGATCTGCCCGCATACCGTCAGCCCAATCCATGGACGAAACGAACAGCAATACCTCCTCCTCCGGCAGCGAAGCGCTCCACGCACGGCCCGACCGCGAAGTCACCGCGACGATCCTCGCGTTTCTGCGCGACATCGGCCTGGAGGTCCGGACAGAGTCCATCGCGGGAGCGACGTTCCTGCCGGGAATCACGGTGGACGGTGGCGTCCTGATTTTCGATCCCGCGGCGATGAAACATCCGGGCGACTTGCTGCACGAAGCCGGCCATCTCGCCGTCAAGCCCGCTGCGGAGCGAAAGCAGACCTCGGCAGACCTGGGCAACGACCCGGCGGAGGAAATGATGGCCATCGCGTGGTCGTATGCCGCCGCCGTGCATCTCCGGCTGCCCCCGGAGGTGTTGTTTCATCCGGACGGCTACCGGGGCGGCTCGCAAGCACTCATCGAGAACTTCACTGCGGGACGCTATCTCGCGGTTCCGATGTTGCAGTGGACGGGAATGACCTGCGGCGAGCAGCGTGCCAGGGAGACCGGGGCGGCGCCTTATCCACAAATGACGCGGTGGTTGCGCGACGCTTGAACTTCCGAGCGAGTCAACACCCTGGCCGGAGGGAGTGAACGCGCGAATTTGTGGCCTGAGTTTTCTCGAGGAACTCTGCTTCGGCTGGCGTCGTTTCACCAGCAGACTTCATCTAAGTATAGGAGCAACGATAACGCGGCAGATGGTCCGGGGTAGGGCGGGCGTCTCGCCTGCCGGCTCGGGCGTCTCGCCCGAGTCATCGCTCTCGCCCGCAGGCGTGTTCCCGGCGAGACGCCGGAGAACGGCAGGCGGGACGCCCACCCTACCCCGGAACAATCGCCGCGATCCTTTTGTGTGAACACTTAGCTGCATGATTGCCCGCCTGCTCGGCCGCCGGCCCTTCCTGCGCCGCCTCCCCGCCCGCCTCGTCGGTCTCGGCTTCCGGCCGGAGCACATTCAAACCTAAACCTTTTGCGGCGGCTTGCCCGCGGCCCGCTGCTCGTGCTCGTATTCCAGCTCGTCGAGGTTCTCAAAATAGCTCCACGCCGCGCGCGAGATCACCGTCGCCAGCTTGCGCAAAAGGTCCGGGTCCCAGTTGCCCAGGTGAGGAAAATGCTTGCGCGCGATGCGGCCCAGCGCCGCCTCCACGTCGTCATAGACGCGCTGGTTGCGCGCCTCATCGTCCATCATCGCATCGTGGAGCCGCTCCAGCTCTGCCGCAGTTTCCTCGAGGGACTTCTTCCGCTTTGGCTTTTTCCCGGCGGCATCTTCCGGGGCCGGTGGTTCGTCAGGAGTCATCATGGGATGAAATGAAAAAAATGCAGTGTCTCCAAAGGCGCCGCCAGACAGAGAGCGGTCACTTTGAAGTCGCCACCTGCCTAGGAAACACAACGCAGCAGGACAACGCAATTCAGAGCAAGTCGCCGGCGGTGAATGGCAGGGGTTCAGTATAGCGTTTTCGCGTGCGGTTGGAAAAGGAGGAAGGGAGGGGAGCACGGGCGTCCCGCCTGTTTGCAGGGGAGCCCGGGGGGCCCGCCGGGTTTTGGCGGGGGGGGGCCGGGGAGGGGGGGGGCGGAG
>CAXTRS010000164.1:1056-6357 GCA_964246635.1 uncultured Chthoniobacterales bacterium | reverse complement strand
CTGTTCTTGCCGGCGTCTCGCCGGCAAGCTGGGCAAGCAAGCGATTACCCAGAAGAAACAGGCACCCGGCGAGACGCCGGCTGCAGACAGGCGGGACGCCCGTGCTCCCCTTCCGCCTTTCCCGCCACCGCAGCGCAAGGCCGCCACTGCTCGGTGAATGCAGCTACTCGCCTGCCGCCGGCTTGCCCTTCTCCTCTTCTTCTTTCTTCTTCCGTTTCGGCGCGCGCTGAATGTGGCAGGCCGTCAGCAGCGCCGCCAGCCTGTCGGGCTGGTCTTTGTAAAGGTTTTTCAAGAGCACGACGAGCTGCGCCATCACGGTCAGCCCTTCCTCGATCGTCGCGTCCAGCCCGCCGCCCGCGCCCATCTGGTTTTCCAACCCCTCGCCCTTGTCCTCCTTCGCCTTCTCGAACTCCTTCACCCGCTCTGCGAGGTCTGCGATGAAATCGTCGTCCTTGCCCAGCTTGAGGAATTCCTCCTCCAGCGGCCCTGCCTTCTCGGCGAAGGAGCGCGCCCGCGCCGCCAGCTTTTCGTCGCCGACGCCGTGCGGCATGCGAAAGCCGTCCATGATTTCCGGCTTGCCGAGCTTGCGCGCGATGGCCGCGGCGGCTTCGTTCCAGCTCTTCAGCTCCAGCATGATCCCGTCGCGCTGCGTGCTCTTGCTCGTCACCCCGCCGTGAAAACCGGCCGCGCCGCTCTGCTGGCCGGTGGTGAACCTGGCCAGCCGCGCGATGACGCCGGTTTCTTCGTCGTTGAGCTGGGCGACGAGCGCTTTGGCGTTGGCCTGCGCCTTTGTCGCGGTCCCCGGCCGCTGCGGCGTCCAGTCGTCCGCGTTGTTGGTTCCAAACGTGCCCATGCGCTTGATCGCATTCACACGGGCGGTGTCGCGTGCATCCATGGTTGAACAGATCGTCTGCTGATCTCCTCCGGTTAAATGTTGAGTGCGTGAACGAGCGGGCACCTATCCACCCGCTCCCGTTCGTCCGCTCGCCTCACCGGTGGAACCCAACCCAGCCATCGGCACCCTGCCGTCAGTGGGACGGTGCGCCCAAGGCGCGAATGGGTCAACTGACTTTTTTATTGCATCGCGGCTGCCTCAAACGATTTCCACGAGTGCGTTCGCGATGGTGAGGCGGGGCAGTCCTTGAGGTAACTGCTATTTGAGGTTCTTGAGCAGCCGCTGAACTCGTTCGACATCGCGTCCAAATCGGTCTGGTGCCACTTTTGCGAATTGCTGGTAAATCTTCAGCGCTTCCTCGTAGGCTTGGCGGGCTTCGGCATTTCGGTTCTCTTCACTGTGCAGAACGCCCAGGTTATTGAGCGTCCGCGCCACGTAGGACAGGTAAGTATCGGGGTTCTTTTCCGCCAGTTGGCGGTAATCTTTCAGCGCTTCCTCGTAGGCTTGGCGGGCTTCGGCATTTCGGTTCTCTTCACTGTGCAGAACGCCTAGGTTATTGAGCGTCCGCGCCACGCGCGGCAAGTCGTTCGACTTGCGAGCAAGGTCTAACGCCCGCGTGTAAGCGCTTAGCGCCTCTTTCTGCCGTTTCAAGCTTTGCGAAAAGTATGCAAATGCAAACTGCGTCTCAAAATCCTCCGGTGCGGCCTCGACCGCTGACTGGTAAGCCTTCGCTGCCTCGGCAAAGCGGAACGTTAGCGCCAACAAATGCCCTTTAAGGCGAAATTCCCGAGATACCTCCAGTGATTTCCGAGATACCTTCATTGCCATAAACAGCGCACTCCCTATTTCTTCTTGCAGCGTGGCTACATCCAAAGCCTCCAAGGCCGAATCGAGTTTCCCGGCGAGGAACAACTGGATTGCTTGGCGATAAAAGGGCGAGTTTTTGAATTCCTCCTCGCTCGCGAATTCTTCAGCCACCTTCCCTACAGCGGTTTTTGCTAGTTCCAGTTCTCTTTGCAGTAGAGCAACTTTCTTGGTGTCTCCCAAGTGTCGTTCTTTGAGTTCCTTCAACTGTTGGTTGTAGCTATTTAGTGCAGCCTCGTCTCCCTTCAGTCGGAAAAAGCGTCGAGCCATCTCTTCTCGGTCGCCTTCCTTGGCCATAAGGATAAGAACGGGCGGTTCTGCCTTCGAATCTCTTAACAGGGTGTGTCGAAGCATGCTGGAGTGGACGACGACAAAACCGGGTTTCTGCACTCGGAGCTTCACGGCTTGGCCCGGATTTTTCTGCACAAATCGGAGCACAAAAGTGCCATCGGAATTTGAAACCGTCGGCTGGGCGTCGTCGGCGGAGATGGCGACGTTTGCCATCTCCAGCCCTGCAGGCTCATTCAAGCGCACAACACCTCGAATTTCCGCTCCTTGGAGGCGGGGTAGATCTCGCTTGAGTGAGATTGTCACGTCGCCGTTGAGTGGCAGCTCTCCACGCCAAACTTCAAAACCCGGCGCGGTTACTTCTGCTTGGATGCCACGAGGCTGGATGTCGCGTGGAAATGCGACCTCAAAACGACCGTTCAAATCTGTTTTGACATTCAATGCACCCACGCTCAACACAGCACCGTTTACGAGGTGTTTGTCGGCATCTTGCACCCAGCCAGACAACAGCACGAACTGACGCTGGAGCATCCTGCTGACACTGCTGCGATCCAGGAGATATTGAGGGTCCGGATTTGCTTGCTCAAACCCTTCGGATTGCACCCGGCCAGGCAACCACAGGCGCCGACGCCGGAGCACCACGCTGACACTGCTGTGGTCCAGCCGATACTGAGCGTCTGGCTTTGCCGGCTCAAACCCTTCGGCTTCGACCGAGATCGGCACCTCCTGAGTGCGAAAGCTGACTGGGATGTTTTTGAATTCCGCCTGACCTTTGTCGCCGATTCTCTCGCTCCGAAGATCCGGCCCCAGCGTCATCCAAACCGTGCCGAAATTGCGGAGAACGAAGTCGTGCGGACCTTTCTCACCACGCACGAACACCGTCACATCGAAGGACTCCGGTGGTGGTTTATGCAAGAAGAGTCCTCCCAAGATCACTAAGGCAAATCCCACGATCGGCCCGCCCAATTCCAGCGTCCCGTGTAGTTGCTCCCCTTTGTAATAAGCCAGGGAGCGAAGCACGCCGAAGAGAAAACCGGCCACCGCCAGCCCAAGGGGCAACAGCACAATGTAATAGAAATTGCCGACCAAGCCCAGTGCCACCAAGCGCTCCGCCTTCCAGAGTATCGCCAAGAGCAAGCCTGCCCCGAGCAGAAAACAAACGAACGACATCAGGGCGTAGGACGTCACTTTTTCCCAAGTGGTCGGGCGGGACTGGGCGGAGCCGGGCTGCGTTTTTTGGCCAGCCGGTTGCCGCCTTCGCCTGGGACGAGGCGGCTTCGCGGGAATCGCTGCGCTCACCGCTGCTTTCCATTGTTCGGTTTCGGGTGATTCCTCGCCGGTTGCCGCGTGACAAGCGGCCAAGATCTCGGCAAACGCGGCGTCGCTCTCATCCCGGTAGTCGATATACCGGTAGCGGCGGAGCGTGTCCGGCAGCTCGCAATCGGCGAGCAGCAGCGGGACGAAGCGGCGCCCGAGGTTTGCCGGGTCGCGATGGATGGAGGTGCTCTGCTCCAGGCCCACCCAGTCCGAAGCGAGGGCATGCGGGGAGATGCACAACAGCAGCACGCGGGACTGTTCCAGCCCCTCATCCACTTTCAGCGCGATGATGTCTCCCGACAGAACGTTCCATTCGTCGAACCACACCCGCAGCCCCGCCGCCTTCAGGCGCTCCGCCAGCCGGCGCACGCGTGGCTTGTCCTGCGCGTTGTGACTCAGGAAAACGTCGTAGGGAAATTCCTTCGGCATGGCTTCGAGCGCTCCGGCATCGAAAGGAGCGCAGGTCGATGAGACTGCGCAGGGTAACAGACTACGCCCACGCTTGTGAAGCCATCAATGGGTGTTTCGTCGTTTTCGATCCCGCTCCGGTCCGCTTCCGCTCGCGAGCAGGCGACTCGTGGCACCGGGAAGCCTGCCTCCGCGCCCGAGCAGCCGATTTGCGCGCCCGAACAGGCGTCTCGCGTGCCCGAGAGGTCGCCTGCGCACCCCGAGAGGTCGTCCGCCGCCCTGAAGTGCTCGTTCCGCGCGCCCGAGCAGGCGGTTGCCACGCCCGAGGAAACCTCTGACGCAGGCGAGACGGCGGCTGACGCAACCGAACGAGGTGCTTACCTGCCCGAGAGGGCGGTTCGCACGCCCGAGGAGCCGATTTGCACGCCCGAGGAAGAGATTTACACGCCCGAGGAGGCGGCTCGCACGGTCGAGGAGGGGCATTACACGTCCGAGAAAGCGTCTCCGAAGCCCGAGAAGTCGGCTCTCGCAGTCGAGGAACGGACTCGCACGGTCGAGGAATGGGCTGACGCGGCCGAGGAGGCGGGCTGATGCGGTGCGGAGAGGCCGCGATGACTCTACTGTCATGCTCCTGGCGAGATTGCGCGGCTTGTCCACGTCGCGGCCGAAGGCAGCGGCGTAGATGAGCCGTTGTTCGTCCGCGAAGCCGCACCGGGCTCTACCTTCCAGTCCCTATGGATTTCCAGATGCGCCCGAGCGGTCCGGCGGTGCCGTGGAGCGGATCGTTCGCGGGCAGCGGCAGGGCGGCGATGTTGCGGTCGGCGGCGGGACGCTCGCCGGGCAGGCCGCGCAGCAGGTCCCAGCGTCGTCCGCCGGGGTAGGTGCCGACGACGCCGAAGTCCGCGCTGTGGCTTAGATTCTTGTGTCCCACGCCGGCCGGGATCACGATGACATCGCCGGCTTTGACTTCGCAGGGTTTGCCCCCTTCGCCGCCGAGTTGCAGCGTGGCCGTGCCGCGATAAACGGCGAGCACTTCGTGGCTGGTGCTGTGGTAGTGGTGAAACGGGTAAACGCCGTTGCGCCAGGACGCGGTCCAGTCGTTGGCGGCGAGCCGGGTCTCGAAGACCGACGCCAAATCGTCGGTGTCGGGCGAAAGCGCCTGCCGATAGAGCAGGAGCGGCAGGGTGTTGTTGGGAATGGAGCCGTCGTCTTTGAAAAAGAATGGCTCGGGTTCCGTGGCGGCTTGGGCGGGTTTCGCCATCAGGTGCAGACCTCCCGTGGAACAGAGTGCGAGGGTGACGAGAAACTCGCGCCGCGTGGTGCTGCCGGCTGCCGCTTCCCGCCGGCTGGAGTGAGAAGAAGGCATGCGGCGGCTGGCGGTTAAAGCCGCGTGGGAAACGGGTTCCGTTCGGCGAAGCCGCGCTGATGCCAGTAAGGATAGGCCAGCGGCTGGGCGCTGGCGTCGTCGAGTTCTTGGACTTGCTCCGGCGAGAGGTTCCAGCCCACGGCGCCGAGGTTCTGGCGGAGCG
>CAXTRS010000164.1:0-1046 GCA_964246635.1 uncultured Chthoniobacterales bacterium | reverse complement strand
TCTTCGTAGCGCGCGCCGATGACGACGGTCGCAACGGTCGGCCGGTGCAGCAGCCAGTTGAGCGCGATTTGCGGCACGGTCCTGCCGGTTTGCCCGGCGATTTTGTCGAGCGCATCGACCACCTTGAAAAGGTATTCGTCGGCGACCTGCGGGCCGGCGTCGAGGGAGGCTTGCGTCTTGAGCCGGCTGGTCTCCGGCAGCGGCGCGCCGCGGCGGATCTTGCCGGTGAGCCGCCCCCAGCCGAGCGGGCTCCAGATGACTGCGCCGACCTTCTGGTCGAGCGCGAGCGGCATCAGCTCCCATTCGTAGTCGCGGCCGACGAGCGAATAGTAGGCTTGGTGCGCGACGTAGCGGGCGAAGCCGTATTTCTCGGAGACGGCGAGCGATTTCATCAGGTGCCAGCCGGAGAAGTTCGAGCAGCCGAGGTAACGGATTTTGCCGGCGCGCACGAGGTCGTCGAGCGTGCCGAGGGTTTCCTCGACCGGCGTCTGGGCGTCGAAGCCGTGCAACTGGAAGAGGTCGATGCAGTCGGTGCCCAGCCGGCGCAGGCTCGCCTCCACGGCGCGGATCAAATGGTGGCGCGAGGAGCCGACATCGTTCGGACCTTCGCCGGCGCGGAAGGTCGCCTTCGTGGAGATCAGCACCGCGTCGCGCCGGCCCTTGATCGCTCCGCCGAGGATTTCCTCCGCCAGCCCGCCAGAATAGATGTCGGCGGAGTCGAACAGGTTGAGCCCGGCTTCCAGACAGATGTCCACCAGGCGGGTGGCTTCCTGCACATCGCTGCTGCCCCAGGAGCCGAAGAATTCGCCGCGTCCGCCGAAGGTGCCGGTGCCGAGGCTGAGCACGGGCACCTTCAAACCTGAGCCGCCGAGTTGTCGATATTCCATGGTCGTCCGTTGTTTGGCTTAATCGCACTCGCGCCGAAAGCCGGAGTTGCCATGATGAAGCCGCATTTCACTCCACTGTCACGCTCTTGGCGAGGTTGCGCGGCTTGTCCACGTCGCGGCCGAGGGCGACGGCGGTGTGGTAGGAGAGGAGTTGGAGGG
>CAXTRS010000163.1:0-10592 GCA_964246635.1 uncultured Chthoniobacterales bacterium | reverse complement strand
GGCCATTTTTCCGCGCTCGCGGGCGCGGCGGCGCTGGCGTTCATCATGATCCCGCTCATCCTGCGCACCGGCGAGGAAGTGCTCCTCCTCGTGCCCGACGGCTACCGCGAGGCTGCGCTGGCGCTCGGCATCGCGAAGTGGAAAACGAGCGTCCACATCGTGCTGCGCACCGCGTCGAAAGGCGTGCTCACCGGCGTGCTGCTCGCCGTCGCGCGCGTCTTCGGCGAGACCGCGCCGCTGCTCTTCACCGCGCTGGGCAACAGCGGCTGGAGCCACGGCTTGAAAGAGCCGATGGCCGCGCTGCCGCTGCAAATTTTCACCTACGCCATCTCGCCGTATGACGACTGGCACCGCCAAGCGTGGGCCGCTGCGCTCGTGCTGCTCTTGCTCGTGCTCGGGCTCAATGTGAGCTTGCGCCTGCTCACCCGCGACCGCCAGACTGGCAAGCCGAAAACTCCGCAGGATAAAGCCGCCGCCGAGGCCGCCACCACTGCCACCACCGGCGGCGCGGCGACAGTTCCCGCGCAAGCCTGAGCGAGCCGCCCTTTCCCCTCTTCACCTTATGCCGCCACAAGATCAATCCGCCCTGGCCCCGGCTCCTGCGCCAGCGAACAATGCTGCCGCAGCCGCGGCGTCCGTGTCGCCAGCGGCAGCAGCCACGCGCGGTCCGCGCGCCGTTTCGTCTGCGCCCGCCGTGCCGCCCGTCGCCTCGGCCGCACCCGCTGTGGACGCCAAAGACGTCAACATTTTCTATGGCGCCAAGCACGCCGTCATCGACGCCACGCTGCGGATTCCCAGCAAATCGGTGACCGCGATCATCGGCCCGAGCGGCTGCGGCAAATCGACGTTTCTGCGCTGCCTCAACCGGCTGCACGAATTGATCCCCGGCGCTTACATGACAGGTGAAATCATGGTCAACGGCGAAAACCTCTACGGACCCAAGGTTGACCCGACCGTGGTGCGCCGGCGCGTCGGCATGGTGTTCCAAAAATCCAACCCGTTTCCAACCATGAGCATCGCCGACAATGTGCTCGTCGGCCTGCGGCTCAACGGCGTGCGCGACCGCGCGCTGCTGCGCGCCCGACTCGAGGACGCGCTGCGCAAAGCGGCGCTCTGGGACGAGGTGAAAAACGATCTCGGCAAACCGGGCGTCAGCCTCTCCGGCGGCCAGCAGCAGCGGCTCTGCATCGCGCGCGCCATCGCCGTGCAGCCGGAGGTTCTGCTGATGGACGAGCCGACGAGCGCGCTTGATCCCATCGCGACTTCGCGCGTCGAAGAATTGATGCAGGAGTTGAAGAAAAATTACACGATCATCATCGTCACTCATTCGATGCAGCAAGCCACGCGCGTGGCCGACCAGACCGCATTCTTTTACCTTGGCCGGCTGATCGAATACGCGCCGACACGCGAGCTTTTCAACAATCCAAAAGAGAAGCAGACGGAAGCGTATATCACCGGACGGTTCGGGTAGAATTGAGTTCGCTGTGGCCTTCTGATCTGGGGATCGGAGCGGAGGCGGTAAACAAATGCAGCGACGTTAAATTGACCGTCCCCGTGCTGCGCTGCCGCTAGTTTACCTTATTGCGATCCTTTCGGAAGAGCCAGCGGCTGACAATCGTCACGACGGTGGTTATTCCAACACCCAAGAGGGTCAGAGCATTGATCCCGGTTTGAAGCAGAAGCAGCGCAGTTGTTGTCGCGCCGACGATTTGCAACGCGCCTAAAGCCAGCCGGACGATTCCCCAACCCCAGCTCCTTTCTGAATCACGGACAGGCGTGCGATGAGCATTCATTGGCTAGGCATGAACTGACGTGGCAGAGAGGCGATAGCCGCGTGCGCGCATCGTCACGACGAGGGTCGAATAAGCGCCGAGCTTGACCCGCAACCTGCGGACATGCGTGTCTAGTGTCCGGGTCTCCGCTGGCGGCCCGTGGTAGTCCCAGATCTCTGCAAGCAACTGCTGGCGGGGCACCGGCAGACCCCGGTGATCAATGAGCAGTTGCAAGAGCTGATATTCCTTGGCGGGCAGGACGAGTCGCTGACCGGCGAGGGAAACTTCACGGCGAAGCCGGTCGATATGAAAAGGCCCGAAGGTTTCGATTAACTTCCTGCTGTCCAGTGCAGGCGCGCTGCCCTTCCCATTGGTGCAAACACCACGGTTTCGCGCATCCATCGAACCGCGAGTCCGGCGCAGGAGCGCCTCCACTCGCAGGACGAGTTCGCGGAGGTTGAATGGCTTGGTGACACAATCATCGGCTCCAATCTCGAAAGCGATGATGCGCTTCAATTCGGCCGTGCGACCACGCTCGATCAAAAAGACGATCGGCAGCGCAGCCGTGGCGGGGTTGGCGCGGAGGGCGCGGCAGGCTTCTTCCGCAGTCATTCGACGCAGTGCCCCGTCAAGGACGGCGACATCAGGGCAGTGCCGTTGCACGAGCTTCAGCGCGGCAGGGCCACCTGCCGCTAAAACCACTTGAAATCCCGCATCGGATAGACGCTCTCGAAGGGGTGCCAAGTCATCTGCCGATTGCTCGTGAACCAGGAGCACGGTAGCGGGCCTCATGCAGAGTTCGGGCGCGTGATGACAGGCCGACAAAGCAGCGGTGCGACGCACCATGAATTCATCCGCCGCCGTTGCACTGGTTTGTCGATTTTCAGCTTGCCGCGCATTCCGGCTTCAAAACTATTTTAGTAGTTTTTCAGTCACAACGACGCCTCTGTAACATTTCTGTCACATAGGCCGACTCGATAGACGACGATCAGTGCGGTGTTCATGTTTCAGCAATGCTCGCCAAGCACCGCTCTGTGTTACGAAAATGTCACGGAAAAAATCTTGTCGAACTCCTATCGTCCTACTGCGATGCTCTCCACCCCCATGAGCAAGACAAAGAACACGAAGAAAAAGGCGCGGACGCAGGAGATCGAGCGCAAGTTTCTGATTGGCGAGGCACCGACGAAGGACGTGGTGCGCCGACGCGCCCGACCTATCTCGCAAGGCTACCTCGCGATCGACGAAAAGGGAGAGCTCGAGGTGCGCCTGCGGCGCCGGGACGACCGGTATTGCTTGACGATCAAGCAAGGCGGAAAGCAACAGCGCGTCGAAGTCGATGTGCCGCTGAACAAAGCAAAGTTTGACACGCTCTGGCCAATGACGGAGGGGCGGCGGGTCACGAAGACGCGCTATCGGTTGTCCAAGATTGGACCCGGCACCAGTGCGGTGGATTTGGACATCTATAAAGGCAAACTCGCTGGCTTACGCGTAGTCGAAGTGGAGTTCTCTGACGACCAGGCGGCCCGTGATTTTCAAGCGCCGGCATGGTTCGGACGCGAGGTCACCGGCGATCCAGCCTACCGCAATGCTTCGCTGGCTCGCGATGGTCTTCCACCCGCTGGCGACGTTGACCCCGCCGCCGCCACGGGGAATACCCTCTCAAGTAGCTCGTGAGCGCGGAGGCGGCTTTGCGGGATAAGCGGCAGACTACTGTAGAAGGTCACGGCCTATTGCGAATCTGTGATCATGCTGAATTCGGTGCGTCCACCGGCTTGGATTGCGGGGAACCTTTCTGGCGCAAGTAGATGGCCAGAACAATGATTGCTCCCTCGGAGAGGAACTCGCTCTGCCAATTCTGGAAGGACTCGAACCAGAATTCAGCGCTGGCGAGGTGTTCGAAAACGGAGACCTCTCGCTCACCTCGTTCTCGCGCCTGCTCGTTCGCCTTCTGCGCGCTGCCGAGGGCATGCAGCACAAAGCAGAGCAGGAACAAGCCAAAGAGCGCCAGACTCAGCGAATGTTCGTATAGCTTTCTTACTAGCCAGCCCTGTCGCACTGGCCACGGTGCAGCCTGCTCCGAATTTCGTTGAGTTATGTCTCGGGCGGGACCGGCACTGCCGCCGCGTTCCACCGGTCCCAGCGGCTCATCGAACGATTTGGAATCCGGCGATCCTTTTTGTCGCAGCCACACGGCAAAGAGCACCACGCATCCCAGCCCAAGGAATTCGCTCTCCCAATTCTCGAAGGTAGCCTCGACGAAGTGGCTGCTGTGCAAGTAGGCGCCGAGAGAAACGGGCGGCTGGGCACGCTGGCGCTGGGCGCGATTGTAAACTCTCCAACCGGTCAAGCTCTGACCAACCCAGCTCAGGACAAATAGGGTAAACAGAGCCAAGCTCAGGCCATTGTTCCGTAAGAAACTGCGCATGGAAGAACGGCCTTTGGGTTGTGTATCTGGCGAGTAGCTCGATTCGTAACTTGCCTGTTACCCGCATCACACAATTTCGTCCATGCTATCGGCTATGAACCGCATGGTGACAGCCGTTTCCTTGTGACGATTTTTTTACGCAAAGAAATCTTCACACAACTCTGCTGGCGAAGGCACCGGGCAGTCGTCCATTTTCGGCGGTAAATCGACAACCCTTCATGAAAAAATCCTTCGCCTTCGCCGCCCTGTCAGCCGCTGCTGCGCTGCTGCTCGCCTTGCCCATCACTCACGCCGGAAGTGTCACGTTGACCGGAGACACGACAAGCGGCCCCACCTTTAACCGGCCGACGGAGACCGGCGCGCTGAGTATTCTGGGAAGCAACGTTCACTACAATGTCTTCCAGTTTTCCATCACCCAGGATGGACCTTACAACTTTACCTTGGTGGCCGATGACCCAGGCACATTCGATACTTTCTTGCACCTGTATCGCAACGGGTTTAACCCGGCGGCACCGGATAATTCGTTTTTCCTGGCCGGCAACGACGATGCGACCAGCGACCCAAGCGCAGGCTCGGGTTTAAGCGGCATCAATCTGCTGGCAGCAAACACGTATTTTCTCGTGCTCGATGGCTTCACCAACACGGATTTCGGATCCTACACGGCTACGATCAGTGGCCCCGGCAACATTACGGCTGCCGCGGTTCCGGAGCCGTCCGCATTGACCCTAGTGTCAGCGGCCGGCGCGGCCCTCGTGCTCACCTTCGTTCTGCGCCGACGCGCGATGGTTCGCGCGTCCTGCTAAAACCCGTCGAACGATGCGGGGACCTGCTTCCGCTGCTTTGCACGTCTTTGGGTTATGATCCTCAGCGTCCTCATTCGCCGCGCACGCGCCGCGGCGGGCAGCCCGATCCTCGCGCTTGGCATCCTCGCCGCAGTCGCGCTGCCGCTGCTCTTTGTGCAGCGGCGCGCGCCGGTCGTCGCGTATTGCGCAGACTGCGCGCTCCGGCGTGAAACGCGCAGTTGGCAGCTTTGGGAAGCACCAGGCGTTACGCTCTTCTCCCGCAGCAATGAGACGCCGACCCTGGTCAGCAACGCGCTTACCGGGAAACGCCTTATCGGCTCGCACGCGCACCGTTGGATGGCGCCGTGCGTCGTGCGCAATCCCATCAACATCTACGGCCCGCCGGTGACGCTTTCGCTCGGCTTTTTGAATACGCCGCAGGTCGCCGCGTTCTTGAACAACCTCGGCGAATTTGCCGATCCCGACATCGCCCAGAACGGCCTGCAGCTCGTCCTGCGGCCCGAGTATTCCTACCTCGTCAACCACACGCTGATTTTCCACAAATTCCCCGCCCGCGGCTTCCGCGACCGCACGCAGTTTCTCACTTGGTGGGGACAGAACGCTTTCTCCTTCTACCAACATCTTCGCGAGGAGACTGAACCCGATTGACTCCTGACAAGAGGCAACAAAAACCGGCTCCTCTCACATCTGCCCGCTTGCTCCTTTTCTCTCTTCACCAAACCACCACCGCAGTTACCACCGACCTACACTATCCCTATGCTCAAACTCCCTGCTACCATCTCCGCGTCCCTCGCGGCTGCCGCGGCGCTGCTGTTGCCCGCGGCGTCGTTGCACGCGGCGCCCACTGTCGCCATCCGGCTGCCCGAGCGATTCCGCTTGCTGACGGATCAACTCTACGACCTCCGCGTCGAAGCCACTGGACTCACGGACACCAACGCGACCCTGCAAGTCTTCGTCAACGGCGCCGACGTCACCGCATCACTGCCAGCGCCAGAGGTGACAACGAACAACGACGCCAACACTTCCGACAACGACAAAGCCTGGACCTACCGCGCGCTGAGCTTTTCCGCCGCTGGCGTCCAAACCGTGGTCGCGCGGGTGACCGATACTTCCGGCTCGACCGACAAAACGCAGCGCATCGGCGTGCAGGCATTCTCCTTCGGCCCGAACGGCACGTTGCCGAAGAAAAACATCATCCTCTTCCTCGGCGACGCGATGGGCACAGCTTACCGCGACAGCGGCCGCCTGGTCGGCAAGAGCACGGGCAACCGCTTCCGCGAAGGCTTCTTCGATCAGCTCCAGAGCATGGACACCATGCCCACGAGTGGAATGGTGATGACCTATGCGCTCGACCGCGTGGTGCCCGACAGCGCGAACACCGCCAGCGCCTGGTGCACCGGCAACAAGGCGCTCGACGGCTCGATGGGCGTCTTCCCGGACAACAATGACTTCAAGGTCAACACGGGCTCCGCAACGCTACAGAGCACCAAGCAATATGCGCTCGACAACCCGCGCGTGGAGACGCTCTGGGAATACCTCAAGCGCCGCTACGGCTATAAAACCGGCATCGTCTCCACCGCCGACATCACGGACGCCACGCCGGCCGGCGAGGGTTCGCATACGCTCCTGCGCGCTCTGACCTACGACATCGCGCGGCAGTTTGTGGACGGCATCTTCACCGCGCCAAATCCGACGTTTGACGTGATCCTCGGCGGTGGCCGTGAGCACTTCGACCTGCGCACTACCACGAACAGCGGCGACACGCGCAACCTCATCACGGAACTCCAGGGCAAGGGCTATACCTACGTGACCGACCGCACCTCTCTCAACGCCTTGGCTAGCGGCGCGGGCGCGCCGGACAAACTTTTGGGTTTGTTCTATTCGTCCGCCGGTGTCGGCAACACCATCACGCCGGCCATCACCGGCGCGAACGGCAACATGAACGTCGCCTACGACAAGCTCGGCCTTGCCCGACCCACGGATGAGTCCGGCAGCAATGCGTCGTCGAACGCGCCGAACTTCAATGGCTTCACCAATCAGCCGTTCCTCGACGAAATGGCGACGAAGGCGATCGCCACACTGAGCAAAAACGGCGGACCGTTCATCCTCATGGTCGAAGGCGCCAGTATTGATAAGCAGAGCCACCCGAACCATGCCGCTGGCGTGATCTACGATGTGATCGAGTTCGACAAAGCCATCGCCGTCGGCCGCGCCTTTGGCACTCGCAACGGTGGCGCAAACACAGACACCCTCGTGCTCGTTACCGCGGATCACGATCAGTCGATGAGCATCGTCGGCGTCACCGACACCACGGTCGCCAACGCAGTGTTGAACACGCGGAGCTTTTCCGTCTATCCGCGCATCGCTACTCCTTATGACCCGGGCATCGGCGCCGGCGGGGTAGGACCGAGCATCGGCGGCACCACGCTCGCGCCGGGCAACGCCGGCAACAACCCCGGCGAAGTGACCGGCTTCCCGAACTATCAGGACCAAACGTTTAGCGGCGGCGTGTATCCTGACAACGCTAACCGCTTCAAACTGGCGGTCGGTTTCCGCACCGGCAATCACACCGGCAGTTGCGTGCCGATCACTGCGGACGGCCCGGGTAACCTGCTCTTCACCGGCTATTTTGATCAAACCGATGTCTTCTTCAAAATGGCGAAAACGCTGAGCAGCGACACGTCGCCGCTCGACGAATTCCGCAAGGCGCAGGCGAAGTTCGGCACGGTCAGTCCGAACTATTAAGACGCCGTTCACGAATGAAAGACTGAGAACAAGGGGAGGCGCAACTCGCGCCTCCCTTTTTCTTTTAATCCCGCCTGCCGCAACGCCGCCGCACTGGCGCATGACAGCAAGAGTTTTTTCAGCAACGCTACGCGGTGAAGAGTAAATTCGTTTCGATCGCCAAATGAAAAAACGTCCTCGCTTACTTGCTCTTATTCTGGCCGGCGGTGGAGGCAGCCGACTCGGCGCTTTGACCGAAGAACGGGCCAAACCGGCTGTGCCTTTCGCTGGCACCCATCGGCTGATCGATTTTGCGCTTTCCAACTGCCGCACAGCGGAGTGGCCGACGTGTGGGTCGTCGAGCAATCCGAACTGCACAGCCTCAATGATCACCTGGCCAACGGCCGGCCGTGGGATCTCGACCGCACGCACGGCGGTCTCCAAGTGCTGCCGCCCTCGGCGGAAAAAGGGGGCGAGCAAAAGGGGGAGGGCGGCTTTGCCCGAGGCAACGCCGATGCGCTCTGGCGGCTGCGCACGCTGATCCGCGAGTTCGCGCCCGATTTGCTCCTCGTGCTCAGCGCCGACCATCTTTATCGGTTCGACTACCGCGATCTTGTCGAGGCGCACCTCACGCACGCAGGCGCCACGCTCACGCTCGTCACCACGCCAGTGCCACCGGAGGAGGACGCGAGCCGTTTTGCCCTCGTGCGAGTGGACTCGGCGTCGAGTCGCGTGACCGACTTTGCCTACAAGCCGAAGCGGCCGGCGAGCGACCTCGCAGCGGCGGAAATCTTTCTGTTCGAGACCGCCGCGCTCCTCGCCGCGCTGGAGGAGATTGCCGCCGCAGAAGGGGGCGCGGGATTAAAGGATTATGGTGACGCGCTCCTGCCGCAGTTGGTGGCGCGCGGCAATGTGTTTTCTTATCCAATCGAGGGCTATTGGCGCGATGTCGGCACGGTCGAGAGCCTGTGGCGCGCACACCAGGACCTATTGGCCAATCCGCCGCCTCTGCGCTTGGACGAGCCGGGCTGGCCGATCCTCACCGCCGGCTCTGTCCGCTTGCCGGCTCACCTGCACGGCACCGCGCAGGTGGACAACAGCTTGCTCTCGCCCGGATGTGTGGTGTGGGGGCGTGTAGAGCGTAGCGTGCTGGGTCCGGGTGTCATCGTTGAAACGGGCGCGACGGTCCTAGACTCCGTGCTCTTTCACGAGGTGCGCGTCGAGAGTGGCGCGACGGTGCGCCATGCATTGGTGGACGAGGGAGTGCGGATCGGGGCGGGCGCGCAAGTGGGGATGCCGCCGCGATTGACGGTCGTAGGTAAGGCAACGCAAGTCGCACCGGGCGCGCGAGTCGAACCCGCCGACGATTAAAACCCGCGCTCCAATCCTTAAGGAAAGCCAAGGTTCATGTGTCAATGTAACCCGGTCTTGGTAGGAACCCGGCCGTAGGTTCCGCCCAGCGGTGCGCCGACGCAGGCAGAGCGTGGCGTGTGTGACGAAAATGTTACCGATACGAAGGCGGGAAGCTCCGGCTGGGGATGATGACAGTCACGATTCCCCAGAGATGAAGGACGATCCTCACTCTCCTCGGTTCATCCCCCCAGATACTGATTCAATGCCGGGTTGGGGAGTATTCCGGATGAATCCCTGGCACTTCGCCGGGCTATATTCCACCCACGACGAAGCCGAAGCCGAGAAGCATCGGCTGGGAAACGCCTACGAGTTCGCACACGGCACGCACATCAGGGGCACCGATGAGTTTGTTCAAGACGCGGGCCAGCAGCCTGATTAGTAAGACAGCACAAAAATGGTGAGATCCCGCGCGGCCATGCGCGGCGTAGCGCTGTGGCTGCGTGGCTCATTTATGCCCGCACGCAGCCAGCGGCTGTGCTCCCCTTTAGCATGAGTAGGAAGCCGTCGAGCTGCGCCGAGCAGATTATTCTCGAAGTTGGCACAGGACCCTTGGGATTGAATCAAATCTCCCTGTGCGGAGGCTAATGGATTACTACTCGCCCTCCGCTCCTACTAGCTCCCCTCGCTCGCTGGAGATTTTGCTGGAAGCGTTTACTCTCAGGAAAGGAGGTTGGGTGGCGAGCAGACGCCCACTGCATCGCTAAGTTATTACGCGTAAACGAGCAGGTCGATGTCGTCGGGCAGGGCGGCGCTGACTTCGCGCACGATGTTGCCGCGCAGGAGGTGGACCAATGCGCTGCGCTGCGGGGCACCGAGGATCAGGCGGGAGGCGCCGACGGTGGCGGCGATGTCGGTGATCGTGTCGGCAGCGGAGTCGCTTACCGCATAACAGGGCAGCACGGCGACCCCTTCGGCGGCGTGTTCTTTGGCGTGCTCGAAAATGCGCGTGGCTTCTTCGTCCTCGCGCCATTTGCGGCGGCGGTCTTCGGCGGTGAGCACGGTTTGTTCGCGCACGAAGAGCAGATAGAGCGGGCGGCGGGTTTCCTGCGCCTCGCGCAGGGCGAAGTCGAGCGTGCGGCCGATCCCGCGCACCGCGGCGAGCAGCGGTTCGCCCTCGGCGTGGAGCGCGGCCGTGGCCATGAGCGCGGCGCCGGGGAGCTGGCCGCTGGCGCCGGTGTTGAAGCCGGGCGAGGTGGCGGAGAGCGGGCCCAGATTGGCGGCGGCGGCGTCCTCGCGCGCTTTTTTCTTCTGCGCGCGTTCGAGGGCGAGGCCGCGCATGATCAGGCCGACGGCGAGGATCGTCACCGCGAAGACGCGCGCGTTCGGCTTGTCCACGAGCAGCGAAATCTCGATGGCCGCCATGAGCAGGAAGGTGGCGAACATGAGCGCGCGTTCACAGGTTTTCAGCGCGAGGGTGCGGTCGGTCGAGGTGCGCCGAGATTCGTGGCGATGGCG
>CAXTRS010000162.1:2935-10597 GCA_964246635.1 uncultured Chthoniobacterales bacterium | reverse complement strand
GTCAGCGGCGCCATGAGCAACGCGGCGCGCGTGGCGCTGTCCGGCGGCACAGGCACCGCGGCAATGTCGAAGCCGAGCATCACCTGGCCGAGGTTGAAATCGAGACCCGGCAGCGCGTGTTCGCGGGCGTGATCGGCCGCGGTGGCGAGCGGCTCGAGCAGCGAAAAAACCTCCGCTCGCGGCAGCCGGCCGCGGTGCCGGAGCACCTCGAGCAGCGACAGCCCATCGACCCAGTCGGTGACAAGCAGCGTGTGTCCCTCCGCGCGCACGAGATCGTGGACCGCGATCAGCACGGGATGCCCGGCACCCTCGGCCTGGGTTTTCGCCACCGCCTCGCGCGCGGCCGCGAAGGTCTCCTCGCTGGAGAGCAGTTCCGGGTGCAAAATTTTCAGCGCCACGGCGTGTTGCCGCACGAGGTCAAGCGCTTGAAAAAGCTGCCCGCGCGCGCCGGTTTCTCCCAGTTCGCGCAGGAGCCGATAGCGTCCGGCCAGCACCACGCCCGGCGCCGGTGGCGGCACGGTGACAAACGCGGTGCCCGGCTGCGGCGTGGTCGTCGGCGGCGTGCCGGCGGTTTCCGGCTCCTGGCCGGGGGTGTCTGTCACCGTGGCGGCCTCGCTGTGCTCCCGCGTCGTGGCGCCGCCCGCCGCAGCGGTCGTCGTCAACCCGCCCGCGCCGCCGAGAGCGCGCAGGGCCGCCTCGATGTCGCGCCGCAAGTCGCCCGGCGTCTGCGGCCGGTCGGCGGGGTCTTTTTGCAACATCCGCCGCAGCAGCGCGACCGCCGGCTCGGGCACTCCCGCCTGGGTCAGCGTGTCGAACGGCGGGGTGCGCGACAAGTGCTGGCTCATGATCTGCACGAGCGATCCGCTGAAGGGCGGCTTGCCGGAGAGCAGATACCAAAGGGTGGCGCCCAGGGAGTAGATGTCCGAGCGCGTGTCGATTTCCTTTTCTTCCAACTGCTCGGGGCTCGCGAAGTGCGGCGTGCCGACAAAGCCGGCGATCGTGAGCGTGGCGCTCGCTTCGCCATCAGCGCCGCCTTGACGCGACGTTTTCGCCAGTCCGAAGTCGATCACTTTCAGCAAGCGTTCTTCGTCCGCGTCCTCCTCGTCCTGGCGCAGGAGCATGAGGTTCGCCGGCTTGATGTCGCGATGCACCAGTCCGATGCGAGCCGCCGCGCGCAGCGCTCGCGCCACTTGCAGCGCCACCCCCAACGCCAGGGGAGCCGGCAGCGCGCCGCGACGCTTGACGAAGTGCTCGAGCGTCTCGCCGTCGATGAACTCCATCGCGTAAAAAAACGAGTGCTCATCGTTGCCGAGGTGATACACGCTGGCCACGTTGGGGTGGCTCAACGCCGCCGCCGCGCGCGCCTCGCGCAAGAACCGCGCCTTTGCCGTCTCGCTGTGCAGATAGGTCGCGTTGATGACCTTCAGCGCGACATACGAACGCAGATTCGTGTCGAACGCTTTATACGTGACGCCCATCGCGCCGCGGCCGAGTTCCCACAGGGCGCCGTCTTCGCGTTTGAGGACTTGGTAATGCTGGAAAGTTTCCGTGTCAGCGGACATCGGGCAAAGAAAGGCTAAAGGCTAAAGGCTAAAGGCTAAAGGTCAATGCAGGGGAGGAATGACGAAAGAAATCCTGAGTCCGAAGTCCAAATGGCCGGAGCGGTGTGCCAGTCTGTTTCGGTCATTTCTTCGCAATTCGTCGTTCGTCATTCGTCATTTTTCTGCCATTGCCCGCCGTGGCCGCACTCGCTAAAGTCGGCATCTGCGCCAGCGGCTTTCTTTTTTAGCCTTTAGCCTTTAGCCTTTAGCCTTTCTCTCCTTCCGCAATGGCCGCCAAGCTCCGCGTCATCCCAGCCAGCGCCGAGCCCTTCGAGGTTCCGATCCAAAACACCGCGACCATCGGCCGCACCGCCGAGAACACGGTCTGCCTGTCCTTCAGCCCGACGGTCAGCCGGCAGCACGCCGTCATTCGTTGCCACAACGGCTTCGAGTATCAGGTCATGGACCTCGGCAGCCGTAACGGCACGTATGTGAACGACCAGCGCGTCGTCATGCCGGTGACGCTCAAGCACGGCGCGCGGATTCGCATCGCGAACAACGAGATGGTCTTCGAGGTCGTCGAGGAAACGCACGACGGCAGCGGCGATTATGCGGACGTCACCGTCGCCGGCAGCATGGCCTCCATCGGCGCGCAAAAAGTGCAGTGCGCCGCGATCCTGGTCTGCGACATCCGCGGGTTCTCGACGCAAAGCGAAGTGCTCCCCGCCGACCAGCTCGCCATGCTCCTCGGTCAATGGTTCCGCGAAGCCGGCAACCTGGTGCAAAAGAGCGGCGGCATCATCGACAAGTTCATCGGCGACGCCATCCTCGCGTATTGGCAGGAAAACGCGGGGCCGCCGCGCGAGTGCGTCACCGGTTTCGAGAGCGCGAAAAAAATGCTCGCGCTCGCCGGCCGCATGACTTGGCCGCACACGGGCAAGCCGTTCAAGGTCGGCATCGCCATGCACTACGGCCGTGTGACGTTTGGCAACATTGGCCTCGTCGCCCAGCGCGATGCGACGATCATCGGCGACGCGGTCAACACAGCCTTCCGGCTCGAGAGCATCATGAAAGAGCTTGGCCAGGATTTGCTGCTCAGCGACAAGCTCGTCGAAGCGCTCGGGGACCAGCCGCCCGCCGGCTTCCTCGATCTCGGAGAGAAGACGCTCAAGGGCAAGCGCGAAGCGGTGCGCGTCTTCGGCCTGGCCACGCCGGCGGCGGCGTAAGGCGGTAGCGCCGCCTTGCCGCGAGGGGGCTTAGAGCCTGGCGCTCCGGCGGGTTCGCCCGCGCGGGAAATCCGTCGCCTGTTTTTCGCATTTCTACGCTTGCCGTGCTCCGAGGCAGCCTATACAGACACGTCGCACCTCCGCGGACCGAGCTTTCCCTGCCTCTGACGCGGGGCGCTGGCGCAGTTCCAGGTTTTACCACTCTTCTCCCATGCCGGCATCATTCCCCATCCAGGCGTTGCGGTTTTTCCTCGGCACACTCGCGGCGCTGTCCGCGATCGGCGGCACCGTGGTCGCGCGCGCCGACTTTTCTCTCACGCCAGGACACTATTACACCGCGAATTATTTTTCGCGCGTCATCACCGAACACGATGCGGCCGGCAACGTGGCAGGTTCGCTCACCCTCCCCGCTGGCACCGCCGATGAAATCCGCGGCCTAGCTTTCGGAGCGGATGGCCTGCTCTACGCCACGGCGGTGCGCGGCAGCGGTTTCGCCGTGCTCGCCCTGGACTCCACCGGCGCGGTGCAAAGCACCTATGCGATGAGTTCCGTTTATGTCGCCGGCAACCTCAGCTACGGAAAAATTGCGCTCGATGGCACACACATTTATGTCGCCGGCGCCAATCAGGTCATCCGGTTCGATCTCGGGAATCCCAACTCGGGCACCACGATTTACACCGGCAACCAGTTGTTCGACGTGGAGGTGCTGCCGAGCGGAAATCTGCTGGCTGCCTCCGCCTACAGCGTCGATGAGATCACCCCGAACGGCGTCTTCGTCCGCACCATCGCGCCGTCGGCCAATTTCTTTACCGATGTGCGCGGCATCGAGTTCAACCCGGCGACGAACGACCTTTTCGTCACCGAACTTGGGAACAGCAGCTTTGGTTTCTTCCAGCTTCTGCGGCTCGACGCGGCCAGCGGCGCCTTGGAAGACCGGACCACGTTTGAATACGCGGACGATCTTTTCCTGAGTTTGTCCGGCGACCTGCTCGTCGGCAGCCGCACCCAGTCGACGCGCTTTTACACGCAAGACCTCGACCAGGACGGCACCCTCGGCGGCGGCCAGCAGATGTTCGTCACCCAGTATGCCGTCGTGCCCGAGCCGACGACCGCCGCCAGCGCCGCCCTCGCTGCCGCGGCGCTGTGGCTCTTGCGTTGCGCACGGAGGAGCCGATCCGCATAAGCTCGGGCAACCCGGAGCTGCCTCAGCCCGGCAGCCGGCCCTCGTCGGCTTCCTGGAGATCGACCCAGGTTTGGATGTCAGCGCGCGCTTCCCAACCCTGACGCTTCTTCGCCGCTTGCAAGTCGGCGCTGGCTTCGTCCCGCCAGCCGCGCTTGGCGAGGAATGCATTCCAGATCAGAATTTCTTCGTCGCCCGGTTTCCTGCCGTGCTCGAAACACCAGGCGAGGATTTCTTCGTCCGAGCCGCCTTGGAGCGTGCGCGCGGCGAGCGCGTCGTAATCCACGCCGAGAAAGCGGGTGCAGCGCGCGTCGAAGAAGGTGGGGTCCTCCACGCCCACGAAATAATCCGGCGGCAACCGGTCTTGTGCGTGGAGTCGAATCTTGTCGAGCATGCGCGCGAAGTAGATCAGGCCTCGGGTCTCGCGGTAAGCACTACAGGGAGTTTGCATGGACAGTGATGTCTTCTTTTTCGTAATTTCCGGCGTTGCGCTGAAGGGACAAGACCCACTTTGAGCGCGCGGCGCAGCCCAGTTTGGCCACCCTAGAACCGATGAGGGAATCGCTCAACAACAAGCGCCGTCGCCGCGCGATCATCGCGTTCGAAATGATCCGGCTGGATCGACGCTCCGCCGAGCCGCTGCACCAACAGCTCTACCGCCAGATTCGCGATGAATTGGTCTCGGGAAGTTTCAGCGACACTTCGTCGCGGCTGCCTTCGTCGCGCGAGCTCGCGGCCGACCTGGGCATCGCCCGGCTGACCGTGAAGCTCGCGTTCGAGAAGCTGCACGACGAAGGCTATCTGCGGTCACGGGTCGGCTCCGGGACGTTCGTGGCGGACTCGCTGCCGGAGACATTTTTGAGTTCGTCCAAGCCGAAAGCGGGGGCACGCAGCGAACGGCCGGCGCGGCTTTCCGAGCGCGTCAAAAATCTTCCCGACCAACGCACCGGCAATCAGTTTGACCTCGGGATCGCGGGGCCGCCCGGCGTCTCCTTCGTCCCCGCGCTCGCGGCGATCGATGAATTCCCCATCGAAGTTTGGGAGCGACTCCGCACCCAGGTGTTGGCGAAAAAGGGCGCGCACTTGCTCCAGTATGCCTCGAGCCGCGGCGACGCCGACTTGCGCAAAGCGATCGCCGCTTACCTGTGCGATTTCCGCGGCGCGCGCTGTCATCCCGACCAGATCATCGTCACCGCCGGCACGCAGCAGGCGTTGATGATCAGCGCGCTCGCTCTGCTCAATCAAGGCGAAGTGGCATGGATCGAAGACCCTGGCTTCCATCAAGCGCGCCGGGCGTTTTGCTTTGCCGGCGCGACCGTGGTGCCGCGACCTATCGATGAGGAAGGCATCGTCATCGCGCGACCCACCAGACAGCGCTCGCCCAAGATCATCTTCGTGACGCCGTCCCATCAATTCCCGCTCGGCATGACGATGAGCCTCGCGCGGCGCAAGGCGCTCATCGAATTTGCCCGCACTCGCGACGCCTACCTGTTCGAGGACGACCACAGCTCGGAGTTTCGTTTCACCGGTCCTCCCCTGCCCTGTTTGCAGGGGCTGGATAATGTCGGCCGCGTCATCTACGCGGGAACCCTGAGCAAGATTCTCTATCCCTCGTTGCGCCTCGGGTATCTCCTCGCGCCGGAGCCGCTGCTCGATCCGATGATCAAGATCCGCGCGGTGATGGATCAACATTCCTCGGCGATTGATCAAGCCACGCTCGCGCGTTTCGTGAGCGAGGGATTTTTCCTGAGCCACGTGAAGCGCATGCGAAAACTCTACGCGGACCGGCGGGAATTTTTCATCGAACAATTCAACGCGCTGCTCGGGGATCGTTTCGAGCTGCAAATCCCGGAAGCCGGCTTGCACTTTGTGGCTTGGCTGCGACGGCATGAAGACTTGCCGTTCGTCACCCGCGTCGCCGCGGAGATCGGCATCCGTCCGACGCCGCTCTCGTTTTTCTGCATGCAAGCCGACTTGAAGCCTGCGCTCACTTTTGGGTTCGCGGCCTGGTCGCGGGCGCAGATTCGGGAAGGGTTGACGAAGCTCGCGTCGGCATTGGCTCGCGCAAAAGGCGCGGCCGATTCCCGAAGATAAAAGTGGGCTGGGTCAACTGGCCGGAGTGGGTCTTGTGATCGTTCCGCGACCCGGGAGAAGGTTTCCTCGCAACTGAAAGGAAACCATCCATGACTACTCCAAATCCAACTCCACACTCACTTCCACCGTCCGCTACTGCGGTCGAAAACGAACCACCCTCTTCCATCCGCTGCTACCCAACCGACGACACTTACAAACCCTGGCTTGTTTTCGTCATTCTGCTGGTCGTGTGTTGCGGCGCCGCGCTCGTCTTCGCGCAAAGCCCGGCCACCCAGGAGCAGGCACAACGTCAGCAATACCAGGTCTCGAACCTCGCCTCCCTCGGCGGCACCAACAGCCGCGGCAACAGCATCAATAATCGCGAATGGGTCGCCGGCCATTCCAACCTGACCGGCAACCCGAGCCGCCACGCGACGCTCTGGCGCGACGGCACCGTGCTCGACCTCGGCACCCTCGGCGGACCGAACAGTGCCATCGTCTGGCCGGTGAAAAACACCCAAGGCATCCTCGTCGGCATCGCCCAGACCAACCGGCCCGACCCGCTGGGCGAAGCCTGGAGCAGTTCCGCGTTCTATACCGGCCCAAACACCACCGGCTTCATCAACCTCGGCTTCGTTTGGGAACGCGGCCACATGCGCGGCCTGCCCACGCTCGGCGGCAACCACGGCTTCGCCACCGGCGCCAACAACCACGGCCAGGCGGTCGGCTGGGCGGAGAACACCTGCCGCGACGGCACCTGCGTCCCGCCCCAAGTGCTCCAGTTCCGCCCGGTCGTCTGGGACCTCAATCACGGAGATCGCATCCGCGAACTTCCGCTCTTCCGCGGCGACACTTCCGGCGCCGCCACCGCCATCAACGACGAAGGTCAAGCCATCGGCATCTCCGGCATCTGCGACCAGGCCATCGGCCGGCACACCGCCAAACATGCTGTGCTCTGGGACAACGGCCGGGTGACCGACCTCGGCAACCTCGGCGCTCCCTACTGGAACACGCCGACCGCCATCAACCAGCACGGCGACATCGTGGGCTTCGCCGGCACCCCCGGCGATCCCGAAGGCAACATCCTGCACGCCTTTATCTGGACCAGGAAGAGCGGCATCAAACCGCTCGGCGCCCTGCCCGGCCGCACGCCGCAACACATCCACAGCGAGGCCTACGGCATCAACGAACGCCGCCAGGTCGTCGGCATCTCCTGCGACGCCGACTTTACCGACTGCCGCGGCTTCGTGTGGGAAAACGGCGTCATGCGCGATCTCAATGATCTCAAACAGCCCGGCTACACCGCCCGCATCGAACAAGCCAAAGACATCAACGACAGCGGCGAGATCACCGGTCGCGCCCTCGATCCCACCACGGGCGTGCGGACCGCATTCCTCGCGACACCCGGCCAAGACCACGACTGCGATTGACCATAACGAGTCGGGGTCAGCTCAACGCGCATTTCACGAAGAATAGAAGGCAAAGTTCATAAGCTGACCCTGATTCCGCCAGCGGCAATCGCCGAGGTCGGCGAGTTCCGTCGAGCCAGCTCCAGGCAAGATCTGCTGGTCGTCGGCTGCTTCGAAGGGGTTGTCCGCAGATTGCGCAGATTTACACAGAGGATTCTGAGGGCTTCTTCTTC
>CAXTRS010000162.1:0-2925 GCA_964246635.1 uncultured Chthoniobacterales bacterium | reverse complement strand
ATCTGCCAAAGCGGCGGACACAAGACTCCCTCCGCGCTCGGCAAAAGAGCCCATTACCGATCTGCTGCGCGCCTTCTGCGAGGTGCTGGATTCATCCAAACCTTGGCACCGTCTCTCCATTGGGGCGCGAGAACGCTGGAAAGAGCGAGATTCCAGAGCCGCCCCCGCTGGCGCCCAAAAAAATCCGACTGTTCGAGACGAAATCGCGAGACCGGCTGAGCCGACTGGTCAGCAAATCCGCGAGCCGTCTGAAAAACCGCTGCCGAAGAAAAATGCTTGGCAATACGGAACGGAAATGCATGCTCGCAAACAACTAAACGAGAACGTGAAGCACTCGCCGAGCGAACTTCAGTCCCGGAAACCGGCCCTGCGGAGCACAAGCGTCAGTCCGTTTCATCCTTCTCCGACCTTTCGTTCCTCCCGGACTCCCGCGCTCCCTGGCACCGCTCGACGCCCGGCCCGTTTCCGGCGCGGCGCGCTGAGAAGCAAATTCCTGGCAGTCAAACCGCGGGCCGGCCGCGGCCGGTTCATCACCTATTGAGGAGCATTTGAATGGACGACATGACCGACAACTTGACGCAAATTCGTTCCGCAAAATTTCCCGGCGTATTCCTTCGCCTGGATGGCAATGGCGTCCACCCCAGCCCGTCCGGCAGCGGCACCGTGAATTGCCAATACAGCGCCGGTCCATGGGAAAACTTCCGGATGATTCGGAACGCGAACTACACCGTTTCGTTCGAGTCCTACGCGTTCCCCAACGCCTACCTGCGCATGGATGGCACGGGACTCACGAAGTTCCAGCCGGGGGGTGGCGGGGTTGTCAATGCGCAGGCCGGCGCCGGGCCCTTCGAGCAGTTCCGGCTGATTCAGAACGACGACGGCACCCAGACGCTCATGTCGAGCACCACCGACTTCGACGACTGCTATCTGCGGATGGACGGCACCGGCGTCAGGGAGGCCAGGGCGGCCGGCGGGGTGGTCAACGCTCAGATTACGGTCGGCGACTACGAGAAGTTCGTGCTCTGCAAGTGCATTACCCACCAGCAGTGCTCAGACACGATCAACCTGCTGGCGGAATGGTTTCCGGAGGAAGCCGATCAACTGAACCGGTATCGCAGTGACATCATCGCCGCGTGCTGCCCGCCCTTTGCGCCCAAGACCTCCATGTCCATCCTCGAGGCGGTGCAATACGCCAGGAGCGTGCTGCCTCCGGTCGAGGTGCGGAGCGAAGACGACGATGCCTGCGCCGCCGCCACGTTCGCGCTGATTTTCGATGCCATCAGCCTGATCCTGAGCCTGGTGGGTTTGTATGGCCTGGGGAAAGCCTGGCGGGACCGGAGATACTACTGGAACTTCAGCCCTTATGTGCGCGGCTGGTCCCGAGCCTTGAAGGACCTCATGGATTCGCCAAACGCGCGAGCAGCGGCGAAGAACCTTCTCAATCTCATCAACCAACTCTACAACACCTTCATGATCCGGGAAGTGTGGGCGCAGCTCAAGAAAGAGATGAGCTGGTGGCGGTGGGTGACCGCAGGCATCATTGCGCTCGCGCAGATTGTAGCCTGGTTCGCGACAGAGACCGCAGCGCTTGTCGCGGAGGTTGTCCTGGTGGTGCCATCGCTCGTTACCGCCATTACAGACAGCGTGGATTTTCACAGGGACTGCTTCGGCACCACGTAGCAGGCACAACGGAATGATGAGCCTGACGAGCAGGGAAGGTTCGTGATCTTGTAGAAGCCCGAGCCGCTCTTTTGGCGTTGCAGCAAGTTTTCCAACTTGTGCGCTTCCGTGATGGACATCGCTTCGCTGATCCATCGAAGTGCCAAAAGATCTCGATGGCGCCAGCCGCAGCCGGGGTTAGCCTTGGAATCTCGCTCTTTTCCAAATTCCTCGGCTTGCATGATTCGCGGCGCAGGGGCACCAATCCCGAGGGGATTGAAATCCTCCAGCCCAAGGTTGCGAGGAACGGGCTACCTTGGGAGAGGATTATTCCCGCGGCACCCATCAACCCTGAAGGGGTTGCATCAATCCCACCCATTCCGCTCGTCGAACTCGACCTCGTAACGCTGCAACAACCGGCGGAATTCCTCCTGAAAGGAACTCTTGTGGTGATGCGCTTCCTGCCCGACGACGTAGGCGCGCACGTCGTCAACCTGGGATTGACCGACCGAGAAGACGCCATAGACATTCTGCCACGCGAAGTCGCGCAACTCAGGCGATTTGGGTTTCAGCCACACGGATGAGCCACGTTTCAGCTCCTTCGTGACATCCGCCACCGTCGCCGTGCGGGAAAGGACGAAGAGAAGATGCACGTGATCCTCGACACCGCCGACGATGAGGGGCTGGCAACCGAGGTGCGCGAGGATGCCGCCAAGGTAACGATGGAGTTCTTCGCGCAACGCCGGGTCTCTTAGAAACGGACGGCGCTCCTTGGTCGAGAAGACCATGTGCAGAAGAATCTTGGCGAGCGACAGCGCCACGGAGGGAAAGTGTGCGGGCGGATGCGGCGTGATACAACCCTTTCAGGGTTGATGCACGTCGTTTGCGGGGATCCCCGAGGTAGCCGCTGCTGTCGCACGGCAACCTTGGGCTGGATGATTCGAATGCCGTCGGCATTCGCGAAGCCGTTTCTACGTTCCAGGTCTTGACGACCCGCTTCGCCTGTTCGCGGTAGAATACCGTCGGCATTCGCGGAGCCGTTTCTGCTAACCGCCACGCAAATTGGAGTGGTCCGCGGCGCCTTCGCGGCCGGAGTCAGTCCAAAAATCGCGCTCTTTTCAAGTCTTGGTTCGCTGGTCTCTGTCTCCAGAATCAACGCGATTCTCGGACTGAAGCCGATCCAAGACGCTGACCCGATTCTGGCGCCGCCGGGGTCAGCAACTGTCTTAGCTGGCAAGCGCGAAGTTCGGATTTTTGAGCAGCCGG
>CAXTRS010000161.1:0-10604 GCA_964246635.1 uncultured Chthoniobacterales bacterium | reverse complement strand
GACGACGAGCTTGCTGTTCTGGCTCAGTTTCTCCCGCTTGTGGATGATCCAGAACTGAAAGCGCGCGTCGGTGATGTGCTCTGGGTTGCCAAGAAAGATTTTCGTGCGGCGGCGGAGGCCATCCAAGCGTTTCGCGCTTCCGCTGCCTCCCTGCGGGAAAATAGTTTCGATTCGTGGCCGGAATGGTGCGAGCGACTGGAGCGCGCCGCTCAACTCGCCCTGATGACGGGAAACAAAACCCTGTCGCAGGAAATTGTTGCGGAGATCGAGTCTGTAATTACCACGGTTGAAGACGCCGATCACGGATTCCTCCCGCTGCGACTCAGCGACATCCTCTTTGAATGCCGCAAAGGGGATCCCGGGCGCAACGCTGCCATGTGCGGGAAACTGGCGGAAAGTTTCGCACAGAGAGGCGAATGGCATCGGGTCAAGGAATACCGCACGGCTCAGGCAAAGTGGCTGCGATTCGCCAAGGATTTGCCGGCCGCGCAGCAGGCTGAGATCGCTGCCGGTGAAGCGCTGGTCGAGGAGGGGGAGAGCCGTCTAAAAGGGGATAAGCCAAGCTATTTTGGCGCATCCCACTTCATCGCCGAGGCCATCGAAACCCTTCGCCAAGCACGCGCCCCAAAGGAACGTGTGGACGAGCTAAAACATCGTCTGCGCGGTTACCAAGAGCGATCGACCGAAGAACTCAAAGAAGTTCAGACGCCGGCCGTTGACTTGAGTAAGCTGCGCGCCCACTACGCTGACACCGTCAAAGGCCAGGGATTGCGGGAATCCATCATCTATCTTGCCCTGGGGATTGATCTTCCCGACCCCGCGCATCTGCGGCAGCGTGAAGAGCAGTCGGCGAAAGAATATCCGTTCCAAGCACTCTTCGGAACTCACACCATGAATGCCGCCGGCAACATCGTTGCCAGCGACGCCGGCATCCTTTCAAGTTCAGGCGAGGCGCACGAAGAGGCGGTATTCGCGGCCATGGTGCGCCAAGTCAAACTTGACTACGAGGTCGGCTGGAAGGCGTTTATCGAGCCGGTGTTGGCGCAGATTCGGGAGGAACACGCAATTCGCAAGCGCGATCTGGCGTTCTTGTTCAGAAACAATCCGTGGGTGCCAAGAGGCCGCGAAGAGATTTTCGCCCGCGGATTCTTGGCCGGCTTTAATGCCGATTGGTTGGAAGCGGGTCACTACCTTCTTCCCCAGTTCGAGAACAGCATTCGCGCCGCCCTCAGCGATGCAGGAGTGTCCGTAACAGTGCTGAGGTCCAAATCGACCGGCGCAAAAGTTCAAAAAGAGCCTGATCTGAATGCTCTCCTCGGCATGCCGGAGACCACACAAATTTTCGGCTCAAGCATTGTCTTCAACCTGAAAGCACTCCTTGCAACACCGTTCGGCGAGAATCTTCGCCACGGCCATGCGCACAGCCTGCTCGACGCCGCGCAATACCACACCGTTGGAATGATTTGGACGTGGCGAATCGCGCTACGGCTCTGCTGTTATCCTTTTCGCGAAGAATTGAAGACCCTTCCCATCGCTCTCGCTCCGGAGGATGCCATACCGTCGGGACCACTACCGACGATAGTGACAGCTGACGACACGGTAAACGAGCCTGAGCCACCGGCGGAAAGCGCTGGATGACAGACCGAGTGTCTGTTCGCCTGAAAAGCACAGGCGGCGTTTTAGGCGCTGAGCAGCAAAGCGCCGCCGCTGCCGACCGATTGGCTGCAACTGATGCGCGGTGGAAGATCCGTTCATGAATCGTGGTCAGCGCGATAATACTACCTCGCCGTAGTATCGCTCGTCTGGGCTTTTGCACTTGCCCGCGAGCACAACTGTCTTGCCTGGGCCTTCGCGTGATTCGAGACGGTGGCTGATGCCCGTAATCCAAGCGTCCGAGCCCGATTGGGTCACAAGTGCGGTTTTGTTCAAAACGAGCCGGCCGTCTTCGATCGTGCCTGTGACGGCTTTGGTGGCGCTGACTTCTTTGCCTTTATAGCGACCGGCCCAAGCGATCTCGCCCGTGATGCTGCCGTCCGCCTCGTTGAAGCGCATCACCCGCAGGCGGAGCTCATAGTCGCCGATCTTGAAGGCGAGGTGATCGACCTTGTTCCATTCGCACTGACCCGTAAACGGCTTTGCTCCCTCTTGCCCGCGAAAGAGCGCCTTCAACGCGTTGTTCGCCTCTTCGACGGCTTTGGTTACTTCCCGCGCGAGCGCACGCCGCGGTTCGACCAACGTAGCGAGAGCATTTTTGCCCTCCGCCGATTCGGCGACGACGGTTTTCTTGTCCTTACCCTGGGAAAAGGAAGCGAGTGGGGACCCAGAGGGGAACTGCTCCAAGTCGAGAGCGTCGGGCTGCCCGAAAACCCACTTATCAATGACGTAGCGCGCGCTCGCCGCTCCGCGGATAGAAACTTTCTGACCCTTCGAGGCAGCGCGCCGCACCAAAACGATCGTGTAATCCGTGGACTGGCTCGCCTGGAAGGCCGGCCGCAGCTTGCGCTTAAGCAGGTCGGGCAGCCGCTCGATACGCTCTGCGGCTGCCCGGTAGGCGGCCTCGTCGCCGCCAAGGGCTGCGGCCAATGCGCTGTCGAGATCAGCGTGCTGGTAGAGATCTTCCGAGAGCACCATCTCGAGCCGAAAGGAAACCCGAACGCTGCCGTCGGGCTGGGCACTCGACTCCACGGCCAAAGTGCCGGGCTCCATCGTGCGGGGGTATTCGTTGCGGATCGGCGCCAAATACTCGCGCACCTCCGCCTCGCTTGGCGCGTGCTTGACGGAGGGATTTGCGACTGCGCGGCTCGCGTCGCCGCAGCCGGGCAGGCCGAACAACGCCCCAACGACAGGAAGAACTGCTTTCGCTGCCGACACGAAAGCGCGGCGGCAGTGCAAAAACATCGGAAGGAAGCATCCAACAGAAGCAACTGGGCCAAATCGCATGAACCGATTACTACCCCGTCGGCGTGGAAGATGTCAATTCCCTAATATGGGGATTTTTCCCCGTTTTGGGGAATCACGGACTCGCCCCGCAAACTGGCAGGCATGCCGCCTTGGGGAACGAGCAAGAAATCGCTGTTTTCACCCGACTATGACCGTTTTCTGGAAGTGCTCCGGGCGGTGCGGCTCGAAGCCGGGCTCACCCAGGCGCAACTCGCCAAGCGCACCGGCCGGCTGGTGAGTTACATCAGCAAGAGCGAGTTGGGCGAGCGGCGCATGGACGTCGTGGAGTTTCTCGACTTCTGCAAGGGTTGCCGCGTGGATCCGGACGAAGTGTTTCGCCGGGTTCAGGCGGCAATCAAAAAGAAGCGTTGAGCCGAGCGGTCACGCGTTAAGCGCCTCTTCTCTTCTTTCATCCGCTCTGAAGACACCGACGTGGCCGGTGCGTTATCTCGCGTGGTGCCCGGCCGGACGATGGACCTTCGCCGGTCCGTTTCCTTGTCGCAAGGGAACAAATTCGCCTCGTCGCTCACCTCACAGGCGGATGAATTCTCAAGGGGGGGGCGTGTCACGATTTCTGTTTCCTTTTTTAAGCCCTTTGATTTGACATGCGGCCGGATGGTAAGGGAAACTTTCGCGAATGAGCATGGAGCAGTGGCTGGGGAAGGCACGCGATTTTGGCAAATTCGTCGAGGCCCGACCGGAGCCTGTCACATTCCTGCTCGGGGCGGGCTGTTCTCTTTCATCCGGGGCACCTTCCACGGCTGAGGTGCATGCCGCGCTTACCGCGGCGACAGCCGGGCGCGCAAACGGCGAAAATTTACGTGATTTTCTCCACGAAATCACACCGGGTGAGCGCCGGCGAGTTCTGGAGCCGCTATTCCGGAACAACAGCCCGTATATCGGATACAAGCTACTGGCGGCGCTCGCGGCGATTCGTCGAGTGAATGTTCTCAATCTGAATTGGGATGATATGGCCGAGCGCGCATGCAGTGAGGCCGGCGTTGAATGTGTGGCCTTTGATCTCGACGATCGGACGCGGTGGGGCGATGCAGAAAGAAAACTGCCGACGGGGCGCGGGCTGCTTTCGGTCCACGTGCATGGCCGATTGGATACAACCTGCCGTTATTCCCGGGTCGAGACAGCGCGGTTCGATTCTGCCCAAATCGAATTCATCAGCTCTAGATTTCTGAATCAGCCACTTCTGATCGCCGGTGCTTCATTGCAAGGCGACGTTGATCTGTTCAAACTTTTGCAGGGTAGCCCGTCAGCGGCGGAACGCGAGCATGCCGTCTGGTTCTTCGGTCGCCCGCGGCGCGGAGGGGCCACTGATGGGAGATTTTCTGAGTTGCAGCAATTATTCAACAGCCGGGCTAAACCGCGGGAATACTGCGTTGATGCCGACGTGGACTTTGACCGTTTGATGGTCACCATCTTGGAGGAAGCTAAAGGGCAGCGCTGGTCGAGCACTGTCTTCAGCAGTCTCTGCGTTCAACTTCCCCAAGACGAAAAGCTCATTAGCGTGCGTCCTGATCTGCTCCGTCAGCAGCTCGGCGAGCCGGTGGTCCCACTGATCGGAATGCCGTTGCTGGGTAAGACGGTCCTTGCGCATCGTCTCGGCCACTACTTTACCCTCGCGTCGCTTACTGCAATCGAGGTGCAGAGGATTGATTCCCCCGCGGCCGCTGCGTCGGCACTCGGTGCATTAGAAGTTGACGGAGACTCCTGTAACCCGACGGTGCTTCTTATCGAAGACCCATTCGGTTCAACCGATCATTTCGAGGATAATCCAGAATTTCTAGAACAACTGGGCCGGTTGCTCGCAAAGGCACGCTCAACGGCTGATTGGCCCCACCGGATTGTTGTTACCAGCCGCCATGATAATTGGGAAACCGCTCTGAGACAGAATGGTGGTCGCTCCGGCCTGGCCATCCTCAGCGTTTCGGGACGACCGGGCGATTGGTATGACCGCGAAAAGTTGAAGGCTCTGGCAGCCGGGAACGACGTGCTGGAAGCCTGGGTCGAGCAAGGCTTCCTGCGAACTCCCGGGGAAATTATCGCTGCCGCGAAGGATGAAAGCGACCGGAACGCGGCTTTTGGCGAACGACCACAGTCAGATCCGGTGTTGAATGGCTCGCGATCCACGACGGATTTGGCGAATCTGTTCGAGCACGCTCCGGAGCTAGGCCGGCTTTATGGGATTGTGCGGCTGCAAGAATTCTGTGTGGAAACCTTTCCCGAGGATTCAATTTATCAATGGGCCGGGGTCGATCGGAAGCTCAATCCGTTCGGGGCGCATCTCGATCGGATCGTCTTTGAAGGCATTCCGCGAATTCGGCTGGACCATTCTTGCACTCAGGAAGCTGCCGACATTTATCTTGGTCGGCATCTGGAGGAGCTTCGTCGTGTGCTCGAAGCGGCTCTCCCTCCGCGGCATCCTTTACTCAGTGCGACGCAGACGTGGAGTTTGCTGTTCCAAGAACGGAATCCTGGGCCTCAAAAACTTGGCCGTTGGGGGCCGGCTTTCTTTGCCGCCCGTCCCGATCTGATGCGTTTGGAACTTGCGCTCGAAGCCGCTCCCGATCAGTGGGGGCTGACCGAGGTGGCCTACGAACTAGCCCGTTTGTGGCAGACCTTGCCCGCCGGTGCGCAGCGCCGCGCGTTTCTCCAGAAGATCGCAAACGATCGGCGCCGGCGCGGCGCCTATGCGCTTTACGAAGCCTGTCTCTATCTGCAACGAGCTGCCGACCCCGAGGTTCGCGCCGAAGTCGAAGCATTGGTTTGGGCGCGGACGGCAGATCCTGACGCAACGCAAGAGGCCGCGTTGCTAATAGACGGGTGGATGTGGCGGCCACTTCTCGAACGTAAGCTGCCGCCCTGGGTCGCGCGTTATTTCCAAACACTGACTGAAAATGACCCGGCCTGGGCGCTGGTGCGCTTTTTGGCGGCCTATCATCCTGAGAGTTTTAGTCAGTTGCCCCATAATTTTTGGGAACGCGACCGCTCCGTGAACTGGACCGACGCACAGGCAGCGTTCGCGGCATGGCTGGTGGAGTGGCATTTTGTCCACCAATCGCGCTCGCGGGTTTTGCTGACCCGCCTCAGAGCGACGGACAAGAATTTCCTCTGCCGCACGCTACACAGAAGCATTGGTGTATCCGCCGACTTCGGACGGGCACAGCGATTTGTTGAAACCCTCGCTTCCCACGCAAGATACTGCGGCTGGGCATTTCACGCCGCTTGTAACCTCATGTGCCTCCGACCCGACCAAGCGGGCGGAATCGAAGAGGTCGCCAGAATACTCCCGGGACAAGTCGGTCCTTCCGATAAGGGCCTAATCACAACCTGCATGACTTTTGAAAGCACGGAGCGATTCAGAAGCGAACTGCGGCCGTATTTCACTCTTCCGCAAAATTGGTCGGCGCTGTTTGAAACGTTGTGCTGCGGAATTGAATCCGAAGGCACTCAGGTTGAGCCACCGTATTTTCATTATGCCCGGCCTGCCTCGCAAATTCTCCGACTGATCGAACCCAAACTTCAGAAAATCCGTCGGCAGCGCCTTGACCTTGATGATCTGCCGCTACTCGCGCAACGCATCTGGACGGTTGCCGAACCTTCGATCGCGGCCCGTAAGATCACCCGTCTAGAAGTCAGCGAGATCACCACCGCGATCGAACGCGGCGACGTGCGTTGGCTAGAAGAACATCTCACCCCTGCCCGAGGCGGTGGTGCCGGCGATCCCATCGAGCAGGCTTGGGACGTTTTTATCAATAAGGTGAATACTCCTCGCCTTCTCATCTCCTGAGCTGTCACTGGCTAGACGACGCGATTTCCCGATGGAACCAGCACGGACGAGATGAACTCCGCCGTCTTTGACACCGCCAGTTGGATTGCCGTTCGCGAGCAACTTGCCAGCTATCAGACTCTGGAGGATTTGCGTGTGGCCATGGTGGCGCTTGCCAAAGAGATGTCAGTCCTGGTTTTTGATGCCTGTGTCCAGTCGGGATTTCCGCGCCACCACCGTCATTTTGAAACGGAGTTTTGGCGTAATCTGGGGGTTCATGTTGTCCAAGCAACAATGCGACACTCCGGCGGGCACTGCGAGGAGGAAAATAAGCGATACATCTTCGTCAACCGGGTTGAACATCGCTGGCGTCAGCGGTTCACGGCGGCGCACGAGCTTGGCCACCTGTTGCTCGCCTCAGCCTGCGAGGAGTTGGCGATGCCTTCTCGAGAAGAGGAAATCCTCTGCGAAGAGTTTGCCAGTGAATTGCTCATTCCGAGTGCGGAACTGCTGGAAGCATTAGGTGACGCCGCCAGGCCAACTCCAGAACTGCTCTATCGTCTCTGCCGCCAATTTCGGGTAAACCTTCAACCGATGTTAATTGCGCTGGAGAAAACTGGCTGTTTCAAGCATGTTTTAGCAATGCTCTCCCAGAGGCGCGGGCATCCCCAACGTCTCCATGAGGTCGATTACCGCGTGGACCGTTGCGTCGGCCACCGGATTGTGTTTTTACCACGCCATAAGAGATTGCGCTCGCTCGGATTACCTGAGGTGGCCGATTGGGCGTCGTCGCACCCTGCCGGTCATCAGGGCACCGGGAGTTTGCAGGACGTGACGTTTCCGCTTTGGGATCGAGCGCAGGGTCGAGGTGCCGGCCGTGGGCCGGTGGTGTGGCGCGCGCAGACCCTAGCTAAAGGGGCGCTTCTCATCTTCATAGATGTATCCCAACTGAGCTATGAGTGGAGCCAATCCAACAAGCGCAAACGTCGAATCCAATAGCCTTTCCTGCGGAGTATATCGACACTACAAGGGCAATGAATACCTTGTTCTTGGCGTGGCGCGGCATTCCGAGACAGATGAACCGTTTGTCGTTTATGCGCGATTGTATTCGCGCGATGGTTTTCCGTTAACCGTGCGTCCGCTACGAGACTTCACGGCATCGGTCACGCTGGACGACGGCCAAACAATGCCCCGATTTTGCTATCTTGGCTTGGCGCAAGCAACACGCGCGTCGTCTGAAGGAACCAAGTGACGTGCTGCGAGGCCGCGATCTGGCCCTAACGCAGGCGAGCTCGCGTGTGACATTGACCGAGGCTCTGTCTTAGAGTCGAAAGTCGTCGCGCTTGCGGTGGCTCACCGCCATCGCTGGTGCTCGCGCTGCTCACTGGTGCTGGCATCGGTTTTCTCTCGGGACTGACCGGAGTTGGCGGCGGCGTTCTGATTATGCCCGCGCTCCTCCCCTGTGGCTGGGCTGAGCCACGCGTCGCAGCCGCGCTCTCGGCGGATTACATTCTCATCAACCCACTGGATGCGCTCGTTGGCTGCCTCAGCGCGCTGCCCAGCATATCGATTGGGCTGCTGCTCTTCGGACTGGCCGCGATTCTCGGTGGAGCGGTCGGCGCGCAACTCGGCAGCGTGCAACTGCCGGTCGTTGCCATCCGTCGCATTCTCGGCGTCGTCATTGCGCTGGCCAGCGTGCGGTTCCTGTTTTTCTGAACTACCTTCGTGTCATGAATCGCATTGTTCCTTTGCTTCTGCTTTCGGCATTTTTAGCCCTCATGCCCTCGTCCGTGAGCGCCCAGTCTGCGCCTCCGCCCAAAGCCCTTTCGGCTTCCGATGTGCAAGCCTTGGACGAGGGTCGCGGTATGGGCACCGCCAAGCCCGCTGAACTCAATGGCTACCCGGGCCCAATGCACGTCCTCCAGCTCGCTGCCGAACTGGAGCTTTCGCGCGAGCAGCGCGAGCGCACCTAGGCCATTTATGACCGAATGCACGCCGAGGCCGTCCGTCTGGGAGCTTCCGTTGTGGAAGCCGAGCGCCGCTTGGACGCGCTGTTTGCCTGCGGCGATGCAAGTGCGGACTCCCTCCAGCGCATCGTCATCGAAGTCGCCGAGCGACAGGGCCGCTACCGGGCCGCTCATTTGCAAGCGCACTTGGAATTGCGCCCGCTGCTTTCCACCGCGCAGATTGCCCGCTACAACGAATTGCGCAGTCACCACTCCCCGGTTGCCAAGTAGTTAGCTTTTCAAATCAAGCCTCTGCCCCCCGAAGGCGATCGCTTCCCTTAATTCTGAAATTGTAAACAGCATGGAGAAACCTTCTTTTCCATCAGACCGCCCGGTTCAATCCGCAAAGGAGGATCGTCTTGCTCGCAGCCGCTTTGCCTCCCGGCTGGCTGAAGCCATCTACCGATGCGACGCAAATGAGGGCTTGGTGATCGGTTTGAGCGGCCCGTGGGGCAGCGGAAAATCCTCGGTCAAAAACATGGCCTTGGAGCGGCTGCGTGGTTTCGGGGAAGTCAGCCCTGAGATACTCGAATTCAATCCGTGGCAGTTTTCGGGTCAGGACCAGATCACTCTGGCCTTTTTCCGCGAGTTGATGGTCAAGCTGCGCGGCGCCGACAGAGCCCACGACCCGGAGAAAACCAAGCAGCGGGCCGCCGTTCTGGCGAAATACAGCTCCTTGGTATCCGTTGCTTCCACCACCTTGAAGACCGCGGGTGCCTTGGTGCCGCTCGTTTCTCTTCTGGCCAGCGCGGGAGACGCGACCGCGGCGGCGCTCAAGCAAGCCGGCGAAGCCACGGCTGCCCGCGCAGCCTCGGAGGTCGAAAGCCTGACGGATCTGAAAAGAAACTCAGCGACGAATTCGCCGCCATGGAGCGTCCGCTGCTCGTGGTGATTGATGACATTGACCGACTGAGCGCCCAAGAGATTCCGCAGCTTTTCCAGCTCGTCAAAGCCAACGCCGACTTCCCCAAGGTCATCTACCTACTTCTCTACGAGAAAATCATGGTTGAAAAGGCCCTCGACGCGATCTCCAACACTCGCGGCAAAGATTACTTGGAAAAAATTGTCCAAGTCTCCTTCGATGTTCCCGCCATCTCGCAGGAGAAGGCCGATCACGTGCTTTTTTCCGGCCTGAGCGAAACGCTTGGCGAGCAAACCATCTTCCGTTGCTGGGACAAGGCGCGCTGGACCGAACTCTACAATCAGCAACTGCGACGCTACTTTCCGACGCTTCGAGCGGTCTATCGTTTCCTCGGCTCATTCAGTTTTCAGCTCGCGCTGTTTCGCGCCAAAGACGATGCATCGAATGAGAGTGCAGGCGGTCTGGAGGTCGATCCTATCGATCTAATTGCGCTGGAGTGCCTGCGACTCTTCGAACCGGGTGGTCTGCACGCTCGGCTGGCGGGAATCAAGCGGATCCTCACTCGCAAACGCGGCAATTCGCTCTTTAACGATGAAATCGAGCAGAGCGAGGTGGACCAAATCATCGACGGCATCATGGAGCCGATCCCAGCCGAGCGGAAAGCGGAAGTCAGAGCGTTGCTCGGTGAACTGTTTCCTCCGATCACGGCGGCTTACTCTTACAAGGGCGCGATCGCTCGCCATGAAGACGACTGGTTCCGTGAACTGAGGGTTTGTCACGACGAACTCTTCTCCCGCTATTTTCAACTCGACTTGGCCGAGAACGAAATGTCTCAGGCCGACACCGACCGTCTGCTGGCCGCTCTGCACGAGCGGGAAAGCGCCGCCGCCGAGTTGCAGGCACTGGACGAACGCGGATTACTTAAAATGGCGCTGGAGCGGCTCAACCGATACGCTAAAACTGGTAGTGTTATCCTTACTGTTGCAGTGGAGACGGTTTAGAGGGAGGGTTGCAG
>CAXTRS010000160.1:277-10636 GCA_964246635.1 uncultured Chthoniobacterales bacterium | reverse complement strand
CAACGAAAAAAGGCGGTCATAGACCGCCGCTACAATTCAGCCAATCCGCCGCGCCACGTCCCGCACGCGTCCCGGTGGCAAAGCAGCCTTGCAGCAAATAGCCGCCGGTCGGCGCTTCCCAATCGATCATCTCGCCGGCGACAAAGAGCCCCGGCAGGCGTGCGAGCATGAGTCCCTCGTCGAGTTCCATCCACGCGACACCGCCGGCTGAGGAAATCGCCTCCTCGATTGGTCGCGGTCCACGCAGCATCAGGGGGAAATTTTTCACGATGCGGAGCCAGGCGCTCTTCTCCTGGGTCCGGTCGCCGCACGGAATCGCCAGCAACGCGCGCGCCGCGGCGCCGCGCCGCCAGCGGCGCGCGACGTCGTCTGGCGAAAAGCGTTGTTCACCAGTCAGCTTTTCCGCGAGTCGTTTGAGCGAAAGCTGCGGTTTCAGATCGATCTCCAGCCGAGCGGGAAGCGGCTGCCCGCGCAAGGTCGTGCCCAGTTGATAAAGCGCGCCGCCTTCGATCCCATAGCGGGTAATCAAAAGCTCGCCGAGCGCCCGCCGACCATCGACGGAGAGCGCGACGTTTTTCAGCGGCAGTCCCTCCGCTGCGCGCAGAAATTCCGGCGACCAGGCGGGTTCGACTTCCCAGCCGCAATTCGCCGGCTGCCACGGCACAGCGCAGATTCCCAGCGCGTCGCGAAACACCGCTTGCCATTCACCGTCGGAGCCGGTCTGCGGCCACGACGCGCCCCCGAGCGCGAAGAGGACGGCACGAGCGTGGATTTCAAGATCGTCGCCCGCGGGCCCGATCGTTCGACGTTGAAACATTAGCTGCCATCCAGTTTCGACCCGGCGCAAACTTTTCCAGCGATGGTTCATGCGGAACTCGACGCCGAGCGTGCGGAGGCGCGCGACCCAACGGCGCAAGAGACCGGCAGCCTGCTTCTCGCGCGGGAAGACGCGACCGCTGGTGCCGACAAAGGTGTCGATGCCGAGTCGCGCCGCCCAAGCGCGCAAATCCGTCGGGCTGAATTCTGCGAGCAACGCGCGCCAGCGTTCAACCTGCCGGCCTTCGTCGTAGCGGGTGAGGAAGCGGTCGATTTCTTCGGAATGCGTGAGGTTCAGACCGCCGCGGCCCGCAACCAAAAACTTCCGACCCACCGATGGTTTCGCGTCGAAAAGGGCGATGCGCCAGCGGCCCGCTCCCGCTTCGGCCGCGACCTCGGCGGCGCGCAGCCCTGCCGGCCCGCCGCCAATGACGGCGAGGTCGAGTTCAGTGCGGTCTTTAACGGCAGCCATGAAGCGCGCAGCGGCGCGCGAAGGTTTCTGCGCCGCGAGAGATTTTATGGAATGTTCGACGCCATGGGTCCGTCCATCATCCCCATGCTGATGCTCCCAGCGGTGATTGTAATCGCGCTCTGCTTGGGCGCCGGCTTGAAATCATTGGGCAATCGGCAATTCTCCGCGATGCGGGCACAGCTGGCGAGCGCGCAAGCGGCTTCGCTTGATGATCGCCTCGCGACAAACGCACCGCCCGAATTCCAGCCGGAGGATTTGCCGGATTCGCCTGATCGGGTCGCTGACGCTCGCGCGCGCTTCGAGCAAAAGCTGCGTGCGGATTTTCACACCGCCGGTCTTGCCTATCCACCGCGTGCAATTTTTCTCCGCGCGTTCAAGCGCGAGGGGCAGCTCGAACTCTGGGCGCAGCCGAGCGAGGGCGGAGATGCAACGCGGTTTCAGTTCGTGCGCAATTTCCCGATCCTGCGCGCGAGCGGGCGGCTGGGACCGAAGCGGCGCGAGGGCGACGGGCAGGTGCCGGAAGGCTTTTACATCATTGAGCGTTTCAATCCGCGCAGCCTCTTTCACCTTTCGCTCGGCCTCGACTATCCGAACGCCTCGGACCTCGTGCTCACCACCGATCCGCAGCAGCCGGGCAGCGATATTTTCATTCACGGCGGCGCGGAATCCATCGGCTGCCTGGCGCTCGGCGACGCGGCCGCCGCGCAGCTTTATCTTGTCGCCCTCGATGCGAGCGAGCGCAGCGGCGGGCGGGCGATCCCGGTGCACATTTTTCCTTGTCGCATGGAGGCCGCGAACTGGCGCGAGGTGCTCGAACCTCTCGGCGCGACGCGGCCCGAGTTGCTCGGATTTTGGCGCGGGTTGCAACCGGCCTTCGATTTCTTCGAGAACGAAAAACTGCCCCCGAAGGTGTCTGTGAAGTCCGACGGCTCTTACGTGCTCGAATCCCACTGACGCGCGCTTCCGTTCTGCCATTCCGCATTCCGCACTTCATTTTCCCATGCGTTGGTCATTCCCCATCGCCCGCGTTGCCGGCATCGATGTGCGCATTCATCTGACGTTTCTGCTGCTGCCGCTTTATTACGCGTTGAGCGTGTATCCGAAGGGCGGCGCGCCGGCGGCGATCGGCGCGGTCGTGTTCATTTTGCTCGTGTTCTTTTGCGTGCTCTTGCACGAGTTCGGTCACGCGCTGGCGGCGCGCCGCTACGGTATCCGCACTGCCGACATCACGCTCTGGCCCATTGGTGGGGTAGCTCGGCTGGAGCGGCTGCCGGAGAAGCCGTCGCAGGAACTCGTCGTCGCGCTGGCTGGTCCGGCGGTCAACGTCGTCATTGCCCTCGTGCTCTACTTTTTGCTCGGGCTGGGAGGCATTTTCTTGCGCGATCCTGGTGATGATCCCGACGCCGTGCAGCTCTGGAACCTGCCGACCTCCCTCCTTGCCGCCAATATCGCGCTCGTGCTCTTCAATCTGATCCCGGCCTTCCCGATGGACGGCGGCCGCGTCCTCCGCGCCTTGCTCGCCATGCGGCTTCCCCACGCTCGCGCCACCCAAATCGCAGCCATGATTGGGCAAGGGTGCGCCGTCGTCTTTGGATTCTGGGGCATCTTCGGCTTTGGCGACACGATCGGCCGCGGCGGTCCCACAGTGGTGCTCATTGCGTTCTTCATTTTCATGGCCGCATCGCAGGAGGCGACGGCCGCACAGATGCGCGATGTGACACGCCGGGTGCGGCTGAGCGAAGCGCTCATCACGGACTTCAAAACCCTGCCGCTCGAGGCGACGCTCGCCGATGCCGTCGCGCTCCTGCTCCGCGGCACGCAGCAGGATTTTCCGGTCGTTGACGAGGCCGGTCGCGCGGCCGGCGTGCTCACGCGGCAAGACCTCGTTGCCGCGCTCGGCAACGACCCGCGCGGCCAGGCGACGCCGGTCGCCGCGGTGATGCGGCGCGACATCCCGAGCGTGCCGATCCACGCGTCATTCGAGGCGGCGTTTCGCACGATGCAGGAATGCGCCTGCCCGGCGCTGCCGGTGGTCGATGGATTCGGCCGGCTGGTTGGGCTCATCACGCCGGAAAACGTCGGCGAGCTGATGATGATTCATTCCGTGCTCGCGCGCGGCGGGCAGCCGGCGTGGAGGAAATAATGAACGCGGAGTGCGGAATGCGGAATGCAAAGCAGAGAGAGGCAGCAGCGCGCTTCTGCTATTCCGCATTCCGCATTCCGCATTCCGCGTTTCCAAGTTTCGCGCGCAGCTTCTCGAACTCCGCCAGCGCCATGCCGACGACTTGGTCCATGTTGTAGTAGCGATACGTCGCGAGCCGGCCGACGAAGCTGACACCCTCTTCGCGCGCGGCGAGTTCGGCGTAGCGTTCGTAGAGCGCTTTCGCGTCCGGCGCGGGGATCGGGTAGTAGGCGACTTTGCCGCGCGCGTAATCCTCGGGAAACTCGCGCACGATTGTTGTCGCCTCGGGCAATTTCTGGCCGGTGGCGTGTTTGATCTCCACGATGCGCGTGAAGTCGTGCTCGTTGGGATAATTGATTTGCATCACCGGCTGGAACCATTCCTGCCGCAGCGTTTCCGGCTCGAAGCGCAACGACCGCCACGGCAGCTCGCCGAGCCGGAAATCGAAATACTCGTCCACCATGCCGGTATAGACGACGTGTCGGCTCTCGGTTTGCGCCTGAACTTCGCGGAAATCCGCGCCGAGCAGCACTTCGATTTTCGGATGCGCGAGCATGCGCCGGAACATCGCGGTGTAACCCTCGCGCGGGAGAGCTTGGAATTTTTCCGACAAGTAGCGGTCGTCGCGATTCGTGCGAATCGGGATGCGGCCGCACACCGAAGCGTCGAGTTCCCGTGGATCGCGCTTCCATTGTTTGCGCGTGTAGTTTTTGAAAAACAGTTCGTAAAGCCGCCAACCCACTTGCGAGACGATGACTTCCTCGGAGTTACGCGGCATCTCGATCGGCACGCGCCATTTTTCGAGCGTCGCCGCCATCTCTTCGCTCGTGGACGGCCGCCCGAGGATCTGCTCGAACGTGTTGAGATTGATCGGAAACTGCCAGAGCCGACCTTCGGCGCTGGACAGGATTTTGTATTCGACCGGGTGCCACTCCGTGAACTGCGAGAGGTAGTCGCGGATGCGGTCGCTGTTCGTGCGGAAATAGTGCGGACCGTATTTGTGGAGCAACACGCCGGCGGCGTCGTGCTCGTCGTAAGAATTGCCGCCGATGTGCTGCCTGCGCTCGACAATGAGGCAGTGCAGCCCGCACTGCGACGCAAGCCGCTCCGCCAGCACGATGCCCGCATAGCCGCAGCCGGCGATGAGGACGTCGCACCGCTTCATACCCCAGCATAGACTCGCCCTGCCGCCGACGCAGCCGGTTTCGCAGCCGGCCGGACTGGCACGGCTGGAAAGATCTGCCCGGAATCCTCCTGGTCTGGATTGGCCTCCATTTCGGTCAGTCGCAAGTGCCGGCGCCAGAAAGCGGGCGAGACGAGTTCGGCCTCGAACTTGCGGAACTCCGCGGCCCGTCGCGTCCACTCCCGGCGCAACGTTTCCACACCGGCCTTGGCGCGTCGCAACAGGTCGAAATATACCTCCGGCCGTTTGCGAAAAACAAAGATGCCGGGAATGAGCGGATGCTTCACGCCGATCTCGTCGAAATACGTCACGTCCGTCCAACCCCACTCTCCAGCCTGGATGACTTTGCGCGGCACCCCGCCGCTCGTGTAAACGGGCTTGCGCCATTTCAGCGGCAAATGACCGTTGTGAATCCAGCGCCGCCAGCGCATGTCGAACTGCGTTTTCGGATTGTAATGGGTGTCGAACTTTTTCGGCTCCACGTCGCGGCGGTGTTCGCCGGCGAATTCTTTGCTGGCGACCATGATCTCTCTGAAGCGCGCCTCAGGATCGGAGTCGAGCAGCCATTGCGGCCCGAGTAGGAAGTGCTCCAGCCCGAGCACACGCACGGCGGCGTGATCGTATTCGAGTTTTTCGAGGTAGTGCTCGATCTCCTCCCACACCGCCTGCGCCATCGTCTCGCCGGTGAGCTCCGGATTCCGAAACGTGCGGATGAGCAGGTCGTTATACATGTTGAAGTAAAACAACCAGGGCGACACTTTGATGTAGAACGGCAGGTGCCACACCGCGAGGCCGGGCACCGAAAACGTGCGCACGCCTTTTTGCTGCATGCGGAGGCCGTATTCCTTGTCGTCGCCGCGGATGAAGCAGGGCAGCGGCAGACCGTGTTTCTCGACGGCGTCGCGCGAGATCGCCATGAACCACCAAGCATTATAATTCGGCTCTGGCATCGTGCCGAGCTTGTCGAGCGAGGCCGGCTTGGCGAGCTCGAGATCGGTGACGCAGGCGGTGACGCTGAACACTTTCGGCCGACCCAGCCACGAGCCCAGCTCGTAGAGCTGCGTCGGGTGATACAGATCGAGCATGCCGCCGCCGATGCACTGGTCTTCCTTCACGTGGCGCAGCCAGCTCATCGCGCGCAGCACCATGTCGGGCTCCAGCTCAATGTCGTCGTCCATGATGAGGAAGTGCGTCGGCTGCGGACGATCCTGCGCGGCCATGGCTTCCATCATCCCGCGGGCAACGCCGCCGGTGCAGCCGGAGTTGCCTTGATGCACAACGCGGACGTTCGGATAGGGGAACCCTTTCTCGGGCAGATCCCGGCCGTTGTCCACGACGGTGATGAAATACTCCCTGCGGTCCAGCCGCCGGTATTCCGCGACGCGCCGCACTGTGCGCTCGACGAACTCCCGCTTTTTGTAGGTGCAGGTGAGGATCTCCAATTGCACCGGCCGGCGCGGCGCGGCAGTTGTCCACCACGAGCCGCCAAGGAAGCGACCTTCGCGTGACAGGCAGGTCAGGTTGAAGACCAGCCGGGAGCCGAGCGGGCTGTCTGTGGTCAAGTCGAGCTCGAGAATCAGCGGGCCGTCGCCTTGACGGCGCTCGCTCTCTTCGCAGCGGATGAGCTGCGGCGCGCGGCCTCCGGCCAGACGGAAAACTTCGACGAAAAAGCGGCCGGAAAATTCCAGACGCAACTGGATGGAACGCAGCCCCGTGCGCTCGGCTGCGAGGCTCTCGAAGAAGGCATTGAAGAAACTATCGAAGGAGAAAATTTCGTCCTTCAGGAATTGCATGGCACCGGCGCTCGTCATGCGCGGGTGGGCACTGCGGTTGTGCGAAATTTTATGATGATAGAGCGCATCCCGAAACGGATCGCTGCTCAGGAGCAAGTGCTGAAACACCGCGCCGGCAGCGGGGTGCTCTCGGCCACTGACAGCGCCTCGATTGTCATCCGCGGATGGCACTCCGCCGGCCAGGGCGCGCAAGGTGGCGCGGTCAAATGGCGCCTCGGAAAAGACGGCTCGGTAAAAATTTGTCTCTGTCTGTAAACGCGCAGCGAGAAGGCGGCGCGTATGTTCGCTGACGCCTCCCACGGGCTGCGCCGCCGGCAGGCAGAAAGCGCCTGCCGATTGCGCTCGTTCCGGCAGCGGCACTTCGACATCCACTTCCAAAAAGTTCAGCAGCGCGCGCCAAGCCGCCGGACGCAAAGCCGGGCTTTCCAAACTCTCCGCGCGCACCAAGTGAATTCCATGCACCGGAAAGCGTGCCAGAAAGCGCGTCAGCGCCGCGACGTAAGACGACAGACCCAGATAGGACCAATGATGTGACCATTTCTCGGCTTGTCGTCCCGGTTCGTGTTCGAGCGCATCCTCCAATGTGAGGTGTTCACGGCCTTGGGCTTCGAGCAGCGCGTAATTGGCGAGTGCGCGCGCGACTGGATCGCGCAGGACGAAGACGATTTTGCAATGCGGAATTTCCTCGGAAATCCGCCGCGCGGCGCCGCGATAAAATCCGTAGGCCGGACTGGCTTCCCCACGGCGCAATGCGCCTGCTTTGCCCGGCGTATAAAAGCAACGTTCGTAGTCCTCTTGTCGGCTGATGTGGCCCACGTCAGCCCGGGTAAACTCACCGTCCGCGCCGGGCCGCGGCGGGCTGAGGAGCGCTTTGTCCATCACGCCTTCGGTGCCGAGTTCACCCGAGACGAAATAGTTCGTTTCGGCGATCGGTGAGGCGTGAATTTGCGGATGGCGACCGAGCCAGTCGAGGAGCGTCTCTGCGCTGCTACACGCAGCGCCAACGAGGAGAAAATCGGGCATCTGCCCGGAGGAGGAACTACTTGGGATCGCAGGCATGGGACAACAGAGGGGGCGCCTTATTCGTGTTCGTTTGAGTTCGGGGATTTATAATTGACGCTGGTGCATGAGCGCCCGGGCGATGGGGCGTCAGGCGACTCAAACCGCAGCCTTCTCGGGCGGATCGAACGCCGGGAAAAAGTCAGCGATGGTGGGTTGGCTGTGCGGCTGGCCGCGCATTGCGCGCTCGACTTCCTCCACGCTGCCGGCGAACTGAGTCACGCCGCGGTCGATCCAGACGGCGCGGCTGCAGAGTTTGCGCACCGACCCAAAATCGTGCGTGATAAGAACCACCGTGCGGCCGCTGTCCATGCGTGCCTTGATCGCGGCGGCCGATTTTTCCTGAAAATTCACGTCGCCGACGGCGAGCACTTCGTCGATGAGCAGCACGTCGGGGTCGGCCTGCATGGCCACGGCAAAACCGAGACGCGAGAGCATGCCGCTCGAGTAGGTGAAGACCGGCTGGTCGAAGAACTGACCCAACTCCGCGAAATCACTGATGTGTTCGAGCCGTTTCTCGATCGTCGCCCGGTGCATCCCGAGGAGCATGCCGCTGAGAATCGCATTCTGGCGCCCGGTGAGGTTGGTTTCAAACCCGACCCCAAGCGAGAGCAACGAAACATTAATACGCAGGTCGCGGTATAGCTTGCCGCGATCAATGCCGACGATACCCGCGAGAGCGCGCATGAGGGTGCTTTTCCCGGCGCCGTTGGAGCCGAGCACGCCGAGCGTTTCGCCCTGACGCACCTCGAGTGACACGTCGCTCAGCGCCCAGAATTTTCGCAACCCGCCGAGCTTGCGCCGCAGCCGATAATAGACGCCGATGCGCTCCGCGCGAATGATGCAACGGCCAGTGCCGACCACAGGAAGGGGGATGTGCAACGGCATGGGGGAAAATTGACGACAGCCTAGTCGCGGCTCACTGCGCGACCTTGGTCAGCTTGAGGTCAAATCGGCGCAAGATCAGGACGCCGACGGTCAGCAGCGCCAAGGCCAGCGGCGCAATCCAACTCAGCGCCCGCCAATCCGGCCAGCGACCCTCGAGGAGGATGGTGCGATAAGCCGCGAGCAGTTTAGCCAGCGGGTTGTAATGAACGAATGGCGCATAACGCGCCGGCACTTGATCGAGCCGAAAAAAAATGCCCGACGCCATCCCGAGAAATCCGAGCATTGCACTGATCACCGTTGTGCCGTCGCGGAAATAGGGGATCCACGCCGAGAGCGGCAAGCCCACGGCGAGATTCAGGATGAACTGCACCAGCATGACGACCGGCAGCGCCAGATAAGCGGCCGAAGGCGGGTAACCCAGCAGCCACAGCGCGACGATCATCACCGTGAACGTGCAGACGAATTTCCAGGTTCCGTTAAGCACGCTCACCAAAGGAAAAACCGCCTTCGGCAGATAGACCTGCTGCATGACGCCGGCCTTGTTGACGATGGAACTGGAGGCCAGCAGCACCGAGTTCTGAAACCACTGCCATGCAAACGTGCCGACGAGCAGGAACGGGAAAAAGTCTGCTTTCCGGCCGCCGCCACCGAGCGGCAAGGCGGCGTTGCTCGACAAGATGAGGCCGAAGACGACGTGCATCGTCACTGCTCCGAGCGTGGGTTCCAGCAACCACCACGCGATGCCCAGATAGGTGCGCGAAATTTCCGCCTTCAGGCCAGCATACGTCTGGTAACGCACGACGTGTGCGTAGCGGTAAAGCTCGAGCAGAAAGCTCCCCCGCCGACGGACCCCGCCAGTGAAAAGCTGCAAATGATCTTCTGCGTGAATTGAAGACGAAGTCATGACAACAACGAGCCGACCCGGAAGAGACAACGCGCCGCATGATCGGGGGCGACGGTGACCGGAGCGGGCCTATTCGCGGCAGTATTCGCGGGTGGCCGCATCTCTCCGCTGAAGTGAGAAACGGCGCGTCGGAAACCGGACCGTTCGCGCGACGTTTGCGCAAGCCGCCGCCCTGGGGAATCGATTTCGCGCAGGACCGCCAGAAGTTTATTTCGGCAAAATCCGAAACGAATACTTGCCCATACGTGGCTTGGCGGGTTCGCGCTCAGCCGCCCGGATGAGTTGAGGTGACCGTCGGTTTGCCTTCGGCCTTCAATCTTTCCAGATACCGGTCCCAAGCTGCCCAGGCTCGCTGCCAGTCGCGTGCTTCGACGCAAAGCCGGGCTTCGAGGTAATACAAATACGCCGGCGGCGCGGGGCGGGCGGTGAGTTCTCGCAACGTCGCGAGGGCTCCCGCGCGCTGGCCGGCGGCGCGCTGGGCGCGCAAAAGCTCAAGGCCGGGAGCAAGGCCGCTGCGCGAACCCGCAAAGAGACGCTGGAGTTCTTCGATCGAGCGCAGCCCCGGAGCAGGCGCGTCGTCTCGCAACGCGGGTGGCAGCGTTGGCATGGGGGCAAAACGCTCTGCCAGCGCGCAGGCCCGCGCTGGTTCGCCGGCTCCCGCCAGCGCAGCGGCCCAAGAGCGCCAGGCCAGCGGCTGCCAGTCGGGATGTTTTTCCAACAGCGCGGTGAGCGCGGGCAGGTCGTCGCCGCGTTCCGCCCAAAGCCGGAGAAACGTCGCTTTGCCGGCGGCGTCGAAGCGAGTCAGCTCGGGGTCAGCCTCGAGCACCGCGGCCAGGCGCGGGGCGGCGTCCTGCGGGCGGAGGTCGTCGAGGAAGGCAAACCACAGCGCGGGCACGCGACGCGCCAGGGCTTCGAGACTTTCGCGCAACTGAGCGCCGGTCTCCTCGGGCAGCGCGGTGGCCCTTTGAAATGCGGCGTGAAAAATCCGTTCGCCGCTGACTGGATCGCGTCGAAACGTTTCTTCAACCGCCGGCACGGCGCGCGCGGCGGGCGCCCCGCCGC
>CAXTRS010000160.1:0-267 GCA_964246635.1 uncultured Chthoniobacterales bacterium | reverse complement strand
GGCTGCCCAGCCAGGCTTGGGCTTCGCGCAGCGGCAGCTCCGCCAACAGCGGCTCCAGCGCGCGCGCACGTCGAAAATCTTCCGCCGCAGCTTCGGCCATTTCCTCGCTGCCGCCGGCCCACGCCCGGGCAAGCCCGCGCGAGTGATACATCTGGTAGTTGAGCGGCGCGATCGACAGCTCACGGCTGGTCAGGACTGCGGCGGCCGTGAGGTCGCCCGCTTGCGCGGCCGCGACTGCTTGCGCTGTGAGATGTTCAACCCCTCCCC
>CAXTRS010000159.1:0-10642 GCA_964246635.1 uncultured Chthoniobacterales bacterium | reverse complement strand
GCGCCACGCTCGCGCCGACGCGCGCCGCAAGACGCGCGACGGCCGCCGCATCGAGATAGTAGACGACCTCCGACAGGAGGATCAGGTCGAAGCGGCCGGGCGGCCAGTCGGCCGGCGCCTGACCGCGCGCGAAGCTGACGCCCAGCGAATCCAAGCGCCAAGCGAAGGAGATCATCGAAAGCCACAAAACGAAAAAGGAAGAGCTGATCGACGAGCTGACCGAGTCACTCTCGAACATCCTCCTCGGCGAGAAAATTCCGCTCGACGTGGTGAACGCCGAAACCGGCGAGATCATTCTCCCGGCGAACCGCAAGATCACCAAGACGCTGCTGCGCAAACTCGCGCAGGTGCACGATCACATCGAGATCGATCCCAGCCCGATCAAGAACAAGATCACCGAGATCATCCACTCCTACGAACAGCGGTTCACGGAGATCGACACCGAGCAGGAGCGCGCTCTCGACCGTGTCGAAAGCGGCGACGACGTTGATCCTGGCATCATCAAGCAGGTGAAGGTCTATATCGCCTCGAAGCGCAAGCTTTCGGTTGGCGACAAGATGGCCGGCCGGCACGGCAACAAGGGCGTCGTCGCCCGCATCGTGCCGGAAGAAGACATGCCGTTCCTCGCGGACGGCTCTCCGGTGGACATCTGCCTGAACCCGCTTGGCGTGCCGAGCCGCATGAACGTCGGCCAAGTGTTGGAGACCCACCTCGGTATCGCTGCGAAGGCGCTCGGGTTCACGGTCGCCACGCCGGTGTTCGACGGCATCGACGAACTCCAGATTCGCGAATATCTCAAGCAAGCCAGCAAGCTGAAGGGTTTCTCCTGGGTGCAGGAAAACGGCAAGTCGCGGCTCTTCGACGGGCGCACCGGCGAAGCCTTCGATCAGGAAGTCGTCGTCGGCTACATCTACATGATGAAGCTCGGCCACTTGGTCGCGGACAAAATCCACGCCCGCGCGGTCGGCCCTTACTCGCTCGTGACTCAGCAACCGCTCGGCGGCAAGGCGCAATACGGCGGTCAGCGCTTCGGCGAGATGGAGGTCTGGGCGCTGCAAGCCTACGGCGCGGCCTACACCTTGCAGGAATTGCTCACGGTGAAGTCGGACGACGTGCAAGGGCGCACGCGCATCTACGAGTCGATCGTCAAAGGCGACAATTCGCTGGAAGCCGGCACGCCGGAATCCTTCAACGTGCTCATCAAAGAAATGCAGAGCCTCGGTCTCGACGTGAAAGTCGGCGGCAAATCGCCCACCGGCACGTTCAGCGAGAGCGCGGCAGCGGCGTGAGTTTGTCTGAGCAAACCGAGATGAAATTCAGCGTCACCCTTGATCGCGATGAAGACGGAGTCTGGGTCGTCGAATGTCCGGCGATTCCAGGCTGCGTCAGTCAGGGCAAGACCAAGGAGGAGGCGTTAATCAACATTCAAGAAGCCATTGCGCTCTGCTTGGAAGTCCGTGCGGAACAGGGATTGCCGCTCACCGTTGAGACCCGACAAGTCGAGGTCGCAGCCTGATGCCGGCGCTCCCTATTCTCAGCGGTCGAGAAGTTGTCCGCGTTTTTACACAACTGGGTTGGAATATTTCGCGGCAACGCGGCAGCCATATCGTCATGACCAAAGCAGGAGAAGCAGCAACACTATCAGTCCCCGATCACAAAGAAGTCGCCAGAGGCACTCTGCGCAGTCTCATTCGTAGCGCCAATCTCACCGTCGCTGAATTTCTGGCGGCGCTTTAAATCCACTTTTTTCATCATCTATTTACCCCACCACGTAGCAGCAGGAACTTATCTTCTATGAACGAAAGCAACCTTCGTGAACTTTTCGGCGAGGAACGCGGCGTCGGCTTTGACCAAGTCGGCATCACTGTGGCTTCGCCTGATTCCATTCGCTCCTGGTCGAAGGGCGAAGTCAAAAATCCGGAAACGATTAACTACCGGACTTTCAAGCCCGAAAAGGGCGGTCTCTTTTGCGAACGCATCTTTGGGCCGACGCGTGACTGGGAGTGCTCGTGCGGCAAATACAAACGCATCAAGCACAAGGGCGTCATCTGCGACCGCTGCGGCGTCGAGGTGACTTTGAGCCGGGTGCGCCGTGAGCGCATGGGGCACATCGAGCTGGCGGTGCCAGTCTCGCACATTTGGTTTTACAAGTGCATGCCGAGCCGCATCGGTCTGATGCTCGACATGAGCGCGCGGCAGCTTGAGCGCATCATTTATTACGAGGACTACGTGGTCATTGATCCGCAGCAGACGCCACTGACGAAAGGGCAACTTCTCAACGAAGCGGAATACCGCGAAGCGCAGGACCAATACGGCGAAGGGTTTGTCGCCGGCATGGGCGCGGAAGCGATCAAGACGCTGCTCACGCTCATTGATCTGCCCGATCTCCGCAAAGAGCTCGAAGAGCAGATGGGCACGACGAAGAGCAAGCAGACGCGCAAGAAACTCGCGAAGCGGCTCAAGCTTGTCCAAGGCTTCCAGACCTCGCACACCCGGCCGGAATTCATGGTGCTCGAAGTGTTGCCCGTGATTCCGCCCGATCTGCGTCCGCTCGTGCCGCTTGAAGGCGGTCGCTTTGCGACGTCGGACCTCAACGACCTTTATCGCCGCGTCATCAACCGCAACAACCGGTTGAAAAACCTGCTCCAACTCAAGACGCCGGACGTCATCATCCGCAACGAAAAGCGCATGTTGCAGGAAGCCGTGGACGCGTTGTTCGACAACGGCCGTCACGGTCGCGCGGTCACCGGCGCGGGCAACCGTCCGCTGAAGTCGCTGAGCGACATGCTCAAGGGCAAGGGCGGCCGTTTCCGCCAGAACTTGCTCGGCAAGCGCGTCGATTATTCCGGCCGTTCGGTCATCGTCATCGGGCCGGAATTGAAGCTCCACCAGTGCGGGTTGCCGAAGAAGATGGCGCTCGTGTTGTTTGAGCCGTTCATCATTCGCCGGCTCAAAGAACTCGGCTACGTCCACACGGTGCGCAGCGCGAAGAAAATGATCGAGCGCCAGACGCCGGAAGTCTGGGACATTCTCGAAGAGGTGACGAAAGGTCACCCGATCCTGCTGAACCGCGCGCCGACCCTGCACCGACTTAGCATCCAGGCGTTCGAGCCGCAGCTCATCGAGGGCGAAGCGATCCGCATTCACCCGCTCGTTTGCACGGCTTACAATGCCGATTTCGACGGCGACCAGATGGCGGTCCACGTGCCGCTCTCGGTCGAGGCGCAGATGGAGGCGCGCATGCTCATGCTCGCGCCGAACAACATCTTCTCGCCTTCGAGCGGCAAGCCGATCACGACGCCTTCTCAGGACATCACACTCGGCTGCTACTACATCACGCTCGAGCCGCGCCAGGCCGCCACGAACGGCAAGGAAAAGGATGGTCACGGGCCGCGCACGTCGCTCTTCGAGTATGCCAACGAGGTCGAATTCGCCGTCGCGGAAGGGACGTTGAAAACCCACGACCGCATCCGGTTCAAGAACCCCGATTTCGGCAAGAAGACGATCTACGGCGACTCGGAAAAGAAGGTGATCGACACCACCGTCGGCCGCGTCCGCTTCAACCAAATCTGGCCGACGGAACTCGGCTTCTTCAACAAGCCCGCGGGCAAGAAGCAGCTCTCCGACATCATCCTGCGCACCTATCAGGCAGTGGGTCAGGCGCAGACCGTCGAAACCCTCGATCGGTTGAAGGACCTCGGTTTCCGTGAGGCGACCCGCGCCGGTGTCTCCATCGGCATCGTGGACATGATCATCCCGAACGAAAAGAAGACGCAGCTCGAAGGCGCTTACAAGCAAATCGGCGACATCGAAAAGCAGTATCGCCGCGGCATCATCACCGAGGGCGAGCGTTACAACAAGATCATCGACATCTGGACCCACGCCGGTGACGAAATCTCGAACGTCATGTTCCGCACCTTGCAGCACAACGAAGGGCGCAAGGAAGTGAACCCAGTTTACATGATGGTGGACAGCCAGGCGCGCGGCAATCGCCAGCAGGTGAAACAGCTCGCCGGCATGCGCGGCCTCATGGCCAAGCCGAGCGGCGAAATCATCGAGCAGCCGATCACGTCGAACTTCCGCGAGGGCCTCACGGTGCTCGAATACTTCATCTCCACCCACGGCGCCCGCAAGGGTCTTGCCGACACGGCGCTGAAGACGGCGGACTCCGGCTACCTGACCCACAAGCTAGTTGATGCGTCGCAGAACGTCATCATCACCGAGCCGGATTGCGGCACGGTGAACGGCATCGTCGTGAAGTCGATCTACGAAGGCGACGAAGAAGTCGTCGATCTGGCGACCCGCATCATCGGCCGTGTTTCCTGCGAAGCGGTGAAGGACCCGGTGTCGAACAAGCCGCTGATCAAAGCGAACGAACTCATCGACGAACCGACCGGCAACGCGTTGGTGAAGATGGGCGTCGAGCAATTGAAGATTCGTTCCGTGCTGACGTGCGAAAGTCCGCGTGGCGTTTGCGCGCTCTGCTACGGCCGCAACTTGGCGACTGGATTGATGGTCAAACTCGGCGAAGCCGTCGGCATCATCGCCGCGCAGAGCATCGGCGAGCCGGGCACGCAGTTGACCATGCGCACCTTCCACGTCGGCGGCGTCGCGTCGCAGACGTTCAAGCAGCCGATCATCAAGGCGAAGAACGACGGCACCGCGCGCTACAACGACCTGCGCACCGTGCAATCGACGGAAGAAGGCCGTTTCGTTGTCCTCAACAAGAATGGGTCAGTCACCATTCACGGCAAAGACAACCGCGAACTTGAGCGCTACACGCTGCCCATCGGCTCGATCATCCAGGTTGCCGACGGCGGCCACGTGAAGAAGGGCGAGACGTTCGTCCAGTGGGACCCGTATAACGTGCCGATCCTCACCGAAAAGGGCGGTCGTGTGGAGTTCCGCGACATGATCCCCGGCGTCACCATGCGCCGCGAGGTGGACGAAGCCACCGGCATCATGGGCATCGTCGTCATCGAGCACAAAGAAGACCTCCATCCGCAGATCGTGCTCCTCGACGAGAAGTCGAAGGAAGTGCTCGCGAGCTACTCGATTCCCGCCGGCGCGCACGTCGTGGCCGAGGAAAAGAAAGTCGTCCGCGCCGGCACCATCCTGGCGAAGACGCCGCGCAAGATCGCGAAGACCAAGGACATCACCGGCGGCTTGCCGCGCGTGGCCGAACTCTTCGAGGCGCGCCGTCCGAAAGACGCCGCCGAGATCGCCAAGATCGACGGCACCGTCGAGATCGGCGGCACCGTGCGCGGCAAGCGCAAGCTCATCCTGAAGGACGTGGAAACCGGCGCCGAAGAGGAACACCTCGTGCCGTTGAACAAGCACATCATCGTGACCAAAGGCGACTTCGTGAAGAAGGGCAGCCAACTCACCGACGGCGCGGTTGTCCCGCACGAAATCCTCGACATCTGCGGTCCGCAGGAGTTGCAGGAGCACTTGGTCAACGAAGTGCAGGAGGTGTATCGCCTTCAGGGCGTCGAGATCAACGACAAGCACATCGAGATCATCGTCCGCCAGATGCTGCGCAAGGTGAAGATCACCGAGCCCGGCGACACGACGCTCCTTTGGGGCGATCAGGTGGACAAGCTCGACTTCGAGGCCGAGAACAAGCGCGTCATCGACCAAGGCGGCAAACCCGCCGAAGCGATGCCGGTGCTTCTCGGCGTCACGAAGGCGTCGCTGGAAACGGATTCGTTTATCTCCGCGGCGAGCTTCCAGGACACGACGCGAGTCCTCACCGAAGCGGCCACCCTCGGCAAGGTCGATCACCTGCGCGGGTTCAAGGAAAACGTCATCATGGGCCACCTCATTCCGGCCGGCACCGGCTTCGACAAACACCGCAAGGTGGAGCTCGTCGAACTCGGCGAACCGATCCCGGAAGCCGGGGCCGAGGACGACGAAATCCTGCGCCCGGCGCTCGCTTGATTTCCGCGTCGAACGCATCCACAGTGCGAACCCGGCGTTGCCCAAAAACGCAGCGCCGGGTTCGATTTTCTCTTCTCATTCAAACCCGAATCGCCTGACCTGGACCTGTATCCGTCCGTTCCTTGTTTATGACCGCTGAGCCGCAGACCGCCCCCGCCGCGCCGACCGAAATCGCCACCGAACTGCTCGAAGCGGGCGTTCACTTCGGCCATCAGACCAAGCGCTGGAACCCGAAGATGAAGCCGTTCATCTTCGAGAAGCGCAACCAGATTTACATCATCAATCTCGACGAGACCGTGCGCCAGTTGCACGAGGCGTGCGAGTTCCTCGCCGGCGTCACGCGCAACCGCGGCAAGGTGCTCTTCGTGGGCTGCAAAAAGCAGGCGCAGGAAGCCGTGAAGGAAGCCGCGCAGGCGTGCGGCCAGTATTACGTCAACCAGCGCTGGCTCGGCGGCACGCTGACGAACCTCTCGACTATTCGCAAGAGCATTGGGCGCTTGAAATACATCGAGGAAATCGAGAAGGCGCCGGAATACAAGATGATGGGCAAGCAGGAGCTGGCCGCGCTCGGCCGCGAAGGCGCGAAGCTCAAGCGCAACCTCGAAGGCATCCGCGAGATGGACCGCATGCCGGACGCGATGGTCATCATCGACGTGGCGCGCGAGACCAACGCCGTCGCCGAAGCCCGCCGGCTCGGCATCCCGACGGTGGCGATCGTGGACACGAACGCCGACCCGACGCAGATCACGTATCCCATCGCCGGCAACGACGATGCGATCCGCGCGATCCGCGTGGTGTTGCAAAAGCTCGTCGATGCCATCGTCAGTGGCAGCCCCGATGGCGGCAAAGCCGTGCGCGACCAGATGGCGGGCGTTTCCGCCTAAGCGTCGCGTCCCAAATCTTCCCAAACGCAACCTTTTTGGCCGCCGCGCGGGAAGCCTGCTCGGCGGCCATTTTTCTTTCAACCTCAACCCTTATCCAACATGGCTGAAATCAATCCCCAACTCGTCAAAACGCTCCGCGAAAAAACCAACGCGGGCATGATGGACTGCAAGCGCGCGCTCACTGAAGCCGAAGGTAATCTCGAAAAAGCGGAAACGATTCTCCGCAAGAAAGGCATCGCCGGCGCCTCGAAGAAAGCGGCGCGCACCGCGAAGGAAGGCATCGTCGCGAGCTACATTCATTTGCAGGGCAAAGTCGGCGTGCTCGTCGAAGTGAATTGCGAGACCGATTTCGTCGCGCGCAACGACGGCTTTCGCGAGTTCGTGAAGGACATCACGCTGCACATCGCCGCCGCGAACCCGAGCTTTGTTTCGCGCGAGCAGGTGCCGGCGTCGGTGATCGACAAGGAGCGCGACATCGCGCGCAGCCAGGTGCTGAACAAGCCGGCCGCGGTGATCGAAAAAATCGTCGAAGGCAAGATCGACAAGTTCTACAGCACGATCTGTTTGATGGAGCAGGGTTTCATTAAAAACCCGGATCAGACGATCAAAGACCTCGTCACCGCAAAGGTCGCCGAGCTGGGCGAGAACATCGTCATTCGTCGTTTCACGCGCTACCAGGTCGGCGAGCAGATCGAGGAGGAAACGACCGCAGGCGCGCAGAGCGAGGGAACGGCGGACAACGCGCTCACTGCCGCGGCGGCTTGAGCGGATTGTAGCGGCGGTCTAGATCGCCTTCTTCTGAGCGTGCCTGCTCCACAAAAAGGGGCGGTCACAGACCGCCGCTACAAATGCGGCGCTAGCGGGACTCTTCGACGATCTCCAAATACCGGCGCAGTTGGAGCGTGCGCGTTTTGACGGTCTCCATGACGTGCGCGCTCGCCATCGGCCGATACATCGTGCCGGCGGCGCGACCGTAGGTTTCCTGGATGAGCCGGGCTTGGGCGTCGCGCCACGCGAGCCAGGCGCGCTGTGAAACTTTCAGCGCCTCGCGGCCGGCGGGCGAAAGTTGTTTCATCAACTCGCCATAGACCCGGTTCATCTCGCGGTCCCAAAGGTCGATGCCTTTGTCGTAAGCCTGCATCTGACCGGCTGTGGATTCGTCTTTGGCGAGCAGGCGTTCGATCTGAACGTCGAGCAGATCTTTTGCCTCCTCCGCAGGCGCCGCAGGCATCGACAGGGAAAACAGCGCGGCGCAAACCGCCGCGAACACCGTCGTGAGTCTGCCCCTCATTGCGCAGACATGGCCTGCGCCGCGCCGGGCTGCGGCACTTGCGGCTCGGCGCGCAACGCCGGGTCTTGCAGGCGTTCGTCGTAAAGGTTCGACCAACGCTGCTGGTTCATCGCGCACATCGGCACGGCTTCCCATTCGCCGGTCGCGCGATTTTTCACCGGGCCTTTGAAGACGCAGGAATCCAGCCGCGCTTTGACCACGGGATCGCGATCCGCCGCGGCGACCTTTTCGGCGTCCATGAAATTGTGGATGCCGAAGCCGACGGTGTGGACTTTGCGTGCGAGCAAACCGCGCACAAACTCGAAGGGCACGGTGCCGTTCAGCAAAAGACGCGCGACGTGCGTGAGCAGGCGGACGGCGAGCAGCGGATTTTGGGAGAGCAGACCGAGCAGGCGGAAGGGTGTGGTGCGCGCGTCGTCGGTGACGAACGACACGCCGCCGACGCTGGCGAGCAACTCGCCGTAGAGCTGTCGCGTCTTTGCGTCTTGCGGCGGGAAGACGATGTGGCGACCGCTCGTCTGCGACACCAACAGGGGGCACCAACTGTTGCAATCCGGATGGCCGAAAATCGAGAAGTCGCGCTGGAGCGGCAGGCCCGTGCCTGCGCAGATTTTTTCCCACGCGAGCGCCGGCGTGATCGGCTGCTCGGAGAAGAGCGTGCGGCCAGTGTCGGCTTCGGGCTGGAACGAGAACATGCGCCACACGTTCGTGCGCTCCGGCTTCTCCAAGGCCCAGCGGATGACTTCGGGAATGTGGTCGATGTTCTTGCGCGTGACGGTGACGTTGTGCGCGAACTCCAGCGTGCGGCCAGTCTTCGCGCGCAAGCGCAACGCGAGCTGCGTGAACGCCTCGCGCACCGGGTGCAAATCGGCCTCCGACTTAATGCGGCCGATGGGATAGCCGTGCCGGCCGGCCTGGGTCATGTCGATGTGCACGGCGACCTGTTTCAAGCCGCCCTCGATCATCAGTTGCTCTAAAAACTCCGGGTGCTCGATTAGCGTCTGCCCGTGCGTCATGAGCATCGGCACCAACCCGCTCGCGACCGCGTAGCGCACGATCTCGACCAGCTCGTCCGCGCGTCCGCTGCGCCAATACGCATCGGCCACGTCGCCGCCGGTGAGTTGCAGCCCGCCGCCGGGTCCCTGAAAGCGCCGGTTCGCGTCGATCTGCTCCTTCATCTGCGCCAGGCTTGGGATGGGCACCTGGTTGGCGTTCTTCGGCAGGTAGCAGTGCGTGCAATGAAACGAGCAGTAGCGCGCGCCGGTGACAAAGCCGCAGTGCGTGAGGTGCCGGCCGCTGATCTGGTTGTCCGTTTTCAACTCGGCCGGCAGGGAATCCCAGCGCGCGCGCAACAACTCCGCCTTCTCACCCGAAATCGGATGGCGAAACGCCTGCCAGCGCGCCCGCCAGCGGCCGGCGCCGACGCGGACGCGCGCGGGTTTCCCAGCCACGCGGGCGAGTTCGGTGAGCGGTGAAGAAACCGTGGATGCACTCATGGCGAGGGAGGAAACAACCGGGAGAAAAACGGGCCGAGCGCGCTGCCCGGCGTCCGAGGGACAACGGAGCGCAGCTTAGGCGGAATCCCCGGTTCCCGCCAGCGAAGAAATGACTCGAAAAATCCCGCGCACAACCCGCCTTTTGCATTGACGCTCGCCGGGCGAATCGCTACCCGTGGGCGCTGCAATCGCCGCGCGAAAATTTTATGAAAACTCCCAGCCTGCTCGAACAAGCCAAAGCCTTCGCGCACAAAAACCGGACCACCAGCGGCACGGCCGGCGCGGTGGCGTTGCGCATCCTGCCCCTGGCCGCGGCCACCGTCGCCGCGCCGCTCGCCGCGCAGGGCGCCAGCAACGTCATTTTCACTCCGACGAACCCGACCTACAGCAACCAGTTCCCGGTCTCCGTGGCCAACAGCGGCAGCACCACCACGGCTGGCAGCGCGGCGCTGCCGGGGTTCAACAACATCATCGGCGAGAAATCGTTTGGCCACGTGGACTACTTTGTCTCGCCCTTCCAGACCGCCGTGACGACGAACGGAGGCATCAGCCCATCTTTCAGTTTCAACGCCGTCACTGTGCAGGGCAGCCCGGGCGGCAGCGGCGGCGGCACGTTCCAGCAGGGCGACACCGTGCCGGTGAAATACACGTTCACCCTGACCGACAACGACCCGAGTCTGTCCTTGGGAAACTGGACGCTGACGTTCAGCATCAACGTCGGCGTCGATGACGACTCGGGCGGCGGCACGGCCGATAACTTCGTGACGTTCACGGGTAACGGCGACGGCACGTTTAGCGGCTTCGACTTCATCACGATCGCCAGCCTCGGCAACCCCATCGGGGGCAGCGGGAGCTTCACGCCCTTCAACGGCTTCAGCGCGATCCTCAATCTCACGGTCAACGAGAACCCCGGCTTCAGCGGCGGTTTCTTCAGCATCGACATCCCGGAGAACTCGCTCGACTTCAACGCCGTCATCCCGGAGCCGAGCACCTGGTGGCTGTTGACTTGCGGCACGCTGGCAGGCGGCGCG
>CAXTRS010000158.1:0-10662 GCA_964246635.1 uncultured Chthoniobacterales bacterium | reverse complement strand
CCCACCCACTCACCCACTACCAATTGCGGGCGCCGGGCCCGGCTGTCCGCGGACAGAGCCGCCTCTACAACACCGTTGCCATCGCGCCCGAGCGTGCGAACGTGCCGGCTCTTTTCATGGCTGTTGACGAGGTGAGTTCTTCCATCCCTTCTCCGCCCGAGGGTCGCTACGCGGTGCTGGGGCTGCGCGATTTCCGCCTGTTTCTCGGCGGCCGTTTCGCGGCCAATCTCGGCCAGCAAATGCTCGGCGTGGCGGTCGGTTGGGAACTTTACGAACGCACCGGCTCGGCGCTGGCGCTCGGGCTCGTCGGGCTGGCGCAGATCGTGCCGATGCTGCTGCTCGCGCTGCCGGCCGGGCACACGGTCGATGTGCGCGACCGGCGCGTGATTATCATCATCACCCAAATCGGGATCGGTGCCTGCGGCGCCGGTCTGGCTTTAACTTCGTGGCAGCACGCGCCGGTCGCGCTCGCGTATTTGCTGCTCGCCGCGATGGGCGCGTTTCGCGCCTTTTCCTGGCCGGCCACCAGCGCGCTGCTGCCGCGGCTGGTGCCGCGCGTGATGATGTCGAAAGCCGTGACTTGGAACAGCGGCATGTTTCAGCTTTCCGCGGCAGCTGGCCCGGCGCTGGGCGGGCTCTTAATTGCCTGGACCGGCAAAGCCGTGGTGGTCTATGTGCTGCATGCCCTGACCGCGTTCACCTGCGCGATGATGCTGTTGCCAGTGCGCATGCTAGCCGCCGATGAACCGGAAACCGGTGAGGCGAGGGATGGACCGGCGAACCGCAAAATGTCGCTGCGCAGCCTGTTCGCCGGCCTCACGTTTGTCTGGCGCACGCGGGTAATCCTGGGGGCGATCACGCTCGATCTTTTCGCCGTGCTGCTCGGCGGCGCGACGGCGCTGCTGCCGGTGTATGCGAAGGACATTCTCCACGCCGGCCCCGACGGCCTCGGGCTGCTGCAAGCCGCGCTGCCGGTCGGCTCGGTGACGATGGCGATCTTTCTCGCGCACCGGCCGCCGCTGGAACGCGCGGGCCACGCGATGCTCGGCGCGGTCGTCGGGTTTGGCCTCGCGACGGTCATCTTCGGGTTGTCGCGCTGGTATGCCCTTTCGTGGGTTACGCTCTTTGCCTGCGGCGCGCTGGATAACATCAGCGTCGTGGTGCGGCACACGCTGGTGCCGCTGCTCACGCCGGACGCGATGCGCGGCCGGGTGAACGCGGTGAACAGCCTGTTCATCAGCGCCTCGAACGAACTCGGCGGGTTCGAGAGCGGCTTTGTCGCCAGTCTGTTCGGGCCGGTTGTTTCGGTGGTCAGCGGCGGCATCGGCACAGTGCTCGTGGCGCTGGTGATCGCCTTTGTCTGGCCGGAGCTGAGACGGTTTGGGCGGCTCGACGCGTAGGCCGTTTTCGTGCAATCCCCGCGCCGATGCGCTAAAGTTCCCGCGACCATTTTCACAACGGAAAATCCGCAAGCCGCTCGCATGTCGGACGTCACCTACACCCGCGACCTCGCCAGCATTATTCGTGGCCGCTGGCACCTGATTCACGAAGAGGCTGCCGCGCTGGCGGCGGCGACCGGGCGGCCTTTCGAGGAGTGCAACGACACCGCTGCGTCGTGGCACGGCGAGCCGCCGCCGCGCGAGGCGCTGGCGGAACTGCTGTCCGTTTGTTTTCAAGCCAGCCTCCTGCGCGAGGAACAGCGGCCCATCACGTTCCGGCTCATCCTCGCGGAGGCCGGGCATTTCCCCTGCGAACAAGGCCCGCCCGACGGCATGCACTGCCTGCCGCTGCTCCAGACCCGCCCGCTGAATCCGCTCGAACTGCGGCGCCTGTCGCCGGCGGCCGATTTTTATCGCTCCCTGCTCGGGGTCAGTTGGAGCGAGGACGGCGGGCTGCGCATTTGGGGGATCATCCATTCCGGGTTGCGCTGGTTGCAGAATTTTTACGGCGGCCGCGGGCGCACGCAGAATCTGCCGCCGGCGCGGGGGGTCGGTGTCACCGCGCCGGGTCGGTTGGTCGTCGGCTTTGGCGCGCGGGTGATCGCGCGACTGGAAAACGGCCAGATTTCCGGCCCGTCGCTGAATGTTTTCCAAGCCCGCTGGCTTTCGTCGGCGTTTGCCGGCGTGCGCGGCGAAATCCTGGCGTCGCACATCGCGCAACGCACGAAGGCAAAAACGGCCTGGGCGCGGCTCGACGACACTGTCATCCGCAACGTCGCGCAGTATCTCGTCAAGCGGCTCATCTCCGCGTTGCGCAGCGCGGAGCACGGCGCGACGATCCTCATTCTCCCGGCGGAAATGGAGAGCGAGTGTTGCGGCATCAATGGGTTCATCGACTTGAAATACAAGTTCGCCCCCGGCGAGCCGCGGCAGAGGTTTCGCACGCTCCTGCTGCGCATCGCGCGGCGGCTGGCGGAGATGCACGGCGCCGGCGATCCTGATGCGATTGTGGGGTGGGAGGAATACACGGCGAGCAGCGACGAGAAACTGGCGGCGCTCGACGAAGCCATTTACGAAATGGCGTATCTCATCGCCGGCTGCGCGGAAGTCGATGGCGCGGTCGTGCTGACGAAACGCTTCGAGCTGCTCGGCTTCGGCGGCGAGATTTCCGGCGCGCTGGCCAACGTGCCGACGGTGCGTGAAGCGCACGATCTCGAAGGCACGCGCTACGAGGAGGAATCGACCGAGAGCGTCGGCACGCGGCACCGCTCGACGTATCGGCTTTGCCAGGCGATTCCGGAGGCGATTGCGGTGGTCGTCAGTCAGGATGGCGCGGTGCGCTTTGTGAAATCGATCGATGGCGCAGTGACGTATTGGGATCAAAGCTCGACGACTTCGCTCGACGTGTAGTTTCGAGTTTTGGAATGCGGCGACGTGTCGCCGCACTCCGAAGATGTCGCGGCTTGCCCATCGGCGAGCCGACGCTTACTCTGCCCACGCCGAATTTCCCACTCCTCCCCGGAAACATGAAATCACCCAACCCTGTAGCTGCTCCCGACGTGCGCGCCGGGACGTTGCCGCCGGCGCGCGTGCCTGCGGGCACCAGCGCCTCGGAGGCCGCGATGGCGCGCACCAGCGAGCAACCGCTGCCGCCTGCGACCACCACTGCGGCCACACGCCCGCCCGCGCCGCACTGGCAGCGGATGCTCGCCAAGATTGGCCAGGCCATCGCGGTGCCGATTGCGATGCTGCTGTTCTGGCAGATGCTGTGCGACCCGCGCGTCAAACAATCGGACTTCGTGCAAAGCCACCCAGGACTCGCCGCGTGGCTGCCAAGCGCGCAAATTCTGCCGCCGCCTTCGCAGGTATTCAGCAAATGGGTCGAATACGCCAAGCCGACTGCGGCTTATGACGCGGCGAAAGATTCTTCCTATTTGAGCTGGCTGCTCAGCGGCGAACTGTGGGGCGACGCGTTCAGCTCGTTGCAGCGCGTGCTCATCGGCTTCGCCATCGGCGCCGGGCTGGCGCTGCCGCTCGGGCTGTTCATGGGCGCAAGCGATTCGGTTTACAAGTTTTTCAACCCGCTGCTGCAAGTGCTCCGGCCAATCCCGCCGATCGCTTACATCCCGCTCTCGATCCTCTGGTTCGGGTTGGGCAACAAGCCGGCGTGGTTTCTCATTTCGCTCGGCGCGTTTTTCCCGGTGCTGGTGAACACGATCAGCGGCGTGCGCAACGTGGACGGCATCTTTTTGCGCGCGGCGCGCAATCTCGGCGCGCGCGGTTTCACGATGTTTTGGCGCGTGATTCTCCCGGCGGCGACGCCTTACATCCTGACCGGCGTGCGGGTCGGCATCGGTGTGGCGTTCATCGTCGTCATCGTCGCCGAGATGATCGCGGTGAACTCCGGGCTGGGTTACCGCATTCTCGAAGCGCGCGAGTTTTTCTGGAGCGACAAAATCATTGCCGGCATGATCTCCATTGGCTTGCTCGGACTCGGGCTGGACACGCTGATGGAAAAGCTCAACGCGCATCTCCTGCGCTGGCACCGCGGCGCGGACGCCGGAGCGAACAATTGAACGTTGCCTTCGCCCCATGACCGACTCGAAGGCCAGCAAAAAAAACGGCACGCCGCGCATCGAAGTCGCCGGCGTGCAAAAGACGTTTCGCTCGCGCGACGGCACCGACGTGGTGCACGCGCTGCGCGACATCAACGTCGAAATCTACGACGGCGAATTCATCTGCATCCTCGGCCCGAGCGGCTGCGGCAAATCGACGTTGCTCAACGCGATCGCCGGCTTCTCCCGCCCGACCGCGGGTCGGCTCATCGCCAACGGCCACGAAGTCACCGCGCCGGGGCCGGACCGCGCGATGGTGTTTCAGGAATACGCGCTCTTTCCGTGGATGACGGTGTGGGACAACGTCGCCTTCGGGCTCGAACTGGCAGGCAAGTCGAAGACCGAGATCAAGGGCAAGGTCGATGCGCTCCTTGCCAAGCTAGCGCTCACCGATTTCCGCAACCGTTTTCCGAAAGACCTCTCCGGCGGCATGAAGCAGCGCGTGGCCATTGCGCGCTGCCTCGCGCTCGATTCGCCGACGTTGCTGATGGACGAGCCCTTCGGCGCGCTCGACGCCCTCACGCGCCGCGCGCTGCAAGACGAACTCCTGCGCATCTGGCAGGATTTCAAACGCACCATCGTGTTCGTCACGCACGGCATCGACGAAAGCATTTATCTCGCCGACCGCATCATCGTGATGACCTACCGGCCGGGCACGATCAAGACCATCGTGCCCATCAACATCCCGCGCCCGCGCGATGCGAACTCACCGGAGTTCAACGCGATTGAAAAAGAGCTGACCCGCCTCGTGATGGAAGAGCAAATGCGCCACCAAAAAGACGAGGCGCGCGCGACCGCGGGGCATTGAACGCGAACAAATCCATCCGTCGCTTCAGTAATGAAAGCGGCAGGCGAGAATCCGAATCTTGTTCTCAGTCACTTGGTAAACGAGCCGGTGTTCCCCGTCGATCCGACGCGACCAACATCCGGCGAGCTGATGTTTGAGCGGCTCAGGTTTGCCGATGCCCGTGAATGGCTCGCGCTGCACGGCCTGAATGAGTTGGATGATGCGCGATGCTTTTCTGCGATCGGTCTGCACCCATCACGCCAGATCCTCGAACCCAGCGGCATCAAATTCCAAGCTTCGCACGAGCCTCCTCGAAGGGGATGCCCTCCTGGCGGTCGAGCGCACCGAGCAGCCGTTCTTTCATCCCGGCGCTTCGAAGCAGGTGGGCGGTTTCCTGCTCCGAAGCGATTTCGCGCCAGAGGTCGATAGGCACGATCACGCTGACGGCGTTTCCGTCGGCGTCGGAGACGTATTGAATTTCCGCTTTCGCTGCCATGATTCGGTGGGTGCGTGATTACTGAAAGAATCTACGCGCCACACGATGACAACCGCAACTCTCGCTGCGCCGCCGTCACTTCAGCCGCGCCAGCAATTCCTGCCGTTGCGCTTCAAGCTCTTCCGGCAGACGCGGCGCGAGCGATTCGAAGAACGGCTCTTGTTGCTCGACGGCGTTGCGCCATTCGGGGACCGGCACTTTGAGCAACTCGTCGATCTCCGCGTCGCCAATCTCCGCTTCGAGTCCCTTGAGGTTAATGTCTTCGCGGCGCGGAATGAAACCGATCGCGGTGTCGTTCGCCTCCGCCTGGCCTTCGCAGCGTTTGATGATCCACTCGACCACCCGCATGTTTTCGCCGAAACCGGGCCAGAGGAATTTGCCGTCCGCGCTTTTGCGGAACCAGTTGACGCGGAAAACCAGCGGCGGGTTCGAGAGTTTCCGGCCCATGTCAAACCAGTGCTGGAAGTAGTCGCCCATGTGATACCCGCAGAAGGGCAGCATCGCCATCGGATCGCGCCGCACCTGCCCCTGCGCGCCGGCCGCGGCGGCGGTCGTCTCGCTGCTCATCGTAGCGCCGAGATAGACGCCGTGGTTCCAGTCGCGCGCCTGATACACCAGCGGCACCACGCCGGCACGCCGGCCGCCGAAGATGATCGCGGAGATCGGCACGCCCTGCGGCCACTCGACCTCTTCGGCGAGCACCGGATTGTTCGTCGCCGGCGCGGTGAAGCGGCTGTTCGCGTGCGCGGCCTTGTCCTTCGACTCCGGCGTCCACGGCCGGCCGAGCCAATCGGTCGCCTGCGCGGGCGGCTCGCCGTCCTTGCCCTCCCACCAGACATCCCCGTCCGGGGTCAGCGCGACGTTCGTGTAGATCGTGTCCTTCTCGATCGACTTCATCGCGTTCGGATTGGACTTGTAGTTCGTCCCCGGCGCGACGCCGAAGTAGCCGGCTTCCGGGTTGATCGCATACAGGCGTCCGTCCTTGCCGGCCTGCATCCAGGCGATGTCGTCGCCGATAGTCGTCACCTTCCAGCCTTTGTAGGAATCCGGCGGGATGAGCATGGCGAAGTTCGTCTTGCCGCAGGCGCTTGGGAACGCCGCGGCGATGTAATGTTTCTTGCCATCCGGCGACTCGGCGCACATGAGCAGCATGTGCTCCGCCATCCAGCCTTGTTGCTTGGCGAGATAGCTGGCGATGCGCAACGCAAAACACTTCTTGCCCAGCAGCGCGTTGCCGCCGTAGCCGCTGCCGACGGAGATGATCTCGTTGGTCTGCGGGAAGTGCGCGATGTAACGGCGCTCGGGGTTGAGGTCGAGCGTCGAGTGCAGGCCGCGGTTGAAGTCGCCGTCCGACCCCAGCGTGTCCAGCGCCACCTGGCCCATGCGGCTCATGATGCGCATGTTCAGCACGACGTAGATCGAGTCGGTGATCTCGACGCCAACGCGCGAAATCGGCGAGCCCGCCGGCCCCATGAGATAGGGCACCACAAACATCGTGCGCCCGCGCATCGCGCCGCGCAGCAGGTCGGTGAGTTTCGCGCGCATCTCGCCGGGATCGGCCCAATGGTTCGTCGGGCCGATGTCCTCTTTGTTCGGCGTGCAGATAAACGTGAGGTGCTCGACGCGCGCCACGTCCTGCGGGTGCGAGCGGCTATAGAACGAACCGGGCAGCTTCTCCTGGTTCAGCGGCTGAATAACGCCCATGCGCTGGGCCTCCTTTTCCAAAAACGCTTTTTCCGCCTCCGAGCCGTCGCAATAAAAAATCTGATCCGGCTGGCAGAGTGCCTTGCAATCGTCGATCCACGCCGCGAGCGCCGAGTGGTTAGGCCGCTTCGCGCCCAGTCCGTCGGGGATGGCGCTCAACAATTGGGAGGACGAGGGGGCGGAGGGAGCGGATTCGTTAGCCATAAGAGTAAGAGGGGGCGAGGTGAGTCGAAGAAAAACGTCGGGAGCCGCAGCCAGCGCACACCGGCCGCGCCAATGGGAATCGCACCAGCAGGGGAAAACAGTTGCCGCTGCGCCCCAATTCTCTTAACCTGCCGCGCCTTTTCCGTCCGGCACCAACCCGAAAGTTTCCCGCTTATGCGCTCCCCCGTCCACTCCGTTTTAGCTCTCGCCGCGGCGACGCTCCTTGCCCTGGCGCTGGCGCCCGCGAGCGCCCACGCGCAACGCGAGGGATTCGATGGCGCGGCGGCGCGACAGCACAACAAGGTCGCGCAAGACCGCGCGCTCGACCTCAACAACGACGGCGTCGTCGATGACCACGAGATCGAGCTGGCCATCCAAAACGCCCGGCTGCAACAGCACATGGACGCCGACGGCCGGGTGGACAAAACGAAAAAGCGCGCCGCCGAAGCCCAACGCAAACAACTGCTCGCGGAGTCCAGGCTCCTCGACGCCGCCCAGGACCTGCGGGAGAAAAAAGCGAAGGGCAAAAAACTGAGCGCCAAAGAAGAAGAACTGATCCGGCTCGCCGACGAAATCCGCGAACGTGAAAAGCGCGAACGGGCCGAGCGCGCCGCCGCCGCCAAGAACCCCGGCACGCAATCCGCCGCCGCCCAGAAACTGGCCAAGCCGATTATCGACTACTGAAATGCGGAATGCGGAATGCGGAATGCGGAATGACAGAAGCGCGCCGCCACGCCTGTCTTTCATTCCGCACCCCGCATTCCGCATTCCGCATTCATGAAAGACCACAGCCCCGGTTTCCTGAAGCTCGCCGAAGCCGCCAAAGCGCGCGTGCAGGAAATCGACGCCGCCGAGGCCGCCGCGCGCGCCAGCCGTGGCGAGGCCACGCTCATCGACGTGCGCGAGCACCACGAATGGACTGCCGGCCATCCCGCCGGCGCGACGCACCTTTCCCGCGGCATCATCGAGCGCGACATCGAGAAAGCGATCTCCGACCCCGCCGCGCCGCTCATCCTGATGTGCGGCGGCGGCTACCGTTCCGCGCTGGCCGCCGCTAGCCTGGCGCAGATGGGTTACACGAACGTGCTCTCCCTGCGCGGCGGCTGGAGCGCCTGGGAAGAGGCCGGGCTGCCGATCGAAGCCGGCGGAGCCAAGTAGTCCCGCGAGCGCGCGGAGCGCGGCGCGGCAGCTTCGATTCCGCTGGCGGCATCGACGCCAGCGGCGACAGCGCATTTCGGGAAAGCGGCGTCGCGCCCGTCGCCGGTCCTGAGCGCGCTCGGATTTATTGTTCAACAAACCCGAGCGAACAGTCGCCATCACCGCTATCATTGCGCCACACATGAAGAAAACCCTGCTCCTCACCCTCTGCCTCGCCTTCCCGCTCCTCCATCGGGAAGCGTCGGCGGAAATCATCAAAGTCCCCAAGGACTCTCCCGCGATCACCGTCAACATCCCCGACAAGTGGGAGCCGGAAGAGACCGACAAAGGCATCGTCTGCGAATCGCCAGACAAAGAAGCGACCATCTTCTTCGAGGTCACTTCGGCCAAGAAACTCGAAGCGCTCATCGACGAAAATATCGAGTGGCTGACCAAAGACCAGGAAGTCGAAATCGACAAAGCGTCGCAGAAGAGCAAAGACTTCGAAGCCGGCGGCATGAGCTGGAAAGCCCTCGCTTACGAAGGCACGAGCAAGGAATGGGGCCCGGCCAACATCATCCTGGCCTTCGCCGACACCGGCAAAGGCAAGGCGCTGATGGTCACCTACTGGGTGACCAAGAAGGGCGAAGCCAAACACGGCAAGGAGCTGACCGCCATTCTCGACAGCGTGAAGAAAATCGGCAGCTAAAACAGGCATCGCCGCTTTCCTTGCTTTTGGCCGCTCGTGGCGCATCCCGCTGCGAGCGGCCTTTTTTTCGGCGGGACGCGGCTCCGAAGTGCCCCACGGGACCAGCGCGGCGCAATTCCTGTTTGCCGAAGCGAGCAACGACCGCATCATTCTCGAAACTCCCAACCCCTGCCCCGACTCCCCGGAAAATCGAAGATCACCCCCTGCCTCTGGTTCAACGGACAAGCCGAAGAAGCCGCCCGTTATTACACCGGCATTTTCAAAGACTCGAAGATCACCGACATCGCCCACTACACCGAAGTGGGACAGGAGCAGCACGGCCGGCCGCCCGGCTCGGTGATGATCGTGGCCTTTGAACTCAACGACCAATCCTTCACCGCGCTCAACGGCGGCTCGAACTTCGAGTTCAACGAAGCCGTCTCCCTCCAGATCGATTGCGAGACGCAGGAGGAAGTCGATTACTACTGGGAGAAACGCACCGCCGGCGGCGACCCGCAGGCGCAACAGTGCGGCTGGTTGAAAGACAGGTTCGGCCTCTCCTGGCAGATCGTCCCGAGCATCATCCCGAAGCTGCTCTCCGACTCCGCCGACCGCCAGAAAACCGCGCGAGTCATGCTCGCCGTCATGGCGATGAAGAAGCCCGACATCGCCGCTCTCCAGCGTGCTGCGGACAACGATGGTCCCGCTGAGAGCGAGCAGATGGCAAAGTAAAAATCCAGCTCTTCAATACCGTGATGAAATCTCCCCGACCTCCCCGCTGGCGCCAGTTCCGCTTTGGCCCCGCGGCTCTCTGTCTGTTGCTGCTCAGCGCCTCCGTCCGCACGAGCGCCGTCGCCGCCCCCGCCGAGCCCGACAAAGACCCGCAGTTGGTCGGCGCCTTGCGGGAAGCGCGGCAACTGCTCGACACCAAACAACCCGCCGCCGCCATCGCGAAGTGCGAGGCAGTGATCGCCGCTTTCCAGGCCGGCTACGGGAAGCGCAAAGAGCGCGTGCTTTGCGCCCGCCGCTCCGAGGAATCGCTCTTCTATTTGCTGGAAGCAGCCAGGGATAACCGCCCCACGATCGTCCTCTCTTCCACTTGGGCCGACGCCTGGTTTCTTAAAGGCTACGCCCTGCTGGAACTCGGCCGGCGCGCCGAAGCCAAAGGCGCGCTCGAACACGCCCTCGCCCTCTCGCCCAAGTGTCCGCTCTACCTTTGCGAATTGGGAACGGTCTATCAGATGGAGAAAAACTGGCCGAAAGCGCTGAAACAATTCGAGCTGGCAGAAGAGAACGCCCTGCTGGCCCCCGAAGCGAGCAAAGCCGCCGAACTGGCCCAGGCCCGCCGCGGCGCCGGCTACACCCTGGCCGAACTCGGCCGCCTGGAGGAAGCGGCAAAGAAGTATGAACAATGCCTGGCCGCCGATCCTAATGACGCCAACGCCAGACGCGAACTCTCCTACGTCCGCGCCCAGCAGGCCAAGGGGAAGCCTCTGTAAAGATACTGTCCTGACCTGACGTGACCTCCGCAGCGGGGTGTCGTGCGTTGGGTAGTGGGTCAGTGCGGATGCTTGAGGTTTGGGGAGCACACC
>CAXTRS010000157.1:0-10694 GCA_964246635.1 uncultured Chthoniobacterales bacterium | reverse complement strand
ATCCCAAGCGACCCACTACCGAGGATTGGACTCTTGCGCCTGTCTTGCCGGTGCTGTCTGATCTCTGTGTCCGGTCGCGGTTCTCGAAAATCGGGTTTCTCTCTTTCGCTCGCGCGCGCTCTTTTCGTTGCAACGATGCATCGCTACCGCTCCACGCAACGTCTGTTCGCCGGCGTTCTCGGGCTGATGCTCTTCGCCGGCGTAAGCGGGCAGTTTTTCAACGCGCGGCACGAGCTGTTTCCGTTCTACAGTTGGTGTTTGTTTTCGCTCGTCCCGCAGCCGGACGCTGCCATCTTCGAGCTGCTCATTCACGAAGCGCCCGCCGGCCGGGTGCTCGATCCGCCGGTGGCTTCGCGCAAGGCGCACGAAGGGCTCATCCGCTCGCCGCACTCGGTCGATCTCTTTCGCACTGTGCAGGAACTCGGCCGCGCGGCGCAGGCGCGCGATGCCGCCGCGTGCGACCGGTTGCGCGCGGCGGTGGAGCGCCGGTTTCGCGTTGCCGGGCCGGTGCGCTACGAGATCGTCAGGCAGACGTTTGACAACGCGATGGCGCGCTGGGCGTCGCGCGACACCGCGCCGCGCCGGCAGGAGAGCGTGGCCACGTTCCTCAGCGGCACGCCCTCCGCGTTTCCTGCTTCGCCGACAACGCCAGCGCCGACGACGGCCGACGAAGCCGACGCTCCATCACCGCCACCGTAATGCACGCGCCGGCGTCCTCTTTTCCGCCCTCGACACCGCGCCGCCGTCCGCGCTGGCGCTCGGCATCCACGCGGCGGTTGGCCTTTTCTCCACCGTGTTCGCTGCGCGCGTGGCGCCGGCTTTTCGCTGGTCCGGCGGCGGGTCGGAGAGCGCGTGTGCCCACGGCCGGCGGCCTTTCGATTTTCGCTGTGCGCACCGCGGGCTTCAGTTCCACCCAGGGACTCATCCGCGCCTTCTACTGCTTCAATCTTTTCCTCACCGTCACGCGCTTCCCGGAGTTTCTCTATCCCGGCAGAATGCCGTCGTCCGCGCTGCTGCTCTGGCCGGTGGCGTGGCTGGCGCTGGTGCCATCGACCCTCGGCTACCTCCTGGTGTTTGGCCTGCACACCCTTGGGTCGAGCCTCGGCGCGCTCCTGCCCCAATGGCGCGCGGCGCGCGTCCTGGCCTTTCTCGGGTTGCTCGAGCTCATCGCGCTCGACAATTCCAAAGTGAAGATCGGCCACAGCATGCATCTCATGGTGCTCGTCGCCTGCCTGCTCGTCTTTTTGCCGGCAGGTTGGGAACAGGCCGCGGGTCTCGTCCATCGTGTCATCCGCGAGCGCACGCTGCTCGTGTTCTGGGCCTGCCAGGCGACCATCATGCTTTCCTACACCATGAGCGGACTCGGCAAACTCGGCGGCGCGTTCTACCAGGTCGCGCTCGGCCAGCCGAACGTGTTCTCGCCGGACGCGCTCGCGCTCCACACCGCCGAGCGGCTCGCGCAGACCGACTCGACCAGCCTGCTCGGCTCCTGGCTGCTGGCCCATCCCTGGACGGGCTGGCCGCTCATGCTCCTCACGTTCTACTTGCAACTGTTCGCCTTTTGGGTCCCTTTCCGTCCCGCGTTGGGGCGCTGGTGGGCGGCGGGGCTGCTCGGGTTTCACGCCGGCTCCTTTTTTTTGATGACCATCAATTTTCCGCAAAACTGTTTCCTGCTCGCGTTGTTTTTCTTTAAGTCCCCCTTTCTGCCCGTCCCGGAACCCGGCTGGCGGCGAATCTTAGAAGACGCGCCGTGGTTCGGTGCGCTCTTTCGTCGCTGGTTTTCAGTCGATCGCCCTCGCCCACGCGCTGATTAACCGGCAAACGAAAGAAAAAGAAGCGGTTGCTCTCCAGGTTGTTTTCGAGTTGTCTGCGCTTCGCGTCTCTCGCCTCGCTCCTCCGTCCGCCCTGTTGTCGTCATGCGCGTTCTCATTCTGACTTCGAGCACCGGCGGCGGCCACAACATGCGCGCCAGTTCGTTCGCGCACTGGGCACACCGAGTAGGGTCAGCGGCGACCGCGGCTGGCGGCCAGCCACAGCACGGCCACGGCAGCGAGCGCCTGGACGTGCAAATCCACAAGTGCCTGGAAAACACGCACGGCCTGTATTCGTTCGGCGTCGGGCTTTACAACTGGATCCAGCGCAACGCGCCGTGGATGCACCACGGCTATTTTAATTTTCTGGAGGCCGCGGCGATCTGCCGCTCGCAGCGCCGGATTCTCGGTGCGCACCGCTTTCGCGCGATCCTCGACCACGTCCGCCCGCACGTCGTGCTCAGCACGCACGGCACGCTCAACCACGGCTTCTTCGAGCTCGCGCGCGAGCACCTCGGCCGGGAGCGGGTCCGGTGCGCCACGTATTGCGGCGAGCTCTTCGGCGGCTACGGCTTCAGCCGGCATTGGGTCAACCCGGAAGCCGATCTCTTCATCGGCGCGGTGCCCGAAACGGTCGAGGCCGCGCGCCGTCACGGCATGCCGCCGGAACGCACGTTTCTCGGCGGCTTTTTGTTGAATCCGAGTTTTTACGACGCCCCGCTCGCGCCCGAGTCGCGGCGGGGTTTTCTGCGCGAAGCGCTCGGGCTCGATCCCGCGCGGTTCACGCTCCTGCTCTCGACCAGCGAGCACGGCGCGCACAATCACCCGTCGCTCCTCGAGTCGCTCCACGCCGCCCGGCGCCGGCTCGACCTCAAACGGCTCCAGGTCATTGCGCTTTGCGGCCGCAAAAAGGAAACCCTCGAACGAGTCCGTGCCTGGGGCCGGGAGCATCCCGCGCTGCACCTTTGCGCGCTGCCGCGCACCGAGCGCATGGCGCTCTTCATGCAGCTCGCCGACGCCGTCGTCGCCCGGCCCGGCACCGGCACGACGAGCGAGGGCATCATGAGCGGCTGCCCGGTGATCTTCAACGGCCTCGGCGGCGTGATGCCCCAGGAGTGGATCACCGTGAAATACGCCCGCCGCCACGGCATCGCCGAAGAACTCCACCAGCCGACCGACCTGCCCAACGTCGTGGCGCGCAGCCTGCGCGAGCCCGCGCGCCTGGCGCAAATCCGCGAGCGCATGGTCGCCCTGCGGCCGCACGTTCAACCGATCGATATTCTCGGGCGCGTGCACGAGCTCGCCGCGAGCGTCCGCAAACGGGACGCGCGGGAGCCGCGGGAGGCTGCCGGGCGCGAACGCACGCGGCTTTCGGCTGCGGAAGCCTCTGCGCTGGGGCTGGAGGAAACCCGCGGCGCGCCCGGCCCTGTGTGGGGTTCCTAGCGCGCCGCGAGCGTGTGCCGCTCCCCTACGACGACGCGCTGGCGTCCCGCAACGACTTCACGTTGTTGTGCGCGGCCTGCACTTCGCCATACTGCCGGTTGACGAGCGCCAGGATCGGCGCCGGCAGTTCGCCGCTGGCCGTCGCTTTTTTATAGACGCTGATTGCGTGGTCCTCGCCGCGTTCGCATTCCGCCAGCACCGCGTGCCGGCTCTTGCCGCTGAGCGCGCTTTTCAAATTGATCCAGCCACGGTGCAGCGCGCCGGTGACCGTCGCCCCTTCCTCCGGTTCCGGCTCGCCCAGGCGCACGAGTTCCTGCTGCAACTCGCCGGCGAATTTCGAGCGTTGCATCGAGTAGGAGCCGAAGAGCGTTTTCAAGTCGCTCTCTTCGACGTTTTCCGAAGCGTGTTTGAAGCCGTATTGGCCGTCCTTGAGGGTTTCAATCAAATCGTTGAGGGTGGAGATCGTGTTTTTCTGATCCATAGGCATCCAATACGTGCGCTTGGCACCGTGCGGTTGCTCGCTATTCTCTCCCTCCCCGCCGCCTGCCGCCTGCCTTCATGTCAACGTCCGCTGCCAGACTCGACTTCGACCAGATTTTGTGTCGCCTGAATCTGCACGCCGTGCTCCCGGCGCTAGCGGAACTCGTGCGGCTTTCCGCGGACGCGCGCGCCCTTGTCGCGGGCTGGAATTTTTCGTGGCGTTTGTCCGTCCTCGGCGGCCCGGCGACGACGCTGCGCTGCCGGGATGGCGTGCTCGCGGCGTTTCCGGGGCGCTCGCAGCCGGCGGCGGTCGATTTGCTCTTTCTGTCCGCGCGTCAGCTCAACCGCTCGTTCGCGGATGGGCGCGGCCTGCCGCCGCTGCCCCTCGGCGCCCCGTGGCATTGGGCGAAGCTGCGGCCGTTTGTCGCGCTGTCCAAGCTCTTAAGCGAGCACTTGCAGCCCAGCGAAGCGTCGCTGGCGGCGGCAAGCCCGGAGTGGCGCGAGGCGCACACGCGGCTCCTGCTCGGCGTGCTCTGTCGGGCCGCCCCGCTGGTAGGTCAATACGATCGCGCCGCCGCGACCACGTTGGCCGGCGCGCCGCCGGGGAACCTCGAACTGCAGGTGCCCGCTTTCGATTTCACGGCCCGTCTCGGCAGCGGTGACGACGCCGCGCCGAGCAGGCGCGCAGCCGATGCGACGATCATTTTCCGCGACGACGCCGCGCTCGAAGAGGCGCTGCACGGCCGGCTGGACTCTGCCGCCGCCGTCGGGCTGGGCCGCTTGGAAGTGCACGGGCTGGTGCCGCTGGCGGATGCTTGGAGCCATGTGCTCGATCGCGTGGAAGCCTATTTGCAGCCGCGCGCCGCTGTCGCCGCTTAATTCTTTCTCGCACACCAGCTTAAGAAGCACCGTTTTGTCATGGATTCCGGCTTTTCGCGCTCGCAGGATTTGTTCGCCCGGGCAGCCCGCGTGGTGCCGGGCGGGATCTTTGGTCACACCAGCCCGGCGGCGGTCTTGCCGGGCGCGTCGCCGTATTTTGCGCAACGCGCCCACGGCTGCCGTTACACCGATGTGGATGGGCGGGAATACATCGACTATGTTTGCGGCTACGGTCCGATCGTCCTCGGCTACAACCATCCCGAAGTCGAGGAAGCCGCGGCGCGTCAGGCGCGCGACGGCAATTGTTTCAACCATCCCGCGTCGGTGATGGTCGAGCTAGCGGAACGGCTCGTCGAGCTGGTCGATTTTGCCGACTGGGCGGTGTTTGGCAAGAACGGGGCGGACATGACGAGTTGGGCCATCCAGGTCGCCCGCGAGCACACGGGTCGGAAGAAAATCCTCAAAGTGGCCGGCGCATATCACGGCGCGCATCCCTGGTGCACGCCGGGTCACGGTGGCTGGATCGAGGAAGACCGCATGCACATCCATGCCTTCCCTTGGAACGATCTCGACCGTTTTCACGAGTTGCTCAAACGCCACCGCGACGAGGTTGCCGGCGTGATTGTCACCGCTTTCCATCATCCGGCGTTCGGGGATTCCGAGTTGCCGGCACCCGGCTTCTTGCAGGAAATCGGAGCCGCCTGCCGGCAAAACGGCGCGGTTTTTATTTTGGACGACGTGCGGAGTGGCTTTCGGCTGCACTTGGGCGGCTCGCACCGCTTTTTCGGCTTCGAGCCGGATTTGACCTGTTTTTCCAAGGCGCTTGGCAACGGTCACCCGATTTCGGCGGCATTGGGGCGCGAGAGCCTGCGTCGGGCTGCTGGCAGGGTGTTTCTCACGGGCAGTTTTTGGCAAAGCGCCGTCCCGATGGCCGCCTCCTCAAAATGTCTGGAAGTCCTTGAACGTGACGATGTTATTAATTACTTGGACCGAATCGGCGAGGCGTTGCGTCACGGCTTGACGGAAGCTGCTGCGCGTCACGGCTTTTCGCTCCGCTACACCGGCCCGAACGCGCTGCCTTTTGTGACATTCGCGGACGAGCGCAACTTCCTGCGCAGCCAGGCTTTCTGTCGAGCCATGATCCAACGCGGCGTGTTTTTGCATCCGCACCACAACTGGTTTCTGAGCGCGGCGCACCAAATTTCTGATGTTGACGAGACAATCCGCGCCGCCGATGACGCCTTCGCCGAATTAGCCGCCTAAGCCTGACTTCACGCTTTCGCGTTCCACGTGGAACAAACCTCGGCTTTACCGCGAACTGAAATGAGCGCAGATCGACCGCTCCAGGAATTTTGCCGGTAAAAACCGCGTCGCCAGCGGACCCAAGGTGGCTTGGTAGAACGAGCCACAGGCGCGGACCGCCGGAACGGTTCTGGCAAAGACCAGCCTGCGGATTTCGTCGGCAATCAGTTCCGGGGGTGGGGCGGCGCGCATATCTCGATCTGAAACTGCCAAAACCCGCCGAGCGGCAGTCCACGCGGGATCGTCTTCCGAACCGCCTGCTGCTTGCTGAGATTCCCGCAAACCGGGCGCGACTGACATCGCCTCGTTAAAGTTCGTGGCGATGTCGCCGGGCTGTAGATCGACGAAACGGATGCGCCCTCCGCTCGCGTCCATTTCCTCCATCCGCAACGTGGCCGAAAAGGAACTGAGGGCCGCCTTCGCCGCACTATACGCCGCCGCATACGGCAACGGCAGCCGGGCGGCGAGCGAGGTGACGTTGATGATCAATCCCTCAGCAGGTCGAGTCGCCCGCATGGCCGGCAGGGCCAGTTGAATCAAAATCATCGGACCGAAGACCAGCGTCTGGAACTGCCTGTGCAGTTCTTCCGAGGGAATCCTCGCGGCTGGGCCGAACCAGCCCCCGCCGGCATTGTTGATGAGGACCTCGAACCGCCCGCCGGCGGCTGCCTGTGCCGCCGCGAAATTTTCGCGGATCGAGCGCTCGTCGTTCAAATCCAACGGCACGGGATGGAAATTTTCCAGCCCTGCCGGCAGACGCTCGATCGCCCGGGCGGTGCCCCAGACCTGACAGCCCGCTGCGACGAGGCTGCGCGCCGTAGCCAAGCCGATGCCCGAGCTTGCCCCGGTCAGAAACACCCGCTTGCGGAGCGACGGCTGCTGGCTCATCGCGGTCGCCTTCTCTAGCCGCCAAAGCCGAGATCGTCCGCGGCGCGCATTACGACCGCGACATTCGTGCCGCCAAAACCGCTGGAATTGGTCAGCACGGTGCGGGGTTGCGCCTCGACTGGCGCGGTGACAATGGGCACGCCCTCGCACATCGGGTCGAGTTCCGTGATGTGCGCGGAAACCGGCACAAATTTCTCCGTGAGCGTCAGGCAGCAAAAGGCTGCCTCCATCGCCCCAGCCAGCGACAAGCCATGGCCGGTGAGGCTCTTCGTGCTGCTGACCAAAGGCCGCCGGCCGGCAGTGAAGACGGTCTTGATGGCAGCGACTTCCGCCGCGTCGCCGGGCGGCGTGGAGGTCGCGTGGGCGTTGATGTAATCGACTTCGTCCGGCGCTGTGCCGGCGTCTTTCAGCGCAAGATTCATGGCCCGTGACAAACCCTCGCCGGTGGGATCGGGCGCGAGCACATTGTAGCCGTCGCTCGCTTCGCCCCAGCCCAACACCTCGGCATAAGCGCGCGGGGCCTGCCGCCCTCGTGCTTGCTCGAGTTCCTCGACGACCATCACCGTCGCGCCGCCGGTGCCGACAAAGCCGTCCCGCTTCACGTCGAACGCGCAAGGCGACTTTTCCGGGTCGGTCTGCAAGCTCAACGCGCGCACGGAGGCAAACGGCAGAATGCTGAACTTGTTGCAATCCTCCGCCCCGACGACAAACACGGTTTTCTGCCGTCCACTGCGGATGAGATCGAGCGCCAAGCCAAGTGCGTGTGCGGAAGAGGCGCAGGCGCTGGAAATCCCGACCGAGGTGCCTTTGAGCCGAAAGGTCGGCACCAAGTTGATGTAAAGCGAGCCAGGGATCGCGTTGATGATGCTCATCGGCGGGCAACGCATGACGCCGCGCTTGAGCATGATGTCGAAGTTGCAGTGCGCCATCCACATGGACCCGCCGCTGGCGCAGACCAGGCCGGTCAAATCATTGGACACCAAATCGGCTGGCAACGCGGCGTCCTCGATCGCCTCGTGCATGGCGAAATAGGCGTATAACGAGTTCGGCGCCATCGGCCGGAGCGTCTCGCGCGGAATTTTGCGTCCCGGCGGGAAGGTCCAGTCCTCGAATTCATTGCTGGGAAAACCGAACCCTTTGACCGTGCCCATCAAGGTGACCGGGACGTTCGGATCCGCGACGAATTCCGGGAAGGGTTCGACGCCCGTGCGGGTTTCGCGCAAGCTGCGCGTCACCGCCTCCCGGCCGTTGCCGATGCTTGTGATAAAACCCAGTCCAGTAACGACGGCACGCTTCATGGAGCCAGAAAGAATGGAGAAAAAACTGCGAGCCGATCACGTGACGACGGTCTGAAACTAATCGGTCACCGACGCTGCGACAGCCGCAGATACCTGTGGCTGTTGGACTTCTGCGGCACCAGCAGTCGCTGCCACGGACGAGCTATCGCTCTTGGTGGTGCTCACGACAGCAGGCGCGGGTGCTGCCTCAGCCGCAGAGGTTTTGCGCTCCTCAGCCAAGTGCTCGGCAACATCCGGACCGAAGGCCAGCATTAAGCGATCGATTTCCGCCAGCCGCTCGCCGCGCACCTTGATGCTGCCGTCGAAAATGGCCAGCGGCGGACGCAGCCGGTGGAGTTTGGCTTCCATTTCGAGTTTGTCGCCCGGCTTGGCGCGACGGTGGAAGTGTGCGGCCTCCATCGAGGCAAACAACACCTCGCCGCTGTCGATGGCAGGCGTCGAGCCGGCAGCAGCAGCGCCGGAACCTTCCTCTTCGCTACCACCGCCGCCACTGTGGTGATTGCCGACGCCCGCAGCCGCTGCCTCGCTCTGCAAAACCCACAGACACGCCGCTTGACCAAGCGCCTCGAAAACGATGGAGGCAGGGAAGACCGGGTTGCCGCGGAAGTGGCCTTCGAGGAAATACTCGTCGCCGCGCACCGTGTAGCTGGCGCGCACGCTGTCGCCTTCGATCTCGGCGTCGTCCACGAACAAAAACGGCGACTGCTGGGGCAGAATCGTGGCGATGGCATCGTGGTCGTAATGCCGCACGCGGCTCGCTTGTTTCACGGCAGCGCCGTCCTCGCCCGTGCCGGAGACTTTGCGGGCGATAAAAGACTTCACCGCGCCCAGCGTGCGGATGCCGCGCAATTCCTCGTTGTCGATGCTGATGCCGAGCGTTTCCTCGATGGAGAGCACGATTTCGAGCAGCGTGAGGGAGTCGATGCCCAAGTCCTCGACGAGCCGGGTGTCGTCGTTCGCCGCCGCGAGCTTGACGACGTCCTCCGCGGCAAGGTGACGCTCGATGATGCCATAAACCACTGTCGGCACCTCATTTATGTCGCCGTTCTCGCGGAAGCGCAGGGCGGCCTCGATCGTTTCCGGGCTACAGCGTTTGAGCGCGGCGCGCAACTCAGCGATTTGTTCTTCGGTTAAGGCCATGAGCGAAAATTGGGTAAAGAAACCAATTCGCGTGAGCGGTGGAAACGCTCGTGCGGAAATTAGCGGCGGGTAACATAGAGTTCCCTTGGCATTGGGCAAATGCAATTCTCCAGCCTTCGTGGTGTGATTTCTCGCTCTGGAGTTGCGGTATTTCGGATCATGACGATGCGCGAAACTCGCGTCACGGGCGGAGAGGCCGCAGTGGAAATCGCCTCGGAACTGGGATGAAGCCGATTTTCTTTTTCACGCACGAATACGCGCCGTTCCGCGGTGGCGTGGCGACCTACGTGGCGGAGTGCGCGGCCGCCGCGCGCAGGTTGGGCTATGACGTTCGGATCCTCACCGCAAGCGGCGGCGGACGCCAGCGGCAGGGCAGGGGGGCAGCCATCGACGGGGAATTCCAGGCAGGCGCGAGCGACTCCGCCGCCGTGTGGCGGGTCCCTTCCAGCGGCAGGCTGACCCCGCTGGGGATCCTTACCCTGGCGCTCGGATTGTATTGAGCGCGGGCGCGCACATGGCGCTGATTCTCCTGGCGTGGAGCGGGCTTTACCGGCCCAAGCGCGTGCTCAGCTTTTTCCACGGTTCGGAAATTCTCAAGCTGACCCACCACTGGCTGTGGCGGCGGCTCGCGCCCGCATTTTATCGGGAACGCCCACACTTCGCCGCGGCTTCGCGCTATGTGTGCGACTTGTTGCGCCGCAGTGGCTTATGTTCACCCGAGGCATCGATCCGCCTGGCACCGTGCGCGCCTCCGTCGGACTTGTTAGCGGCGGCCGGCTCTCCGGGGACGAGTTTGGAGAAGGCGAAGGCCGGCCCTGCTGACGCGCGACGGTCGTTTTGCATTCTCACGGTCGCTCGCATTCATCCCAGAAAGGGCCAGGCCGACCTGGCGCGCGCCATGGCGCGGCTGCCAGAGCGGTTGCGCCAGCGGCTGCGGTATCAGCTCGTGGGCACTGGAGACGACCGCTACCTGCGGGAAATCGTCGCGATTTGTCAGGCGGCTGGAATCGCCGTGGAGCACTTGCCCAAAGTGGAAAATGCCCAGTTGCCGGCGCTCTACGCGGCTTGCGATTTGTTCGCGCTCACCAGTCGCACTTTGGCGGACAGCGTCGAGGGCTTCGGCATTGTTTATCTCGAGGCGGCGGCTTTTGGGCGTCCCGTGCTCGCTTATGCCAGCGGCGGGGTGTCGGAGGCCGCGCGTGACCACGAGACCGGTCTCTTAGTGTCTGAAGGCGACATCAACGGGCTGACTCACGGGTTGGAGAAGCTGATGGAAGACGAGGCGCTGCGTCAGCGGCTTGGCGGGGCGGGGCGCGCCTTTGCCCGAAGCTTCTCTTGGGAAACCGCCGCCCGCGTTCTATGCGACGACGCTTTGGCGCTGCCGACCGACCGCGCGACGGATCCCTAGTGCGCTACTCATTTGAGTGAACCAAGGTAGCCGCAGTGTTTGAAG
>CAXTRS010000156.1:0-10766 GCA_964246635.1 uncultured Chthoniobacterales bacterium | reverse complement strand
GTCGCGCGGCGACTCGCGCGGCGGACGCTGTGCCTGGTATCTGCCGAGCAGGACGCGGAGGTGCAGATAGGGGCCGTTGGGCAGGTCGGCGACGAGCGCCTGGTCCTTGTCGAAGAGCTTGATCTCGCGGCAGCCGAAGCAGAACTGGACTTCGTGCGCCGCGCGGCCGCGGCCCCAGACCAAGCGGTAGTCGGGATGAAAGCCGCCGCAGCTTTTGGGGCCGCTGTAGGGTTTGTAGGTGGCGGCGTCGAGCAGCGTCGCGCGCACCGCGGCGGCGTCGGCGGCGCTGAGCGGCAGCGGGCGTTTGTAGAAAAGGTAGCCGTGCGATTCGACGACCGATTTCGTGTCGCGCTCGCGGAGGAAAAGCTCGTGCTCGACGAGCTGGTGCGGCAGGCCTTCGTAGAGCGTCGGCTGTTCGCTCGCGCGGCGCAGGGCCTCGGCGACGGATGCAAATTTCGCCGGGGTCCAGGAACTCTGCGCCGGCTCCTGGGCGCGGAGGAAGCCGACGCCGAGCAGAGCGACGAGTGCGACGGACAGGAAACCGGTGGCGCGCACGGGCAGTTGGAGCGGTCAGAGCGAGGTCGCGGTGAACCAGTCTTCCGCGCAGCTCGCGCGTTTCACCGGATTGAACTCGACGAAGCGGTAATCGGCCAGGCGCTCCTTTTGAAAAGGGTCGCCGGTGAAAAATTCCTGCACGGCGTCGAGCGATTCGCCGCGCGCGATGATCACGCCGCCGGTGCGCGGCACCTTCGGGCCGGAGCAGAGCAGCACGCCGCGCTCGTAGCCGGTTTGCAAAAACTCGCGGTGCGCCGGAGTCTGCGCCTCGATCTGCGGCAGGGGCACGGTGTAGTGGATTTCGACGAGGAAGAATTTCATGGCTGGTGTGTCGTGCGGAGCGTCGCGGAGAGGGATTTATTTGCGGGTAAGTTTCTGGCCCTCCTTGGTGTCTTTCACGATCCAGCCGAGCGCGGCGATCTTGTCGCGCAGGGCATCACTCTCCGCCCATTGTTTCGCGGCGCGCACGGCTTTGCGCGTCTCCAAGATTTCCTGCACCTCGGCGGGCACGGCGATTTCGTCGGGCTCGAGCGCGAGCACACGATTGATCGTCGCCCACCATTCCAGCAGCCGCCGCGCGTGGGCCGGCGCGAGCGAGCCGTCGTCGAGCGCACGGTTGCTCTCGCGGATGATCTCGAAGAGCTGGCCGAGCGCGCCGGAGATGTTGAGGTCGTCGTCGAGCGCGTCTTGAAAACGCCGTTGGTCGGCGAGCGGATGCGGCTCGCTTTGCGCGGCGCCGGCAGCGCGATCGGCAAGGCGCGCGAGCCATTCGTCGATGCGCTTGAGCGATTCGCGCGCGTCGGTGGCGAGACCCTCGATGGTGAAGTTCAACGGCAGTGAATAGTTCACCCGCAGGAGTGCGTAGCGCACCTCGCGGCCGGTGAAACCTTTCGCGAGCAGATCGCGCAGCGTGTAAAAATTCCCGAGCGACTTGCTCATCTTCTGGCCATCGACCATCAGGTGCGCGCAGTGCATCCAGAGCCGCACGAACGGCGGCTTGCCGGTGACGCTTTCGGTCTGCGCGATCTCGGCTTCGTGGTGCGGAAAAATGTTGTCCACGCCGCCGCAATGGATGTCGATCTGCTCGCCGAGAAGTCCCGTCGCCATCGCGCTGCACTCGATGTGCCAGCCGGGCCGGCCGCGGCCGAAAGGCGAGTCCCAGCCGACATCGCCGTCCGCTTCGTCCCACGCTTTCCAGAGCGCGAAATCGCCGACGGATTCTTTTTCGTAATCGTCGCTGCGCACCCGGCCACTGGGGCGCAGCTCGTCGAGGTTGAGGTGCGCGAGATGGCCGTAATTCGGAAACGACGAAATGCGGAAATAGACGCTCTTGTCTTCGGCTTGATACGCGTGGCCGTTGGCGACGAGCTTCTCGATCATCGCGATCATGCGCGCGATCTGCTCGGCGTCTGTCGCAGCGGGAAAGTGTTTCGCTGGCCGAATGCGCAACGTTTCCAAGTCCTCGAAAAACGCTTTCTTAAATGGCGCGGTGAACTCGCTCAACGACACGCCCGCCTCTCGGCAGCCGCGGATCGTTTTGTCGTCCACATCGGTAAGATTCATCACGCGCTCGACCGCGTAGCCGCTGGCTTCGAGGTGCCGCTGGAGCAGATCCTCGAACATGTAAGCGCGCAGGTTGCCGATGTGCGCGTAGTTATAAACCGTCGGCCCGCAGGTGTAGAGCTTCACCGTGCGCGCGGTGGAGGTATCGAGCGGGCGAAATTCTTCGAGCTGGCGGGAGAGCGTGTTGGTGAAACGCAGAGGCATGGAGAAAATTCGAGAGCCGCGTGGCTGCCACGTTTCAGGCAAACACGACCCGATCGTAAATCGCGGCCAGCGGCAGTGTGCATTCAATCTCGGGTAATTCCAACGTGGCGTTAGGGCCGGAAAGAAATTCCAGATTCCATTTGTCATCAGCGCCGCGGCGATGAACGAAGATCACTGGGTGGTGCTGGTTGACGACGACATAGGTGCGCAACGTCGACAGAGTGCAGTAATTGGCGAACTTCTCCGCGCGATCCGTATGTTCTGAGGAAAGCGACGAAACCTCGAAGATCACCGTCGGTTCGTCCGCATAAAGCGAACGTGGGTCCGGGGACCGCGTGCAGTCCACGACGACGTCGGGATAATAATAGAACGTTACCGCGTTGGTGCGGATGCGCACTTTAATGTCAGTTGAAAGCGGCTCACAGCGCTTGCCGCGGAGTTGGTTGCGCAGTTCACCTGCAAGGTTCGTCACTATCTGACCATGCGCGCGCGTTGCGCCGGCCATCGCGCGGATAACGCCGTTGAGATACTCGTGCCGGGTTTCCGCGAGGCGCTCGCCAGCGAGGTATTCCTCCGGCGTGACGTAGCAATCCTCCAGGCGCAGGGCGTAGCTCATGGCGCGAGATTAGCACGAGCGCATCCGCCTTGGAAGCGGGCGGCGCACGGCGTTCACAATCCGATGGGCGACGCAGTTGGCTTCGGCGCCGAGGGGTGCGCTTCGTCCAATTCAACGCCCGCCACCGCCATCGCCGCGATGCCTTCGCCGCGGCCGAGAAATCCCAGCTTCTCGTTTGTTGTCGCTTTGATGCCGACCCGCGCGGGGGCGAGCCCGAGCGCCTCGGCGAGGCGCGTGCGCATGTTGCCCAGGTGCGGGCCGATCTTCGGCGCTTCGGCGATCAGCGTGCTGTCCACGTTGACGATTTGCGCGCCGTGTTGCGTGCGGATGATCGCGGCGACGCGACGCAGGATTTCCAAGCTGCTGATGCCGCGGATCGTTTCGTCCGTATTCGGAAAATGATGGCCGATGTCACGCTCGCCGATCGCGCCGAGCAGGGCGTCGGCGATGGCATGCGAGAGCACGTCGGCATCGGAGTGGCCGAGCAGCCCATGCGTGTGCGCGATCTCCACGCCGCCGAGCACGAGCGGGCGGCCAACGACGAGTTCGTGCACGTCGTAGCCGATGCCGAAGAGGGTTGGCATGATCGGGAAAGCGCGCCTCGCGGCTACCACGCGCGATTGGTCAACTCAGGAATGCGTCCGCTCGTCGCGACGATGGCGAACTTGCCCGGCTTGTCGGTGCGCGGCTCTAACCGCACCGTGCCGCCCGAGTTTTGCACGAGCAGGATGCCAGCGGCGACGTCCCACACGCTGATGCCCGCCTCGATATATGCGTCGAGTCGGCCGCAGGCGACATACGCGAGATCGAGCGCCGCGCTGCCCATCATGCGGCACTTGCGCACGCTGTGCGTCATCTCCTGAAGCACCGGCATGTTCGCCGAGATCGTCTCGCTCACCTTCGCCAAACCGACGGATACAATCGCGTCGCCGAGCCGCGCACGCTCGCTCACCCGCACCGTCGCGCCGTTGAGCATCGTCGGGGTTTCCGGGCCGGCGGAGGTTGCCCAAAGCTCTTCGCGCATTGGATCGTAGATAACTCCGACCAGGGTCTGCGCCGTGCCGTCCGGCAGCTTTCGCTGCAACGCGACCGAGGTGCAGAAATGCGGAATGCCGTAGAAATAATTCACCGTGCCGTCGAGCGGATCGACCACCCACTGGAACTCACTCGCCGCGTCCCCGCCGATGCCTTCCTCGCCGAGAAACGCGTGGTCGGGATGCGCACCCAAAACGGTGTCGCTGATGAGCGTTTGCGCGCGCACGTCGAGTTCGAGCTTGATGTCGTGCGCAGCGAATTCGTTGACCTCTCGCACGAGTCCGAAATGATCGCGCAGCAGCGCGCCGGCGGCGCGCGCGGCGCGCGTGGCGGTGGTGAGAAAGTCGGCGTTGGCGTCGGCAGTCATGGCGAGCGCAATCTAGCGAAGAAGTCGCCGGCGTCGCGCGGGAATTCCGCGGCGCGAGTTCGCGCGACACGCAGCGAGCGCACGCGGTTTGCCGCGCATCTCGACAAAAAAATCGGGGGCGGAAAATCGCTTTTCCGCCCCCGAGGTTATGGGTTGAAGTTCGTGGTTGATCCGCGCAAGACGAAGGTTACTTCTTCTTCGCAGCTTTCTTGGCGGCGGGCTTCGCAGCCTTCTTCGCGGCCATCTTTTTCGGCGCCGCTTTCGCAGCTTTCTTCGCCGGTTTTTTGGCAGTAGCCATCAGGATTCACCCCTTTCTAACCGCAGCAGCGGAGGGTTCGGAATGACATGGATGAGAATACTCACCTCACGTGGGTGTATGCGGACATTTGTAAAAAACGTCAACTTATTTTTTGCATGCGCGCGCGATTTTCTGCGCGCATGATCGCGCCGCGCAATCGCCATTCGCGCGAACAACCATGTGAATTGTTTGTGAATGAAAATCGTTCCCTGCTTTTCGCATCGCTCGCAAATCCAGCATTCATGCGGGTTTCAGCGTGTTGCTGAAAATTCGCGCGCGGCGCATGGAAAAAATTTTTGCGGAGAATATCTTCGCGCTCGCGTGCTCGAAAAAAATTTTCGATTTGCGCACGCGCGGCGAGATCATCACGCAACAGACGAAAACAAATTTGCGCAACGCGAGAAAAATTTTCTGTCGCTGACTCGCGCGTTTCTCCGCTCGCGCGCGAATTTTCCGCCACGATTGGGTCGCTTTTTTCACGCGCCGAAAAACGGAAATCTTCCTTCCAACACGTCGTCGCGCCACTCGACGATCACCGATCTTGTAAATTCCTGATTTCGTTCGCCGCGCTCCGCTCGCGCAAAATTCGCGCGGCATCCGCGACGACGAGATCGACCGGCCACAAGCGTCCGACGCCTTCATACCCGCACGCGAGCATGCCCTCTTCCGGGCCGATGAATTCCGCGCCCCGCGCGCGCAGCGTTTCCACGTTGGCTTGCGTTGCCGGGTGCAGCCACATCTTGCCATTCATCGCTGGTGCGATGAGCACGGGACACGTCCGCGGCAGCGCCAGCGCGATCGCGGCGAGCGCATGACCGGCCAACCCATGCGCGAGTTCGGCGAGGATGTGCGCAGTGGCAGGCGCGATGAGCAGGAGATCCGCGTTGTCCGCCAGTTCGATGTGACCCGGCTGCCAGCCGAGCCGCTCGTCCCAGAGGTCGGCGATCACCGGATTTTTCGACAACGTTTGCAGCGTCAGCGGCGTGATGAATTTCTGCGCCTCCGTCGTCATCACGACGTTCACCCTGTGCCCGAGCTTGACGAGCTGGCTCGTGATGTCGGCCGCTTTGTAAGCCGCGATCGAACCGGTGACGCCGAGGACGATGTTCATGAGGCAATTTCTTTGAACCTCCGGCTGCGGTAACGCTCGGCGCGCATGATCGAGCGGAACTTTTGCAGGTCCTCCTCCACCGATGCGCTCAGGATGAAATAGCGGTATTCCGGCCAGCGCTGCATTTCGGCAGCGGCGTTGAGCAGGCGGCGCTCGATTTGCGCGCTCGTTTCGGTGCCGCGCTTGCTCAGGCGGCGGCGGAGTTCGTCCAGGCTCGGCGGCATGATGAAGACGTCGGCGAGCGCGGCACGGATAGTCGGATCCGGGTTGGCGCGGATAGTCTCGGCGCCTTGCGTGTCGATGTCGATGAGCACATCGACGCCGGCGCGCAGGTGGCGCAGAACGTTTTCGCGCAGCGTGCCGTAAAAGTTGCCGTGGACTTCGGCGAATTCCAGAAAATCGCCGGCCGCCGCGCGCGCGCGAAATTCTTCGAGCGACAAAAAATAATAGTCCTCGCCCTCGATTTCTCCGGCTCGTGGCGCGCGCGTTGTGCAACTCACCGAGTAGATGAAATCCCTGGTCTGCCGCAGCGCGTCGCAGAGCGTGGTCTTGCCGGCGCCGCTCGGCGCGGAGACGACGAAGAGAATGCCGGCGCGAAAAAATTGCCCGGTGCCGCCGGCGTTCGCGCGCGCGATCTCCGCCGCGTTCGCGGAACTCGCGGCAAGCGCGGCAGCAGCGGCGGCGGCGGGGTCGGTGCTCATTCAATATTTTGCACTTGCTCGCGGATTTTTTCCAACTCCGCCTTGCCCGCGATGGCCAGCCGGCTGATCTCGAGGTCGTTCGCTTTGACGCCGAGCGTGTTCAGCTCGCGCGCGAGTTCCTGACCGAGAAAATCGAGCGTGCGGCCAATGGGTTCCTGCCGATCGAGCAAAGTTTCGAGCTGGTCGAGATGGCCCTCGAGCCGGGTCAGCTCTTCGGCGATGTCGCAGCGGTCGGCGAAGAGCGCGAGTTCGCGCGCGAGACGCTCGTCATCAGGCGGGAATTCAACGCCGGAATTGGCGAGGCGTTCGCGCAACGCGCGGCGCTGGTTTTCCACGGCGCGGGGCGCACGGGCACGGATCTCCGCGACGATGCCGCGCAGCGTTTTGGTGCGTGCGCGCAGATCGTCGGCGAGGTGCTGGCCTTGGCGCGCGCGCATGGCGACGAGCGCGTCGAGCGCCTGACCCAAGGCCGACTGGAGCGGCAGCCACGCGGTCTCGGCGTTCAGCGCGGATGCCTCGGGGCCGCTGTTCGGGCTTGGCGAGTTGGCGGGCGGCGGCATGCGCACGACGCCGGGCGCGCGGAGGATCGTCTCCAGGCTGATCTCGCCCGCGACGCCGAGATCGTTTTGCAGCGTGAGCGCCGCCTGCTGAAACGCACGCGCCGCGGCGGTGTCGAGCACGAACGCGGGCGCCGGCGGCAGCGCATCGCCCGCGCTGGCTGCGGATGTGCCGCCGCGCTGGCAGGCGATGTTCACATTCAGCCGTCCGCGAGCAATGCGCGCCTGGACGGTCTCGCGCACGCGAGGCTCGAGGGCAAGCAGCTCGCGCGGAAGATTGACGAGCAGTTCGCTCTGCCGACGATTGACGGAAGAAATCTCCACGACGCACGACAAGCCGCTGTCATTACTGCTGCGTCCACTGCCGTAGCCGGTCATGCTGCGCATATTGAGAAGAAGAAAATTCCAAAATCCAAATTCCAAGCTCCTAGGAATCGGAACTAAGGATCAGAAAAATAAAAAAGAAGAAAACGACGCAGGCGCGAACCGCGCGCAGACGGGTAACAGGAAAAATCCGTTTCTAATTTTTCAAACTTTTTTCTCTGATTCCTTGGAATTTGGTTTTTGGATTTTGGAATTTACTCCAGATACGGGTTGGTCTTCCGCTCCCGTCCCACCGTGGTGCTTGGTCCGTGGCCCGGATGCACGGCGACTTCGTCGCCCAGCGGCAGGAGTTTGTTTTTGATCCCGCTCAGCAAAAGGTCGCGGTCGCCGCCGGGCAAGTCCCAGCGGCCGACGGCGCCGGCGAAGAGCGTGTCGCCGGCAAAAACATTGCCACTCGCTTCGTGGAAAAAGCAGATGCTGCCGGGACAATGGCCGGGCACGAGCAGCAGACGCAGCGGCAGGCCCGCGAAGGACACCGCTTTCGGCGTTTCATCAATGAGCACGCCGCCGGTCACTGGCTCGAAATCGACGCTCAACCCGAAGCGCCGATACGCTTCGGTGTCGCGCAACAGCGGGATGCCGTCGGCGTGGTGATAGACCGGGCAGCCGTGCTCGCGGATGACGCGCGCGGCGTCTTCTATATGGTCGATGTGCGCGTGCGTGAGCAGCAAGCCCGCGACGCGCAGCCGGCGCTCGCGCAGCCAATCGGCGACGCCCGCGGGCGCATCGACGAGCAGACACGACGCGGCGGAGTTTTCGGTGTCATGGAGGTCGAGCACGTAGGCGTTCGTGTCGAAAAAACCGCCGGTGTAAGTCTGAAATTTCATCGCGCAGGCCGGCAATGGACTCGCGCCGGCCGCCGGGCGCAATGCGAATCTGTCAGGCAGCGGCGAACGTATTGAGCACAACGGCGAAGGCGGTGTCAGAAGCGCTGCCTTTGTCTTTGTCAATGGCTCGGAAACCGCTACAGTTACCGCTCCCGGAAACCTCCGCATGAAATCGCCAAAAACCTCGGCCTTCGCCGCCGGCGTCACGTCGCTCCTGCTGCTCCTCGGCAGCGCTGTTCTCCATCCCCAGCTCCGCGCCGCCAGCGGCAACGAGCCGGACCCGCGCGACATCTCCGCCGCGGTGAGCAAGCTGCTCGAACAGCTCCATTATACCAAGCATCCGCTCGACGATCAGATCTCCGAGCGCGTGCTGCGCAATTTCCTGGAGACGCTCGATTACAGTCATCTCTTCTTCACGCAGAAAGACGTCGCCGGCTTCGAGAAAAAATATCTCACCGTGCTCGATGACGACGTGCTCGTCGGCGACCTCTCGCCGGCTTACGTGATTTACGACGTTTACCAAAAGCGGGTCGAGGAACGCGTGGCGAAAGTGAAAGAGTTGCTCAAAAAGGAGAAGTTTACCTTCACCGGCCACGGCACCATCGCGCTCAACCGCCAAAAGGCAGCCTGGCCGAAAGACGACGCGGAGGCCGACGCGCTCTGGCACGACCGCATCGAAAACGAGCTGCTCACCGAGAGTCTTAATGAGCATCCCGTCGAGCAGCCAATGCAAGTCGTGACCAAACGCTACGACCGGCTCCTGCGCTCGTTGCGCGAGCAGACGAAGGAAGACCAGGTGAAGTTTTTCCTCAACGCCGTCGCGCAGGCTTACGATCCGCACAGCGAGTATTTCACGCCGACGGAGTTCGAGAATTTCTCGATCAACATGCGCCTGTCGCTCGTCGGCATCGGCGCGCAACTCCAGAGCGAGGACGGCTACGCGAAAATCAAAGAGCTGATCCCCGGCGGCCCGGCGGAGCTTGAGGGCAGCATCAAGCCGAACGACAAAATCACTGCGGTCGGCCAAGGCAAGGACGGCACGTTTGTCGATACCGTGGACATGAAGCTCGACAAAGTCGTCGAGATGATCCGCGGCAAAAAGGGCACCACCGTGCGGCTGCAAATCATCCCGGCCGGCTCGACCGATCCGAGCAAGCGCAAGATCGTCGCCATCGTGCGCGACGAAGTGAAGCTCACCGAGCAGGAAGCCAAGGCCGAGATCATCGAGCAAAAGACCGAGACCGGCGAAACCGCGAAGCTCGGCTGGATCACGCTGCCGTCGTTTTACGCGGACATGAACAGCCGTTCGACGAACGCGAAGAGCACGACGAAAGACGTGAAGGCGTTGCTCGAGCGTTTGAACAAAGAAGGCATCAGCGGCCTCGTCGTGGACTTGCGCCGCAATGGCGGCGGGTCGCTCGAAGAAGCGATCAATCTGTCCGGTTTATTCATCAAACGCGGTCCCGTCGTGCAGGCGAAAGACAGCGACAAGCGCGTCACAGTTTCCAGTGATCGCGATCCGTCGATTTCTTACAGCGGCCCGATGGTCGTGCTGACCAGCCACCTCAGCGCCAGCGCAAGCGAGATCTTCGCCGGCGCGATGCAGGACTACGGCCGCGCGACGATCGTGGGCGACAAGAACACCTTCGGCAAAGGCACCGTGCAGACGATGATCGAAGTCGGCCGCGCGCTGTCGCCCTTCGGTTTCAAGCTCGCCGAAGCCGGCGCGCTGAAACTGACGATTCAAAAATTCTACCGCCCCAGCGGCCAGAGCACGCAGAGCAAAGGCGTCGAAAGCGACGTCGTGCTGCCCTCGCGCTACGCGCACCTCGACATCGGCGAAGACGCGCTCAAATACCCGCTGCCGTATGACGAAGTGAAGCCGGCGGATTACGAAAAATGGAACGGCGCGCGCGCCACCGATCTCAACGAACTGCGCGCCCGCTCGGCCGCGCGCGTGAAGACCTCACCCGAGTTCCGCTACGCGCTCGAAGACATCGCCCAGCTCGACGAGCGGATGAAGGAAAACCGCATCTCGCTCAACGCCGACGAGCGCAAAAACGAGATCGCCGCGGACAAGAAAAAAGTCGAAGCGCGCAAAGCCGAACGCAAAGCGCGGCAGGTGCAGGAGCCGGTCACGTATCGGCTCTCGCTGGCCAACATCAACAAGCCGCAACTGCCGCGCGCCAGCGACGAGGACAAGAAAAAGAAGAAGCCCGCGAAGACCGAAGAACAGCGCGCTGCGTCGGATGACGACGATGTCGATCCCGAAGACGCGCTCGCCTCCGAGACCGCGGCGCCCGGCATCGTGGACCCGGTGAAAGCCGAGGCGCTGAACATCCTGCAAGACATCATCCAGCAGTTGCACAACCGCCGCCCCGAGATCGCGCGCACCAGCCGCGACGGAGTGGCGAATTGAGCAAAGCTTCGTAGATGGATGGCGACCTCCGGGCGCCATGAATGCTCGGCCCCAGCCGGGAAGAATAAATCAGGCAGTGGGTCAGTCTGCGTTTGGGGAGCACACCCGTCCCGGGTGTTGGTTTGGGCG
>CAXTRS010000155.1:0-10864 GCA_964246635.1 uncultured Chthoniobacterales bacterium | reverse complement strand
TTGTCATCCTGAGCGGAGCGAGGCACGTGCGCAGTCGAAGGACCTCTCCCTGACAAAGTCTGTTGTCACGTTGCCGGCGCCAAGCGACCTGCAAACCAACTGTCAGCGAGAGGCCCTTCGGCTCCGTTACACTCCGCTCAGGATGACAAAGGAGGAGTAGCGCCGTGCGCTCATTGCCCGCAACCCGCAACTCGCTCAAAACGGAAATAGCTCTTCCTGCGCCTCGCTCGCCGATTTTCCCTCGGACTTCGCTTTCGCCTCGGCGCGGTATTCCGCCAGCAACCCGCGGAACTCGAAGCCTTCGAGTGCGGCGATCACGGCGGGATAATCCGGCTCGATGGTGAGCGACTCGACCGGTCTGGGCAAGTCGAGATCGGTGTCGAGCCGCACCATCTCGCGGTTTTGAAATACTTGGTTGCGCGCGGTGCGAAGCTTCTCGCGTTGCTTCTCGCTCTTCACCGTGGCGTCGAGATCGGCGTAAAGTTTCTCCAGCGTGCCCGCCGCCGCGATCAATGAAGTCGCCGTCTTCGGCCCGATGCCGGGCACGCCGGGAATGTTGTCGCTGGCGTCGCCGCTGAGCGCGAGCACATCAAGAATGCGCGCGGGATCAACGCCCCATTTTGCCCGAATCTGAGAGGGGCCGAGCAGTGCATACGTTTGCTCGGGACTGGCGAGGTCGGCCTTGGCGTTGGAGTAAATGAGGATGTCGTCTTCGGTGAGCGAGAGGAGGTCTTTGTCGTTTGTGGCAAGAATGCTCTGGATGCCGCCGTGCCGGTGCGCGGCGCAAGTGTAGGAGGCCATGAGATCGTCGGCTTCCGTGTTTGGCGCGGCGACGTTCGTGATACCCATCTTAGGGATGAGATCAACGATGAGCGGAAGCTGCGGCCGCATGAGATCGGGCATCTCGGCGCGGTGCGCTTTATAAGCCGGCTGCAACTCGGTGCGGCGCGCGGGCAGCCCCTGGTCCCAAAGACAAGCCGCGAGATCGGGTTTCAAATCTTTGAGCATTTTGCGCACGGCTTTGGCGAAGCCGAAAATCGCGTTCGTCGGCTCGCCGCGCGAGTTCGACAACTCGCGAATCGCGTGAAACGAACGGTAGGCGTAATAGGAGCCGTCGATGAGGAGCAAACGCTTCATAAAGAAAATCCGAATATCGAAATCCGAAATCCGAAACAATCAGAGCAAAGAAGTCAGAAAATATGAAAATGGAAAAACGCAGAGTGAGCGATTCCCGCCCGCGCCGTTTTCCGATTTTTAGATTTTCTAAAATTTAGTTCTGATTGTTTCGGATTTGCCGCTTTTAATTAAAAGAATAATCAGAGCGGCTGTCTCGCTGCGCTCGGCTCGAGATTCGGATTTCGGATTTTCTCCATCACTCTCAGCAACTCCCGCCCTTCGCGCCCTGGATACGCACGACTCGGGTGCTGCTCTTCGACCAGGCGAAATTGTGTTGCGAAGAGCTTGTCGAGTTCATCAACCGTCACTCCAAACGGCGGCCCGCCGCCGGGTGGGAGCGGCTCACCCCCGGCCCACGGCTCGAGATAAAAGATCGCCAGCAACCGGCCGCCGAGCCGCAACGCCTGGGCGACGGCTGCGACATATTCGGCTCGCCGCGCCGGATCGATGGCGCAGAAGCAAGTGTGCTCGAAAACCCAGTCGAACCGGCCGCGCCACGCGGCGGCGGGCAGCGCGAAAAGATCGGCCAAGGCGTAGCGTTCGTTACCCTCGCTTGGGAAGCTCCGCGCGCACTCGATGGCAGCCGGCGCGATGTCCAGGCCGACGACTTCCGCCCTTGGATGCGCGCGGGCGAGCGCGCGCACGTCGTGACCGAACCCGCAGCCCGGCACCAGGATGCTGTCGCCGTCGCAACGATGGCCGGGCTGCTGCGCGAGCCATTCGAGCAACGGCGGGGCCGGCGCGCCTTTTTCCCAAGGCGTCTCGCCGGCGCGGTAGCAGGCATTCCAATCCGTGCGTGTCGAAGCATCGTCGCTCATGGCTGTTGCCGCCGCCGCCAGATCGTGGCTTGCGAAACGCTCCACTGAAATTTGCGCGCGTGCTCGCGGATGAGAAATGGCAGGTCGCGGGTTTCCACAAGATCGAATCCCGCGCCGAGCCGCGCGCGCAAGGCGTCGAGCGTCGTCACGCGCTCGCCGTCCGCGCGTGCGAAGCCGCCGAGCCAATGCTGGATCGGCGTGTAATCTTCGAGCCAGGTGTAAGGCGAGGCGAGGACCAATTGCCCGCTGCCGGGTCGCACGAGCGCGGGCAGCGCGTCGAGAAAACGCGCCGGCTCAGGCAGGCGGTCGATGAGATTGAGCGCGAGGACGACATCGAAGACGCCGAGCGCGGCGGGATCGAGCCGGCAGGCGTCGCCGACTGCGAAGCGCACGCGCTCGCGCTCGATTTCCGCCGGCACCGTGGCTACGAGCGACGTGGTCAGCCGGCCTTCATCCGTGCGCGCGTAAGCGAGCCGGCCGGCGGTGCGCAATGTCTCGGCGGCACGGATGAAATTTTGCGAAAAATCGAGGCCGACGACTTCCGCGCAACCTCTTGCCAGCTCGAAGCTCGAGCGGCCGACGGCGCAGCCGATGTCCAGCGCGCGCGCATTCATCGCGGGCAACGCAGCGAAACGCACGCACTCGCGCACCGCGCGCGCCGGGAAATCGAGAGCGTCCGCCGGACCGAACGGGTGAGGGAAGATTTCCTCCGCCGAGCCGTAGTGAAAGAGAAGATACTCGTCGAGCAGACGCTCGGTCTCGTAAGGATTGTTCGTCACGACAGGTAGGGACGCACCTCCGAGGCGTCCGTGACTTTGGCTTTCTGCTCTGCGGTGGTCTCTCGCGCACCAGGATTCTTCGGACGCCCCGGAGGTGCGTCCCGACGTTCAGGATTTCATCAGCTCGCGCAAATACGCGCCGGGCTGATAATCACGGATGATTTCCAGCACCTGCCCGTCGCGTTCCATGCGCACTTGGCGGACGTGGATCTCGGGCGTCTTCGTCGGCGAAAACAGGATGTCGTCGTGCGTGGCGTTTTTGCGGTCGAGAAATTTCGGCGGCGTGATGTGCCCGCCGAGATGATCGCTGCGGCCCGTGGCGACGTGAAACGTGCCGAGAATCTTTTCGTCCTGAATGTCGCGCCCGCTCACCGGCAGGCGCTGCGTGCCGAAGCCAAGCTCGCCGAGGAAACCTGCGGCAGGGTCGCCGAGCAATTTCGCACGGTGCGGCGCGACGGTCGCCTCGTTGCCCGCGAGCAATTCGACGCCGACCACGTAGCCCCCCTTCGCGGTGAGCAAGGAGATCGTGCCATCCTCGTAGCGGTGCGGGAACTGGCCCTCCGCGCTTTCCGGCACGTAATACACTTCGCCGGCGGGCAGGTTCGCCACGTCGGGGCCGCCGCGGCAAAGACCGTGCGATTTCTGCGCTTCCTGGCCGCCGAGCAGCAGCCGCAGCGTGTAGGGCTTGCCGGCGTGCTCGTAATCAATCACGACCGCGTCGGCGCGCGTGAGTCCGAGGCGCAAGACTTCGGCTTCCTTGCTCACTTCGTCGTAGTCCACGGCGAGACCACTGGCGAGGATGGTGTCATTGACTCCGTGCAGGGTCGCCCCGCGGAAGCCGTATTGCTTCGCAAACGCCGTCAGCGGCGCGGTGGCCGAGTGGGTCGAGAGGCAGAGGATGAGATTGTAGTTTGGGTAAATGTCGCGCTCGAGACTGTGCTCGCGACCGGCCGCGTCGAAGGCCGCGTCGGGCAAGTCGAGGTTCGACCCGCCGGTGGCCTGGAAGGCGAACATCTCTCCGCCTTGGAGGTTCAGCTTGGCGAGCACGCGGTTTTGCAGCGCCTGGTAAAAGTCGCGGTAAGCGTGCGCTTGGATCGTGAGTTTTTTGTCGTTGAGAAACGCGAAATCGCGCATCCCCGCCGCCGGTTTGTCCGGCAGGTCGATGAGCACGGCGATGCGCTCGCCGGCGCGCGGCGCGAAAACGGTGCGCAACAGCCGGGCGAGGTCGAACGGCGGAAAAGTGCGCGGGCCGTCGGCGGTTTGGAAGGTCGCGGGCGTGGTCGCAGTGGAAGCGGTGGCAGGCGACGAAGCGCTGGTTTGCATGAGGTATTGGAAGTGAGAGTGATGGCGCCAGGAACGTATTCCCGCACCGCGACAGATATACGCTTTCGCGCGAAAATGCGATGCCCGGCGCGGTCGTCGCGGGCTGATCAAGCGACAGGGGCGCAAGATTTTGCTTCCGCTCGAAATTCGATTTCGGCCAAGCTCGCCGACGGTGATCCTTCCTTTTCTGCGCTGGCTGCGCGCGCGGCCCTTCCTCCCGATCTTCTATGGCTGCGTTAGTTTTGTCGGCGCAGCGGCGCGCGCCGAAACCCCGGCGCCCGCGCCCGCGCCCGCGAAAGGCGCGGCCGAGCAGCCGGCAGCGGCGCTCAAACCGTTCCTCGAACGCGACTACTTGCTCGGCGATTGGGGCGGCCTGCGCACCCGGCTGGCGGACAAAGGCATCGCCTTCAACCTGCTCTACACCGCCGAGGAGTTCGGCAATCCGGTCGGCGGCGCGCGACGCGGCCAGGTGTATGACGGCCTCGGCACCGCCGGGCTGGACGTGGATTTCGGCAAGCTCGTCGGCGATACCTTGAAAGGTCTGCAATTCCACGCGCTCGCGTATTATCCGCACGGCGCCAGCGGCACGAACCGCTACGTGCGCGACCTCGGTCGTTTCTCGAACATTGATTTCTACGATTCCCTGCGCCTGTTCGAGCTGTGGTTCGATTACACGGCGTTCGACGGCCGGTTCTCGCTCCGCCTCGGCCAGCTCGCCGCCGACGCCGAGTTTGCCACCACGGACGCCGGCGCGCTGTTTATCAACGCAAGCTTCGGCGCGCTGCCGACGTTTTCCTTCAACGTGCCGGTGCCCATCTACGCCATCGCCGCGCCGGGCGTGCGGCTGCGCCTGAGCACCAAGGACCAGCGCTGGTATTTTCAAGGTGCCGCTTACGACGGCAACCCGGACCCGGATACGCTGGGCGACCCGACGCCGGGTTCCAAGCGGGGCACGACCTACAACCACAGCGGCACGCACATCAATCTGAATTCCCGGGAGGGCGCGTTCCTCGTCGGCCAGCTCGGCTTCCGGCTCAACCGCGCGCCGGGCGACAAGGGGCTGCCGGGCACCTACCGGGTCGGCGCGTTTTACCATACCGATACTTTTAGCGATAACCGCCTCGACCGCGCCGGTCTCGCGCTGGCTGACCCACGCTCGGGCGGCCTCGCACGGGCGCACCGCGGGGACTACGGCGCGTATTTCGCGGCGGACCAGAACGTGTATGTCGCCCCCGGCGCCGCGCCGTTCGCCGGCGCCGCGGGCGCCGCTGCCTCGGCGCCGGTCGGCAACGTGGAAGACACCGCCGGCTCTGGCGGATCGCCACCGGCGGCGCCCGAGGCAAGCGGCTTGGCGATCAGCGTTTACCTGCGGGCCGGTGTCGCGCCGGATGATCGCAACTTTTCGCCGTTCAGCCTCGACACGGGCTTCAATCTTCGCGGCCTGCTCCCCGGCCGACCCAAAGATGTTTTCGGCCTCGGCTTCTCTCGCCTGGCGATCAGCGATTCCCGCCGCGCCGCCGCGCGCGACCGCAACCGCTTCGTCACGGATCCCGGCGCGCGCGAGCCGCTGCCGGATTACGAAGCGGTGTGGGAAATCACCTACCAGGCCAACCTGACGCCGTGGTTCCAACTACAGCCCGACCTGCAATACATCATCCACCCCGGTGGCACCTCACGCCACGATGACGCGCTCGTGCTCGGGCTGCGCAGCGTGGTAACTTTTTGAAAGGCTAAAGGCTAAAGGCTAAAAGCAGAGTTGCTGCGCGGTTGCCTTTCTCTCTTTTTTAGCCTTTAGCCTTTAGCCTTTTCTCAGCCCTTCCAGCACCGCAGCGATCAGGCGGCGCTGTTCGTCGGTGATTTGCCGGCCGCGGCGGGAGACCAGGAGAAATTCTTCACCGACGGCGCTGACCAGCCACTGCTCCTGACCCAACGCCGGCTCAGACGGCGAAGATTCGCCGGCACCGTTGCCGGTTGCGTGTGGAACGTGGTCCGTGGGAACGCCTCTGCTGCCCGTGTCGGCAGCGCGGCGCTGAGCAACCGGCCTGGCCGTTTCAGCGGTCGTGTGGCTACGGCCGTCTTTCGGGGCAGAAGCGAAAACGTCGCCGATTATCGACCCGGCACTGGCCGGGGTCGGCTTGCCCATTTCGCGACGCTGGAACGCGCGCAGCTCGTCGAGCGACAAGCCGGCGATGGAAACCTGGATGCGGTCGAGCGGCAGCCCGCGCGCCTGGAGCAGCCGGATGACCCGGAGCTGGGCCGCATGCTTCTCGGTGAAGCCGCGTCGGGCCGCGCCTTCGGGCGCACCGCTGCCGGGGGCATCGAGCAACCCGCGCAGCCGGTAGTAGCGGATGTTGCGGTCGTTGAGCTGCGGCGCAGACTGGCCGTTGACCGGCCGGACGCCGTTCTCTTCGCACCACTGGTTGACGCTGTCCGCCAAGGCGCGGATGGAAAAAATCGCGGGGCGCGGAACGGGAGCGGTGGTGGCAGAACCGAAAGTATCCGACGACGGCATCACGACGCCGGTTTTACTTCCGCAACACTGTTACTGTCAAAATGAATACGCGGAGCAGTGGTGCCGCTTAATTTAACCCTCGCGTCTTGTCTTGAACAGCAACACCGAGGATGGGGTGCCCTCCAGAGTCAAACTTGGGGTCTTTGCGACGCAGCCTCCATGGATTTCCCAGTTGCCTTCGCTGGCGGAAACCCACAGACTGCGGCGAACGGCGTGATACACTGTTCCGCCGCAATCCACGGACGCCTAGTCAGGAACCCCCCTCATGGCGGAGACAGAGCCAAGCTTCAAGCCAAATCCCAAGGCTCTCGTCTCTGATCTCTACAAGGAAATAGCTAAGTGGCTGGTTGAACTAGCCAAGCCGCTGGTCACCACCGCCGCAGTTGCTACCGGCGTGTTCGTTGCAGGCAAGTTCGCGGTTTTTGGATCCTTTCTCGTCTCCTCCGTGCAGTTGCAACGCTATCAGTTATTTCTTTGGATCACTCTAGGCGCAGCGGCTGGAATTTGCCTCGTGGCGCTGCACCTCGGCAGGAAGCTCCGGACACGGGAAGCGGACGCGGCGGAGAAATTGCAAACGCCGAGCAAGCCTCCGCGCAAAAATGCGTTGAGGTCGAGGATGTCGCCCGCGCTAGGATTTCTGAACTTGAGCGGCAACTCGCCGCTGCCCAAACCGCTGCTGCCACCGATCCTCTCACCCGACTTCTTAATTTGCGAGAATTGGAGCAGCGGCTTCCGCGCGAGGTCCGCACGGCGTTGGGCACCGCGTCGCCGCTTTCCATGATCATTATCGACATCGATGATTTTGCTGAAACCAATCACCGTTTTGGTTACTCCGCGGGTGATGAGGTGCTTAAGCAATTTGCCCGTGGACTGGTGGAAGGCTCGCGTCGCAAAGATCCGTTCTTCCGCTATCGGACCGGCGATGAGTTTGCCGTTTTGGCTCTGAATCAAAGCCGTGACGACGCGCGCGCTTTTGCCGCCCGCATTTGTCGCGAAACACGGCAGTCGGAGTATGAAGTTCGCGACACCAGCGGGGACTTGAAATTCGTCACAATCACCGTCAGCGCGGGCGTCGCCGAGCTTCCCGCTCTGCGCCCGGGCACGCATGACTTCGAGGAAATCGCTCGCCAGCTCGACTCCCAAGCGCAAGCGGCATTGCGCCTCGCCAAAGAAGGCAAGGATAGAGTTGTCTCCGATTTGCCTGGTGTGAGTTCGTAGAGATCACCGCTGCACTTCCACGTCGAGAATGCGCAGGCGCTTGTCGCCAAAATCGTGCTCGGTGGAAAGCGTCAGGCCGCCGACCTGCTGGTAATTTTCCCATCCGCTGCTGATCGTTTTGTCCGGCGACGGCTTGTAGTCCCAGCGCAAGAGCTGATGCGTCTGCGGATCGACATAGAGCCGATAACGGTCGCCATTGGTCATGCCGACTTTGTCGAAAGAAACGTCGAGCTGCTCGACCGCGCGGCCGTCGGGGAGTTTGCCTTGCCCGCCGTAGGCGAGACGCACGCCGGGATCGCGCAGTTTCAGCGGCGCCATGAGCCAATAGCTGTCGTTGGTCCAGCGTTTCATCGCCGCCTGCGCGTCGCCCTCGGTGTTCGGCGCGCCGAGATCGATGGTAACAGTTTTACCCGCCCATGTGACAGTGTCTTTGTTGCCAGCCACGTCCCAAACGTGCTTCGCGCTGAGCAGCGGCTCGGTCTTGCCGGGCTGCTCGACTTGAAACGTAAAGCGGATCGTTTTGATCGTCGCCCACTCGTCGCCGCCGCTCGCTTTGACCACGGCCTCGGCGAGCTGTTTGGCGCGGGCGGCGTCTTTGTCATCCTCGGCGGCGCAGGTCGTCGCCGTCGGGAGCAGCAATAAAGAAGCGCAGAGCATCGGAAGAACCGGAAGGAGGCGAGGGGAGAAGCGCATAAGGTGGGAAGGTTGAGGGAAGCGTGAATCGTGAAGGTGGACCGGCGCCGAAAACCGCTGGCCGGCTGTAAGCCTTATCGCGAGGCGCGTGCCGGTTGCGTGTGCGCCGCGCGGGGCGAAGTCCGCGCTTGCCGGCCCCGGCTTCCCAGCGTAGGAAAACCGCCCTTTGCGAGTTGCAGAAATGCAGGCGCGCACCGGGAGCGAAGCCCGCGTGCGCTGATAGCGTTTATGGACATCCCGGCCATCGAAGTTGAAAACCTGCAAAAGGTTTTCCGCAAGCGCGGCAGCTTCCTGCGCGGCTGGCGGGTGCAGAGCGAGGAATGGGCGCTCAAGGGCGTGTCGTTCCGCGTCGAGCGCGGCGAGACCTACGGGTTGCTCGGGCCGAACGGCTCGGGCAAATCAACCCTCATCCGGGTGCTCTCGACCTTGCTGCTGCCCGACGGCGGCAGCGTGCGCGTGCTCGGCAAACCACTCCCGGCGGAAGAGCGCGCGGTGCGGCGCGACATCGGCCGGGTGAGCGTGGACGCGGCGTTTTACAAAAAACTCTCCGCGCGCGAAAACCTGCTCTACGCCGCGCAGCTCTACGGCATCGGCCGGCGCGAGGCCGAGCGGCGCGCGCTGAGCATTCTCGAACGGCTCGGCATCGAGGCGAAAAAATTCTACGAGCCGCTCGAGGAAATGAGCCGCGGCCAGCAGCAAAAAGTCGCCATCACGCGCGCGATTCTCGTCGATCCGCCGCTGCTGCTGCTCGACGAACCGACGACCGGGCTGGATCCGCGCAGCCGCCGCGACGTGCAGGAATTTCTTGAGGCGATCCGCACCGAGCGCGGCACCAGTATTTTTCTCACCACGCACGATATGGCCGAAGCCGAACGTCTTTGTCCGCGCATCGGTTTTCTCACCGGCGGCAAGCTCGTCGCCGAAGGCACCGCCGCGGAGTTGAAAGCGCAAGCCGGCAATGCGGAAACGCTCGACGATGCCTTTATCGCGCTGAGCGGCGCGCGGCTGGATACGGATGATTGATGCGGGTTGCGGGTTGCGGGTTGCGGGTGGTGCGCTTTCCCCGCGTTTGTCATCCTGAGCGGAGCGACGCAGGAGCGCAGTCGAAGGACCTCTTCCTGACAAAGCCGATTGCGCGTCGCTCGTGCCTTCGATGTCCAAATAGATTGTCAGCAAGAGGTCCTTCGGTTCCGTTACACTCCGCTCAGGATGACAACGAAAAGGAACGCGCTCATCGCCCGCAACTCGCAACTCGCAACTCGCAACTCGCAACTCTTTCCCCATGCAACACGTCCTCCGCCAAACCTGGGCCTTCGTCTTTCGCGACTGGCACCTCACGCGACGTTACTTCTCGTGGGTGCTTGTGTTCACCGTTTATGCGTTGGTGAACTCCGCGACCATTGCACTTATCGGGGTCGCCGAAAATAATTACCGGCTCACACTCAAGCTCACCGTCGGCGTGCTGCTTTGGAGCTACTTGTCGGTGATCTTCCAGGAGGTCAGCAACTCGATCTCCTACGAGCGTTGGGAGGGCACGCTGGAATACACGTTCATGGCGCCGGTGTCGCGGTTGATCCATCTGGCCGGCATCAGCCTGTTCGCGCTGGCTTACAGCATTCTGCGCATGGTCGTCGTGCTGCTCGGGCTGATCGTGTTCATCAAGCTGTCGGTCGCGGGCGCAAATCTTTGGGGCATGTTCGTCGTGCTTTGCGTCGGCAGCCTGGCGTTTGTCGGGCTGGGCTTGATGGCGGCGATCCTGCCGGTGATGAGCCCCGAACACGGGTCGCAAGGGACGAACATTTTCCAAGGACTGCTCCTGCTCGTCTCCGGCATTTATTATCCGGTCGAGATTTTGCCGAAGTGGGTGCAGCCATTTTCGTGGTTGTCGCCGGCCACGTATGTCATCAACGCAAGCAACAAGCTGATGGGTATCGCCACCGCACAGAACGGCCGCCCGCTCGAAGGCGCGCCGCTTTCCAGCGTTGGCCCCGAGTTGCTCGCGCTGCTGGCGATGGGCCTAGTGCTTGTGCCGCTCGGCTTGTGGGTGTTTCAGCTCGTCGAGAATTGGGCCAAGCATACCGGCAAGCTCAAGCGCACCGGTTGAGTGCGGTTGTCAAAGCGCGGCTTTGAGTTCACGCTCCCCGCCATCCTCTCTATGCCCAACCCCACGAACGCACACGTCGGCATCATCGCGTCCAGCCTCGGCTCGGATTCCCGCTCGCAGCTTCTTGCTCAGGAGGCCCTGAAAAAACTCCAGGCGCAGAGCGTCCGCGCCACGCTCGTCGATCTGCGCCAGCACCCGCTCCCGTTCACCGGCTCGGACGCGAGCTGGGGCGATCCGGCGG